>NZ_AZUR01000001.1:457500-770625 GCF_000527175.1 Pseudogulbenkiania sp. MAI-1 | reverse complement strand
AGCAAATACGCCCAACTTCACATTACAGCGCCATCATTCGTGGAGGCAGTCCGCGCAAGATGCGCGCGGATCGACCTCTCGATGCGCTGAAGTCCGGACTGTTGAGCTGGCGTGCCTGGCTCAGATTCGGCTGGAATTCTTTCCAAGCGGGGAATGACCTTCGGAAAAGGTCGTTGAGCGACTACAGCCAGTGGGCTGCGTTCGACCAACAAAGCGTATCGGATTGGATGCGGCATGGGGCGATGCGAGATGTCGTCAACTACCTCTTTGAGCCCATGCTTCAAGGGTTCTACTTCCAGACACCGGAAGAGACATCCCAGGCCCTCGGATTGGTACTGACCGCCTTTGGCTTTCGCCGGTCAAAGACATTGACGTTGAATAACGGCCTCGGAAGCCTACCTGAGGCCTTAGCCGCGAATCTGGATGTGCGGCTCAATACACCTGTCAGCCAGATCTCGTTCTCGGATGACAAGGTGGTCATCACGACATCGTCCGGCCATATCCTGGCAGATCGAGCAATCCTGGCCGTGCCAGCGCCAATTGCCCTCAGGATGCTTGACGCCCCCCTTCTTGATACGCCGACACGCCACTTGCTTGAAACACCATACACGTCGAGCATCAATGTGGGACTCATCACGGATGAAGAGTTCGCGCTTCCTGAGGAATTAGACGACGTCTACGGGATGTTGATTCCCCGATCAGAGCGAATCGGCATAGCTGCAATTGGTATCGAGAACAACAAACGCCTTGGATGCCGAGTAACAGGCCACCTATTGAACATGATGTTCTGTCACGACAGGGCAAGCCGGTTGATGTCCTTACCGGCTGAGATGGTTGTCGCCGAGGCGGTCCGAAATGCAAGCCATTATTTTCCAACCTTGGCTCAGCATGTGACGCAAAGCCGGGTTTACAGATGGCCTGCGGCAGAGCCGTGCTCAAACATTGGGAGAGCGATCAATTTGCGCCGATACCGTGATCAGTGCGCAAGGCAGGCCCCCTCTCTCTTGCTGGCCGGTGACTACATGAGCATGCCGTTCACGGAGGGTGCAGCGGAGTCCGGCCTGTGGGCAGCAGAGTTGTTAACGCGAAACACTTTCATTACTACGATAGGAGGAAGTCCATTTGCAAGTGTTCAACACAGATGATGCGTGCTACGCACGCAGCACCGATTAAACTGGGCATTGGAACATGCTAGAAGAAACCCTGAAAAAGCCCCAGAATTCAGTGATTCGTGAAAAATTACTTAAGCACCGCTTCCTATATGACGTCCAACTTTCATACCTATCAAAAGGTAGCAGTATAATTTATCACGAATCCGATTTCGACAGAAATGGATTTGACATTCTTCTAGACAACTTAAACCATCAACGGCATTTTCAGATGAAGAGCATAGTGCACTCTTCAAAAACCAATTCGTTTCTTGTACATAGGACTTTGTTGCGCCCTAGAATTTCCGAGCTTAATTTTTACCCTCTTTCGCACGACTCATTTGGCGTTGGTTATGGAGGGGGAGTAATCTTGATTATTGCCAAAGAATTAGAAAACAATAAGCTACAGGTGCGGTATCGCTTTTGTGACGGCCTTATTTTATGTGCCTTTGCGGCTGGATACCTCTCTTACCGCTCAAAGGTGAAGAACCAATCAGCAATAAATTCATTTATGCAATATCAGGATCCAAGAAAAATTGGCGGCATGATTAATTTGTCTAAGTCATGCTTTTTGGAATTCACCTCACTTGAAAACTTGATGAATTTTGCCGGTTTAGGGTTGTATGGTGATGGACCAAGATGGAACTTACAACGAGCCGTTGCCCGCTTTTACAGGCTTTCGAATAAGGTTGATAGGAAGCTCTCCGTTGAAAACTGGAAGAGCATCATTCACAATGAATTGGACGGAATGCTTTTATGGAACGGCTTGGCACACTAATCGATGGCCGAATCAAGTATTTCACGTTGCGCCTTCCAGCCGTTGCGGCAGCAGCATGTGGCGCATTCCGCTGCTCCTGAAACTTTGTGTTAGCAGTGTTCCTCACTCCGCCCTCCTCTCCTCCTCACCCCGCCCCGCCCAGTCGCAGGCAAACTGCCACGCCACCCGGCCGGAACGACTCCCCCGCGTCAGGCTCCACTGCAGCGCCGCACGCTCGGCCTCGGCGTCCATTTCCAGCCCGAAGTGCTCTAGCCACTGCGCTGCCGCCGCAAGGTAGGCGCGCTGGTCGAAGGGGTAGAACGACAGCCACAGTCCGAAGCGGTCGGATAGCGACACCTTCTCCTCCACCGCTTCGCCGGGGTGGATTTCGCCGTCGTGCTGCTGGGTCTGGCGGTTGTCGCTCATGCGCTCGGGCAACAGGTGGCGGCGGTTGGAGGTGGCGTACACCAGCAGGTTGTCGGCGCGGCGCGCCAGGCCGCCGTCGAGCGCGGTCTTGAGCGCCTTGTAGCCGTCGTCGCCTTCCTCGAACGACAGGTCGTCGCAGAACAGGATGAAGCGCTCGGGGCGCGCGGCGACCAAATCGACGATCTGGGCGAGATCGGCCAGGTGGTCCTTGTCGACCTCGATCAGACGCAGCCCCTGCTCGGCGAACTCGGGCAGCAGCGCCTTGATCAGGGACGACTTGCCGGTACCGCGTGCGCCGGACAACAGCACGTTGTTGGCCGGGCGGCGCTCGATGAACTGGCGCGTGTTGCGCACCAGTTGGGCAAGCTGGCGGTCGATGTGGGTGAGATCGGAGAGACGCACGCTGTGCGGCGCGGGCAGCGCTTCGAGCCAGCCGGCCATGCCCTGGCGGCGCCAGCGGAAGGCCTGGGCGCTCCAGTCCGGTTCGGGCCGGGCCGGCGGCAGCAGCGGTTCGAGGCGCGCCAGCAGGGCTTCGGCGCGGGCGAGGAAGGATTCCAGCTTGTCCATGAGTCTCTCGTTCTTTCTCTTGAAGGTTGGCCTGGCGGAACGCAAACGGCGGGCGAAGAAATCTATGGTCAGCCTGAAACCAACAGCCCAGCAAGCGTAGCCTGCTGGGCTGTTGGTTTCAGGCTGACCATCACATTAAGGCCGGTCACCCGGCCTTAATCTTAATGCAAAGGCACAGCCGCCCGATGATCAGGAACGCAGCGTGATCACCGGCCAACCCTTGTCCTCGGCATGCGCGCGCAGCGTATCGTCCGGGTCGACCGCCACCGGGTGGCTGACGATGGAGAGCAGCGGGATGTCGTTGCGCGAGTCGCTGTAGAAGAAGCTCTTGTCGTAGCTCGCCAGCGTCTCGCCGCGCTGGGCGAGCCAGTCGTTGAGGCGGGTGATCTTGCCATCCTGATAGCTCGGCACGCCGGTCGGCTTGCCGGTGTAGTTGCCGTTCTCGTCCACTTCCAGCTCGACCGCGATCAGGTGCTCGACGCCGAGTTCGGCCGCGATCGGGCCGGTGATGAAGCGGTTGGTGGCGGTGATGATCAGCACCACGTCGCCCTGCGCCTCGTGCGCGGCCAGCAGTTCGCGCGCCTTCTGCGGAATGATCGGCTTGATGTGCTCTTCCAGGTAGGCGGCGTGCAGCTCGGCCAGTTCTTCGCGGCTGAAGCGGGTCAGTGGCTGGAGCTGGAAGTCGAGGAATTCGTAGATGTCGAGCGTGCCGGCCTTGTACTGCTCGTAGAAGTAGTCGTTCTGGCGCGCGTGGTGCTCGGGGTCGAGCAGGCCGCGCTTGATCAGGAATTTCGGCCACTCGGTGTCGGAGTCGCCGGCGATGAGGGTGTTGTCGAGGTCGAAAAGGGCGAGGTTCATGGTTCTGGTGAGGCAGTGTGGAGGATGTTCTTGACCAGGGGGACCGTGATCGGGCGGCGCAGCGCCAGCGAATAACGGTCGAGCAGGTCGAGCATGCCGATCAGGCTCGAGAGGTCGCGCCGCCAGTGCGTCAGCAGGTAGCGGAACACGTCGTCGGGGATCGCCAGTTGGCGTTCGGCGGCGTGGGCGTGCAAGGCGGCCAGCTTGTCGGCGTCGGACAACGGCTTGACCTCGAACACCAGCCCCCAGCCCAGCCGGGTGCGCAGGTCGTCGCGCACTGCCAGCGCCATCGGCGGCAGGCGGCCGGCCATCAGGAGGCGGCTCTCGCCGCCCTCTTTCAGCGAGTTGTAGAACGAGAACAGCGTGATCTGATCGTCCGGCGCCAAGTCGTCGACGTGGTCGACGGCGATGAAGCTGGCTTCACGCGCGAAGTCGGGCAGATGCTCGCGCTGGCCGTCGAGGTAGATCGAGGCGCGCCCCAGCGTCTCGGCGTGGGCGATCCAGGCCTGCAACAGATGGGTCTTGCCGCTGCCCGGTTCGCCCCACAGATAGATGAACCGCTCGTCGCCCGGATGGGTGAGCGCCGCGATCACTTCCCGGTTGCGTTCGGCGACGAAGTTGTCGAAGGCGGGAAGCGGCGTGGGCGTGAGGTCGAGTATCAGTTGATCCAAAATGCGCGCAGGGCCGGAATAAGTAGCCCATTTCATTAAGACGGCTGTGCCTTTGCATCTTGAGTGCCGGCAGACATCGAGCGATGGGTTTCGCTTTGCTCCACCCATCCTACGTTTCTGGCGCACTCAACCTGCTTTGGCTCGCTCGCTTACTGAAATAGGCTCCGAGTCGTCAAAAGCCTGATTTTACGCTGATCCGGCGGGGTCGTGAAACCCGCCGGCGCCGGCCGGGACGCCCGAACGCGCCTGCGGCGGCAAAAAAGCGCCGGCAAGGCAGCGTGCAAACGGAAATTCGGTTAAAATACAGGCGCTTTTTTTCGGCCTCGGCCGGAAAACCCCTTGCCACCGGACGCCCGGATGCATGCGTTTCACCCGGCCTGGTGAAACGGAACCGGCACCTGACGCTGCTCCGGAATCCGCCACGAGCGGGCCTTGGCGGGGTGAAGAACACAGACACCGGCATGGGCCGACCGGTCCATGACGATGTCCACCGCGCACGAGCCCCGATCCGGGCGGCGCAGCAAGATTACGAAACAGAAAGTGAGCTGACCTTGAACACCACGTCCCTCAGTTACCGTGATGCCGGCGTCGACATCGATGCCGGCGACGCGCTCGTCGAAAACATCAAGCCGTTCGCCAAGCGCACCATGCGCCCGGAAGTCCTCGGCGGCCTCGGCGGTTTCGGCGCACTGGTGGAAATCTCCAAAAAATACCAGGAGCCGGTGCTGGTTTCCGGTACCGACGGCGTGGGCACCAAGCTCAAGCTGGCCTTCGACTGGAACAAGCACGACACCGTGGGCATCGACCTGGTGGCGATGAGCGTCAACGATATCCTGGTGCAGGGTGCCGAACCGCTGTTCTTCCTCGACTATTTCGCCTGCGGCAAGCTCGACGTTCCCCAGGCCACCGACGTGATCAAGGGCATCGCCGAGGGCTGCGAGCAGGCTGGTTGCGCACTGATCGGCGGTGAGACCGCCGAGATGCCGGGCATGTACCCGGTGGGCGAATACGACCTGGCCGGTTTCGCCGTCGGCGTGGTGGAAAAGAGCCAGGTCATCACCGGCCGCGACATCAAGCCGGGCGATGTGGTGCTGGGCCTGAAATCCAACGGCGCGCACTCCAACGGCTACAGCCTGGTGCGCAAGATCATCGAACGCGCCCAGCCGGAACTCGACGCC
The DNA here is from genome assembly GCF_000527175.1 of Pseudogulbenkiania sp. MAI-1. Classification (NCBI taxonomy): domain Bacteria; kingdom Pseudomonadati; phylum Pseudomonadota; class Betaproteobacteria; order Neisseriales; family Chromobacteriaceae; genus Pseudogulbenkiania; species Pseudogulbenkiania sp. MAI-1. Next base: position 765,020 of record NZ_AZUR01000001.1, on the reverse strand, counting down.
GAGTTCGACGGCGGCAAGACGCTGCGCGAGGCCATCATCGCCCCGACCCGCATCTACGTGAAGCCGCTCCTGGCACTGATGCAGCAGCTCACCGTGAAGGGCATGGCCCACATCACCGGCGGCGGCATCACCGAGAACACCCCGCGCGTGCTGCCGGAAAACACCGTGGCGCAGATCGACGCCAACAGCTGGGAGCTGCCGAAGCTGTTCCAGTGGCTGCAGGCCGAGGGCAATGTCGACGCGCAGGAAATGTACCGCACCTTCAACTGCGGCATCGGCATGGTGGTGATTGTGGATGCCGCCGACGCCGACAAGGCGGCGGCCTTCCTGACCGAGCAGGGCGAGACCGTGTACCGCATCGGTGAAATCCGCGCGCGCAACGGCGACGAGCACCAGACCCAGGTAGGCTGATCGTCCCCGTCCGCAACACAACGCCGCTGGCTGACGGGCTGGCGGCGTTTGTCTTTGGTAGTCTGTACGGCAAGGACGCTTGCCTACGCTCAACCACCATGAAAAACATCGTCATCCTGATTTCCGGCCGCGGCTCGAACATGCAGGCCATCGTCGAGGCGCCGATTCCCGGCGCGCGCATCGCCGCCGTGATCAGCAACCGCCCCGGCGCCGCCGGGCTGGCCTGGGCCGCCGAACGCGGCGTGCCCACCGCCGTGCTCGACCACAAGGCCTTCGCCAGCCGCGAGGCGTTCGACGCTGCGCTGGCCGAGCTGATCGACAGCTACGCCCCGGACCTGGTGGTGCTGGCCGGCTTCATGCGCATCCTGACGCCGGACTTCACGCGCCGCTACGAAGGCCGCATGCTCAACATCCACCCCTCGCTGCTGCCGGCCTTCACCGGCCTGCACACCCACCAGCACGCCATCGACATGGGCTGCAAGGTGGCCGGCTGTACCGTGCACTTCGTCACCGCCGACCTCGACCACGGTCCGATCGTGTCGCAGGGCGTGGTGCCGGTGCTGGACGACGACACCGAAGACACGCTGGCGGCGCGCGTGCTGAAGATCGAACACCGGCTCTATCCGGAAGCGGTGCGCCGCTTCGTTGCCGGCGAGCTGGCCATCGTCGACGGCAAGGTCAAGGGCCGCTCCCAGGACGCCGGACAATGCCTGATCTCGCCCTCGCTGGCCTGAGCTACACCGGACGACGGGAACGCTTCGCCTCCCGCACCGCTCGAACCTCCATGCGACTTTACCGTCCCCTGCTGCTCGCGCTGGCGATATCGCTGCTGCTGCACCTGGGGGTGCTGCTGTCCGACCGGCTGCCGGGCCGTGCCCCCGAAAGCACACCCGAGGCCAAGCTGCAGCCCTTGTCGGTGGCGATGCAAGCAATGACGCTGGAGACGGCGGAACGTCCCGTCGCCACGCCAGGGCCGTCCTCCGGCCTGGTTGCGGTGCACTCCACGCCAGCCCCGGCGACCGGGCGCCGCCATCGCGCCCGGGTTGCGCCCCGAGCCGACACCGCCTCCGCGCCCGTCACCGAAACGGCCCCCGCCGCCAAAGAGATGGAGGCCGGCGCCCAGGGAGCTCCTGCGGCCAAAGACTTGGTGGCCGCCGCCGACGCCACTCCGGCACCAGCACCGCAGGAGAAACCGTCGAGCGGAGACAACACCGAGCCCAGCGCCACGCCGCCAGAAGAACCGGGCGACGTCGCCGGCCTGGAGGCCAAGGCCGCCGGCTCGTCGCGCCGCTTTCCCGATCAGTCGCGCGTCGACTACCAGTTCTACTACGGCAGCCTGATGGCCGGTCACGGCGAGATCAGCTGGCAGCGCAACGGCGGCAGCTACACGCTGGAGGCGCGGCTGACGCCGATCATCGGCCCCAGCCTGCGCTACCAGTCGCGCGGCAGCGTCGGCAAGGGCGGCCTGACCCCGCTCGCCTACCAGGCCTGGCGCGGTGACAACGAGCGTGAATCGGCCCGCTTCGACTGGCCCGCCAACACCCTCGCCTACGGCGACCACGGCGACAAGCAGGCCGAACTCGCCCCCGGCACCCAGGACATTCTCAGCCTGGGCTACCAGCTGGCGCTGACCGGCGGCCGCCAGCTGTCCCCACGGCAGCGCATCACCACCGGCAAGAAGGTGTACGACTATCCCCTCGCCCCGGGCGGCGAGACCCGCTACCCGCCCGATCACGGCGCGCTGCGCGTGGTGGTGTTCCGCGCCAAAAACGGCGACGACCTGACCGAATTCTGGCTGGCACCGGACTACGCCAACCTCCCGGTACGCATCCTGCGCGTCGACAAGGACAAGACGATCGACCAGCGCGCCCGCCGCATCGACATCAACGGCAAGACCGTCTGGTCTCTGTCGGAAAACCCATAACGGAACCACGATGATCAACCAGACCCAGCTTTTCCACATCGAAACCGTGCTCGGCAAGATGATCCGCTTCGATCGTCCGGCCGATGCCGTGCTGAGCGCCTATTTCCGCGAGCACGCCAACCTTGGCGCCAACGACCGCCACGTCATCGCCGAAACCGCCTTCGCCTGCCTGCGCCGCTTCAGCCAGCTCAAGGCGGTGATCGCGCCGCAGAAGGCCACCCCGCGCCGCCTGGCGCTGGCCACGCTGGCGCGCGTACGCGGGCTGAACCTGAAGGAGTTCGGCAGCAGCCTGAAAGAGGAGGAGCGCGAGTGGGTAGCCGAGCTGAAGGGCAAGACGCTGCCGGAGGAGCTGGCGGTGCAGGCCGAGCTGCCGGCCTGGGTGATCGAGCGTCTGTCGGAAAACACCCCGGAACAGATCGTCGCGCTGGGCCGCGGCATGATCGAGAGCGCGCCGCTCGACCTGCGCGTCAACACGCTGAAGATGAAGCGCGACGAGGCGCTGCTGGCGCTGCGCCGCGACGGTTTCGAGGCCGAGCCCACGCCGTACTCGCCGCTGGGCATCCGCCTCAAGGGCAAGCCGGCGCTCAACCGCCACCCGCTGTTCAAGGACGGCAGCATCGAGGTACAGGACGAGGGCAGCCAGCTGTTGGGCCTGATCACCGGCGCGCGCCGCGGCGAGATGGTGGTGGACTTCTGCGCCGGCGCCGGCGGCAAGACGCTGCTGTTGGGCGCGCAGATGGCCTCGACCGGGCGGCTGTACGCCTTCGACGTGTCGGAAAAGCGCCTTGCCAACTTCAAGCCGCGCCAGGCGCGTTCCGGCCTGTCCAACGTGCACCCGCAGCTGATCGCGCACGAGAACGACACCCGTATCAAGCGCCTGGCCGGCAAGGCCGACCGCGTGCTGGTGGATGCGCCCTGCTCGGGCCTGGGCACCTTGCGCCGCAACCCCGACCTGAAGTTTCGCCAGAGCCCGGAGAGCGTGGCCGAACTGAATGCCAAGCAGGCGTCGATCCTCGCCTCGGCGAGCCGGCTGGTGAAGGCCGGCGGGCGCCTGGTGTACGCCACCTGCAGCCTGCTGCCGCAGGAGAACCAGGCGATCGTCGAGGCCTTCCTCGCCGAGCACCCGGACTTCGAACTGGTGCCGGTGTCGGACGTACTGGCCGAGCAGAAGATTCCGCTGGAGATGGGCGACTACCTGGCGCTGCGGCCGGACCAACACAATACCGACGGCTTCTTCGCCGCCGTGCTGACCCGCAAGAAAGCGTAGCGGCGGTAGCGAAGGCCGGGCCGTGGCGGGCTGCCGTTCGCCACGACCAACCGATCAGCGGCCACGGGCCGGTGTGGCGCAAATTGACCCGCTGCCGGCCTGACCGTAAAATAACCCATTGAAACACTCGGGTATTGCGTCGAAGATCAGGCCCACCCCCTGCTCGCCGGCGGCCAGCCTCAAACCAACGCAAGGATTCTGCCATCCATGGATATCCAGGAAACCATCAAGCAAACCGTTACCAGCAACCCGGTCGTGCTGTTCATGAAGGGCTCGGCCCAGTTCCCTCAGTGCGGTTTCTCCGCGCGCGCGGTGCAGATCGTGAAGGCCTGTGGCGTGGACGATTTTCTGACCGTCGACGTGCTGCAGGATCCGGAAATCCGCCAGGGTATCAAGGACTTCTCCAACTGGCCGACCATTCCGCAGCTCTACATCAAGGGCGAGTTCATCGGCGGCTCGGACATCATGTACGAGATGTACCAGTCCGGCGAACTGCAGGAGTTGCTGAAGGACATCACCCAGGCGTGATAGTGCGCCTGTGACACCACAACCCGGCCGACGCGCCGGGTTTTTTGTCGTCGGCGACAGACAGTTTTTTTCGTTCGTCATACAATGGCGGAATTTTCTGCATCATCCGCCATACCATTGCCATGACGAACGAATTCCTGCCCTATCAAGACCTCGGCGCACCGTACCCACCGAGCACCAGCGCCATGTCGATCGATGAAATCTGGCGGGCGCTGGTCAACGATCAGCTGGAGCCCTACTTCCAGCCGGTGGTCGAGCTGAGCTCGCGCAAGGTGATCGGGGTGGAAGCGCTGGCGCGCTGGCGCCACCCGGCGCTGGGAGTGCTGTCGCCGGTCACCTTCGTGCCGATCATGGAAGAGCGTGGCATGATCCGCGAGCTGACCGAACTGATCCTGGAAAAATCGCTGTACGCCTGTCGCGACTGGCTCGACCACGGCCACGACCTGGCGGTGTCGATCAACCTGTCGGCGCTGTCGCTGACCGACCGCAACCTGCCCGACCTGCTGGAAAGCAAGTGCCGCATCGTCGGCCTGCCGGCATCCAGCCTGATCCTCGAGCTATCCGAGAATACCTTGCGCCAGCACTGGGAACTGGCCGAGGAGCAGCTCGGCCAGTTGCGCCAACGCGGCTTCGGCGTCGCGGTCGACGAATACGGCATCGGTACCGGCGTGGCCACGCGCCTGAACGGCGAGCAGTTCTCAGCAATGAAGATCGACCGTGCCTTCGTGCACGGCGCCGGCAGCAACCCTCACCTGCGCGCCATCCTGCAGGAGAACCTGCGCCTGGCGCAGAGCCACGGCCTGTTCACCGTGGCCATGGGACTGGAAGACACCACCGACCTGGCACTCTTGAGCGAGTTCGGCTGTGACGCGGTGCAGGGCTACCTGTGTTCGGCCCCGCTCCCTGTCGAGGGTTTGTTGCCATGGATTTACCAGTGGGAAAAAGGCTAAAATCGCGCCATGGCGTAAATACCTGTTTAATCCCGCGAGAGCGGCAGCGACCCTGCCATTCCCGGACACAATGCCAAACAGCCGGTATCCCGAAGCGGGACCCCGGCTGTTTTTTCACGAGCAAGGAAGCCGCATGAACATCACCGTAGTGCACCACCCGCTGGTGCAGCACAAGCTCGGGCTGCTGCGCGAAGGCGCCATCAGCACGATGAAATTCCGCCAGCTGACCCAGGAGCTGGCCCGCCTCCTGGCCTACGAGGCCACGCGCGACTTCGAGCTGGAGACCGTCACCATCGAGGGCTGGTGCGGCCCGATCGAGGTGCAGCAGATCAAGGGCAAGAAGGTGACCGTGGTGCCGATCCTGCGCGCCGGCCTCGGCATGCTGGACGGCGTGCTCGACTTGGTGCCGTCGGCCAAGATCAGCGTGGTCGGGCTCTACCGCAACGAGGAGACGCTGGAGCCGGTGCCCTACTTCGATAAATTCGTCGACAACCTCGACGAGCGCATCGCCATCATCATCGACCCGATGCTGGCCACCGGCGGCTCGATGGTCGCCACCATCGATCTGTTGAAGCGCAAGGGCTGCAAGCACATCAAGGCAGTGGTGATGGTGGCAGCACCGGAAGGCGTGAAGGTGGTCAATGCCGCGCACCCAGACGTGCAGATCGTGGCCGCCTCGCTCGACAACCACCTCAACGAGCACGGCTACATCATCCCGGGCCTGGGCGACGCCGGCGACAAGATCTTCGGCACCAAGCACAACTGAGCGCTTGTGGGGAATCGGCTGCGCATCCCTGAACGGGGCTACGGTGCCGCTTGGCGCCTGCGGAGCGCTCGCAGAGGACCGCGCGCGGCGGTTTCCTTCACAGGCTCCGAATCCACTACCCAACGCTAACAATAAGGGGCTTTCATGTTCCAACAACTCAAGACGGCGGTATCGGGAGCCCAGATCCTGTTCGTCGCCTTCGGCGCCCTGGTGCTGGTGCCACTGCTCACCGGGCTCAACCCGGCCATGGCCCTGCTGGGCGCCGGCCTCGGCACCTTGCTGTTCCAGCTCACCACCGGCCGCCAGGTGCCGATCTTCCTCGGCTCCTCGTTCGCCTTCATCGGCCCGATCATCTACTCGATGCAGACCTGGGGCATGGGCGCCACCATGTTCGGCCTGTTCTGCGCCGGCTTCATGTACTTCGTGTTCGCCGCCATCGTCAAGTGGCGCGGCATGGAGCTGGTCAACCGCCTGCTGCCGCCGGTGGTGATCGGCCCGGTGATCATGATCATCGGCTTGAGCGTGGCCGGCGCCGCCTCGAACATGGCGATGGGCCGCGCCGGCGGCCAGCAGGTGATGCCGTACGAGACCTCGCTGCTGCTGGCCGCGGTGTCGCTCGCCACCACCATCGTGGTGTCGATCTTCGCGCGCGGCATGTTCAAGCTGGTACCGATCCTGGCCGGCGTCACCGTCGGCTATATCGTGGCGGCGCTGCTGGGCGTGGTCGATTTCGCCAAGCTGGCCAATGCACCGTGGTTCGCGGTGCCGCAATTCCATAGCCCTGAAGTGAACTGGGCGGCGGCGCTGTTCATGCTGCCGGTGGCGATCGCCCCGGCCATCGAGCACATCGGCGGCGTGATGGCGATCGGCGGCGTCACCGGCAAGGACTACACCCAGACCCCCGGCCTGCACCGCACGCTGAGCGGCGACGGCCTGGGTGTGTGCCTGGCCGGCCTGATCGGCGGCCCGCCGGTGACCACCTACGCCGAGGTCACCGGCGCGGTGATGATCACGCGCAACTTCAACCCGGTGGTGATGACCTGGGCGGCGCTGTTCGCCATCGCCATGGCCTTCTTCGGCAAGTTCAACGCGCTGTTGCAGTCGATCCCGATGCCGGTGATGGGCGGCATCATGGTACTGCTGTTCGGCACCATCGCCTCGATCGGCCTGAAAACGCTGATCGAAGCCAAGGTCGACCTGATGGAGCCGCGCAACCTGGTGATCATCTCGGTGGTGCTGACCGCCGGCATCGGCGGGCTGGAGCTGAAGCTGGGCTCGTTCGGACTGGCCGGCGTCGGCCTGTGCTCGCTGTTGGCGATCGTACTGAACCTGATCCTGCCCAGGCATTCCGCCACCCACGACGGCATCGTCGAGGGGCAGGATCTGTAGCCACGGCTTCGGCCTAGCCTTGAAGCAAACAACCCGCGTCGTCACGGTGCGGGTTGTTTGTGTGTGCGGCGGCGGGGCCGATGCCCCTTGCGCCGATCCTCAACCACGCCTGGCCAGCGCCCCGCGCAATCGTGCCATCAGCAGACCGTCGACGTACTCGCCGTCACGGAACGAGTCGGCGTGCAAGCGCCCTTCTTCTTCGAATCCCAGCTGCCGGTAGAGCGCGATGGCCCGCTCGTTGTCGGCGTAGACGTGCAGTTCCAGCCGGGTCAGGCCGAGCCAGTCGTCGGCGTAATCGAGCAGCGCGCCCATCAACTGGCGCCCCACGCCCTTGCCCTGCCAATCTTCGTGCACCACCAGCGCCAGCGAGGCGGTATGGGATCGGCGCTTCTGCGGCGCCTGGAGCAGGGCTCCATAGCCGATGGCGCGGTTGGCGCCGTCACAGGCCACTAGCGCGTGCGTATCGTCCGGTATCTCGGCCAGGCGCTTCTCCCAGTGGGCCAGCGAGGGATACGGCAGCTGCAACGAGTTGCGAATGACCGAAGGGCAGCAGAACAGGGCCTGCAAGGCCGGAGCGTCGCCAAGCTCGACGCGGCGGATGGGATAGCTCATGGGGTCTCCGGTGAATGAGGCGGAGACGGCTCGGGATCGCCGACGCCGTCCCCGCCGACCATCATGACAAAGACCGGGCCTTGCCCACAAGGGCCCCCTTCGGCCACTTGTCCGGATTCACTTGAACCCGGTGGCATGGATGCCGGCCTGGAGCCCCATCAGCCCCGGGCCATTGGCTCGGCGATATAACGCCGGATGCGCGGAGGTTCCTCCCCAAGGTGCAAGGCGTGGCGTCGCTCCCGCAGCGCAATGTCTGCCGCCGTAGCGCGCTGGTTGCGCCGCATGTATTCAACCCACGAGCTGTCGGTGAAGTGTTCGATGTAGACACCGGGCTCGGAGGTGTCGTGGAACAGTTCCCACGACAGCGCACCATTGCGCAGCCGGGCGCGCCGCGTCTCGCGCATCAGTTCGGCAAATTCCACAGCACGGGCCGGATCGATGCGATATTCGACCGTGATCAGCACCGGCCCCTGCTCCGGCTCAATCGGAATGGCCACTTCCGGCGCCTGCCACAGGCGCACCGGCGTCTTGTCTTCACCGGTGAGCCCACCCAGCTTGAAGCGGCGGGTAGCCAGCAGCCCCACCACGGCGGCAGCAGCCGCCAGCACCAGTGCCTGACGCACATCGGCGAAGGTGGCCACCTGCCCCCACAGAGCGGCCCCCAAGGCGCTGCCCCCCATCATGGTCATCTGGTGGATCGACATGCCGCGCGCCCTGACCCAATCCGGCAACGCAGCCTGCACCGATACGGTTAGCGAATTGGCCACCGAAATCCAGGCCATGCCGGCGACCGGCAGCGCCAGCGTGGCCAGCCAGGGATGAGGAGCGAGGGCGACGATCAACGTCGTCGCCGCATGCAGCAAGGTGCCGTAGGCGACCAGCGTATCGCGCGTCATGATCTGGCGCAGGCGCGGCAGCATGAATGCCGCGACCACGGCGCCTCCGCCCATCGCCGCGAGCAGCAGGGTGAAGGTGCCGGCGTCACCGCCCGGGAAACCCTTGGCGATCAGCGGCAATAGCGCCAACAAGGCGATGGACAGCGTGAAGAAGGTGAACACCCGCCACAGCACGGCGTGGATCTCGGGCGACTGCCTGACATACTGCAACCCCACCCAGATTGCACCGAAGAATCGCTCGCTGGGCAGCACACTGATCTTCTGCTCGTAGCGCCAAGTCAGCAGCAGCAGGCCGACGCAGATCGACAGCACGGCATTGAGCAGGAACACGTGGCCACTTCCGCCGGCGGCGATGACAGCGCCGGCCACGATCGGGCCGATGATGCGGGACAGGTTCATCGCAACGGCGTTGAGGGCCAGTGCGCCGGGCAACTCCGGACGAGGCACCAGCGTCGGTACCAAGGCGGCGAACACCGGCCAGCGCATCGCCAGGCCGATGCCGTTGGCAAAGGTGAGCACCAGCAGCAACGGTGCGCTCTGCACGCCCAGGAAGGTGGTCAGGCACAAGGCCACTGCCACCGCCGCCACCCAGAACTGGGTGACGATGAAGTAGCGGCGCCGATCGACAATGTCCGCCAATGCACCGCTGGGCACGCCCAAAAGAAAGACCGGCAAGGTCGAGGCCGCCTGCACCAACGCAACCATCACCGGAGTGGAACTGAGCGAGGTCATCAGCCAGGCCGCGGCGACATCGTTCATCCACATGCAGATGTTGGCTGTCAGCCAGGTTCCCCACAGCAGGCGGAACACCGGCTGCCTGAGCGGTGACCAGACTGGCTGTTGCACCCGGGCGGCAGAAGGAGTCGAATCACTGGATAAATGCATGGGATATCCCGGATGATCGGTCGCCAAGCCAGCCCGGCAATGGCCCCAACGCCACCATTATCAATCCCCGGCCCTCACCCGGGATGGCTGCGGGAGCGGGCCGTCCACCGGCATCATTATTTTCAGCATGATCCGTTCCTCATCGTTCACGTAGCGGCTCCTCCGCCGGAATGCCCACCGCCTGTTCAAGCTGCACCGGCGGAACCCCGCACTGATGTTTGGCGAGCGTGCTGCCGACCGCCACCACCAACACCGCACCCGCCGCAGCCGAGGCGTAGTGCAGCCAGTGCGGCGCGTCGGCCAGGTAGGGCTTGACCATCACATCACCCACCACCATGTCGCCGGCGATCCAGCCTAGCAAGGCCGCGCCCAGCGTGATCACCACCGGGAAACGGTCCATCAGCTTGAGCACGAACTGGCTGCCCCAGACGATGATCGGGATGCTGATGACGATACCTAACGCCACCAGCCCCAGCTCGCCCTTGGCGGCGCCGGCCACGGCGATGACGTTGTCCAGGCTCATCACGGCGTCGGCCACGATGATGGTCTTGATCGCGCCCCACAGATGGGCGCTACCCTCGATGTTGCCGTGGCCGTCGTCGTCTTCCGGCTGCAGCAGCTTGACGCCGATCCACAGCAACAGCAGCGCGCCGACCACCTTCAGGAACGGCAGCGACAACAATTGCAGCGCAAAGAAGATCAGCACGATGCGCAGGCCGATGGCCCCGGCCACGCCCCAGAAAATCCCCTTGCGGCGCTGTGCTTCCGGCAACTTGCGGCAGGCCAGCGCGATTACCACGGCATTGTCGCCGCCCAGCAGGATGTCGATGGCAATGATCTGCACCACGGCCAGCCAGAAGGTGGCATCTAACAAAAACTCCAGCATGTCTTGCCTTTACTTGAGTTAAGCATGGCGCCGCCACCTCAAACGAATGGCGGCGTGTTGGCATAGGGTCAGTCTTCCTCGTGGAAAGCCTCTTCACGCTTCTTGCGCACGACTGGCGACAGCACAGCAGCCAGCGCCGCCACGGCCAGCACCAGCATCGTGGCGCTGAGCGGACGACTAACCAGCACCATTGGGTCCCCTTTGGACAGCAACAAGGCGCGACGCAGGAACTCTTCCATCATCGGCCCCAGGATGAAGCCCAGCATCAGCGGCGCCGGTTCGCACTCGAGTTTGCGGAAGACATAGCCCAGCACCCCGAACACCGCCATCAGGTAGACATCGAACTCGGTGTTGTTCAGGCTGAACACCCCGATCGCACAAAACACCAGGATCGCCGGATATAGCAGGTGGTACGGTACCGAGATCATCTTGACCCACAGCCCGACCAGCGGCAGGTTCAGCACCAGTAGCATCAGGTTGCCGACCCACATCGAGGCGATCAGGCCCCAGAACAGCACCGGTTGTTCGGTGATGACCGACGGCCCCGGCTGGATGCCCTGGATAATCATCGCCCCGATCATCAGCGCCATTACCGGGTTGGACGGAATCCCCAGAGTCAGCATCGGAATGAACGAGGTCTGCGCACCGGCGTTGTTGGCCGCTTCGGGAGCGGCGACGCCCTCGATCGCGCCATTACCAAACTCGGCCGCGTTCTTCGAAACTTTCTTCTCCAGCGCGTACGAGGCAAACGAAGCCAGCATCGCACCGCCCCCCGGCAGGATGCCCAGCACCGCACCCAGCCCGGTGCCACGCAGCACCGGGGCGACAATGCGCTTGAGATCGTCCCGGCTCGGCATCAGGCCGGCCACCTTGCTTTGCATGACGCTACGCGTGGTTTCGTGCTGCAGGTTGGCAATGATCTCGCCCAGGCCGAACACCCCCATGGCGATGGCGACGAAGCTGATACCATCGGAGAGTTCCGGTACGTCGAAGGTGTAGCGCATCACGCCAGAGTTGACGTCGGTACCGATCATGCCCAGCAGCAGGCCGAGCATGATCATGCCCAAGGCATGCAGCAGCGAACCGCTGGCCAGCACGATCGAGGCGACCAGGCCCAACACCATCAGCGAGAAGTACTCGGCCGGGCCGAACTTGAGCGCCACGTCGGCCAACGCGGGTGCCGCCACCGCGATCAGCACGGTGCATACGGTACCGGCGAAGAACGAGCCGATGGCCGCGGTGGCCAGCGCCTTGCCGGCGCGGCCCTGACGGGCCATCTGGTAGCCATCCAGCGCGGTGATCACCGACGAGGCCTCGCCCGGCAGGTTGACCAGGATGGCGGTGGTGGAGCCACCGTACTGGGCACCGTAGTAAATTCCGGCCAGCATGATCAGCGACGATTCTGGCGGCAAACCGAAGGTGATCGGCAGCAGCATGGCGATGGTGGCGGTCGGCCCCAGCCCCGGCAGCACACCGATGGCGGTGCCGAGAAACACCCCTATCAGGCAGTACATCAGGTTGGCGAGACTGCCCGCCGTTTGCAGGCCCATGATGAGACTATTGAGCAAATCCATGACGCACGTCCCTCTCAGGCACCGAACCAGGAACCGAGCAGGGGCATCGGCACACCCAGGCCCTTGACGAATACCAGGGAACACGCGGCGATGAGCGCAATCATGGCCACGCTGGCGCGCCACTCGAAGCGGAATTGGCTACTGGCGGCGGCGCTGAGTAGAATCAGCGCTAGCATGGCGACAACCAGTCCCACCGGCCTGAGCAACAGGCCGAACAGCACCGTGGCACCGATCACCAAACTGATCGGCTTCCAGGGGATATGGCCGATCGCTTCGCCGGCGCGGAAGAAAGAACGTCCTATGGCAACCAGGCCGAACAGCAGCAGCAGGCCACCCAGCACGGTGGGAAAGTAACCGGGGCCCATGCGGGCCGCTTCTCCCGTGCCGTAATCCTGGGCGATATACACCCCTGCCCCGCCAACCAGCACGTACAGTACGCCGGTCCAGAAATCCTTTGGACCCTTTATTACTGAACTCATGAATTGTCTCCATTCTCCATTGATCAACCGGCCCGTTGTCGTTGTCCTATCCCTCAAGGGGAAGAGGGGCCGGTTTGACTGTTAACTACCGCTAGCTGGCAGCGCTGCACGCAGGATGGTGCCGGTCTCGGCCTCGGTGAGATACAGCGTCCGCTTGTCCACACCCTGGAAAGCAATGTTGGTGACGGTATGCCCGGCCACGCTCTTCAGCACGTAGAGCGGCTCCCCGCGCTGGTTCAACACGAAGGCTGCCCCCAGGCTGGCATGCGCCACCACCAAGTTGCCGTCGTGATCGGTCGCCAGACCATCCGGGCCACTAGCGCCATAAAAGGTAAAGAACTGACCGACCTTCGACACGCTGCCGTCGTCCATCAGCGGCGCGCGCCAGACGCAGTTGCCACGTGTCGCGGCCACGTACAGCACGTGTTCGTTCGGCGACAGCGCAACACCGTTGGGGCTGGGCACGTTATCGAGCAACAGATCGAGCCGGCCATCGGCGCACAGCCGGTAAACCCGCCCAGTCGGATCATGCAGACCGGTCTGCCCCTGGTCGGTGAAATACATGTCGCCATTGGTCGCGAACACCAAGTCATTAACGCCTCGGAAGCGCTCGGCATTGCGGCGCGTCAGCCACGGCGTGACCTTACCCGACACCGGATCCAGCCGCATCAGCCCGTTCAGGTAATCGGCGATGACCAGATCGCCGTCCGGGTGGAACTTGAGACCGTTCGGCTCTCCGTCGTATTCCGCGACCGTATTCCACACCCCGTCCGGTGAAATGCGGAAAACGCGACCGTGGGGAATATCGGTGACATAGAGGTTGCCGTCCGTGTCGAACACCGGCCCCTCGAGAAAGCAATCGATACAGGCACCGGCCTTGTTGGCATCCGCCCAGGCCGAACGCCGGTCACGGCGCAACTGTAAGGGCATGGCGCTGAATACCTCGGTCTCCAGCACCGTGGGCTGTTGGAACAGAAACATCGGCACTCCTCTGGCCACGGCAGGAACAACGATTCCCAGCCATGGCGTCAGACACGTTACTCGGGCTTGATCTTGTTGCTCCCGACCAAGTCGCCCCAACGCTTGATTTCACTGCCGACAAACCCGGCAGCTTCCGCTGGCGAGTTAGCCACGACCGTCAGCCCAAGTTCCTCGAAACGCTTGTGCGACGCGGGGGCTTTCAGCGCAACGGCGATGTCCTTGTGCCACTTCGCCATGATTTCCTTGGAGGTGGCGCCCGGGACGGCCAGACCGACCCAGTTATCGGCAATCATCTTGGGTACTCCGGCTTCGGGAGCAGAAGGCACATCGGGCAACAAGGCCACCCGTTTGGCGCTCGATACCATCAGGGCGCGCAGCTTACCGGACTTGATATGCGGCAGTGCGGTGGGAATCGCCGTGAACAACACCTGCACTTGGCCACCCATCAGGTCTTGCATGGCCGCGGCGGCACCCTTGTACGGAACGTGGGTGATGTCCGCTCCGCTCAGGCTCTGGAACAGCTCGGCTCCCAGATGAGTGGATGATCCGGTACCTCCGGAACCGTAGTAGATGGAACCGGGTTTCGCCTTGGACAGGGCAATCAGTTCCTTCACCGATTTGACGGGCAACGACGGGGTCACCACCATCACGTACGGTACCTTCGCCACGGTGGTGATCTGCGCGAAGTCTTTCTTCGGATCGAAGGGCAGCCCCGGCAGCAAGGCTTCCGCCATGGCGAACGAGGTATCGATCATCAGCAGAGTCTGGCCATCCGGCGCAGCCTTGGCGGCGGCCCCCCAGCCAATCACGCCTCCACCCCCGGCGCGGTTCTCGACGATGGCCGTCTTTCCGGCTTCTGACAGCCCCTGGGCGACGATGCGCGCGGAGATGTCGACGGTACCGCCCGCGCCGTAGGGAACGATGATGGTCGCCGGCTTGTCTGCGTAGGAAGGCCCACTGACCAAGGTGGTGCAGGCTGCAGCCAGTGCGACGGCCCGTTTCAGGAATTTCATGTTGGCGTTCTCCTCCAATAGGTTTTCTACTCGCTATACAACATGCAACAGGAGGCCCGCACGGGATAGCCGAGCTAGGCCACTATCCCGTCTGGCTGTTTCAATCCAGCTTGATGTCGGCTTGGCGCACGATGGATCCCCATTTGTCCTGATCCGCCTTGATCAAGGCCGAGAAATCCTTCGGAGCCGTCCAGCGAGGTTGACCACCTTCCGCCACCAGTTTTTCGACCATAGCGGGGTTGTTCAGCGCCTTGGCCACCTCGGCGTTCAAGGCCGTGACAACGGCTGCCGGGGTTCCCTTGGGCGCGACCAGGCCATACCACGATTCGGTGACGAAACCCTGGTAACCCGATTCGGCGATCGTGGGGATACCCGGCAAGATGTTGACGCGCCTAGCCGAACTCACCGCGAGGGCACGCAGCTTTCCCGCCTTCAACATGCCTACCACCGATGCCGGGGTACTGAAGGTGAAGTCGACCTGTCCTCCCAGCAGATCGGTCAGCGCCGGGCCGATGCCCTTGTAAGGCACATGCACGAACTTGACTCCAGCACGATCGGCCAGCAGTTCCCCGGACAAGTGACCTATCGTCCCCGCTCCCGCCGAAGCCATCGTCAGACTCCCGGACTTGGCCTTTGCCGCACTCACCAGGTCGGCCATCTTGCGGTAAGGCGAATCGGCACGTACTACCAGCACCACCGGCTGCGCCGCCACCAGCGAGATCGGGGCAAAATCCTTCTGCGCGTCGAACGGCATCTTCGGGTAGATGGCCTGATTCACCGTGAGATTGGACGACTGTCCCATCCCGATGGTGTAACCGTCAGGCGCTGCCTTGGCCACCGCATCGAGCCCGATGTTGCCGCCGGCACCCGGTTTGTTTTCGACGACAATGGTCCACTTGGAAGAGGCGCCAATCTTTTCGGCAATCTGCCGCGCCAGGATGTCGGTACCGCCCCCCGGGGTCATCGGCACGATCAGGCGGATCGGCTTGCTCGGCCACTTGTCTTCGGCCAGCGCCCCCTGCGACAGGCCAACACTGAGCACCATCAGGCCGAGCAAAGTGCAAAATGGACGTCTTTTCATTGCATGTCTCCTCTATTGTCTAAAACCACCTTGGCCGCCAACAGGCGTTCCACCTCTTGCTGCGAATAACCCAACTCCTGCAATAACTCACGGGAGTGACTGCCCGGCAGCGGCACATCCAGCCGTGCACCGAAGCGGCGGCCATCCATCTCGAATGGCAGCATCGGCACCATGACGCTGCGGCCATCGGGCAAGGTGACCGGGGTCATGCCGCCCGACTCCAGCAGGTGCTGATCTTCGAACAAGTCTTGCGGACGCCGGATCGGCGCAAACGGCAGGCCGGCCCGCTCGCAGATGGCCATCAGTTCCTGCTTGCCCATGAGACCAAAATGCTCGCGCACCACCGGCAGGATGCGGTCGCGTGCCTCGACCCGCTGGTTGTTCAGAGCCAACGTCGTATCCGCCGCCAGTTCGGAAAAGCCAAACGCTTCACAGAACACCTGCCATTGAGAATCGCTGACCACCCCGACAAACACCTGCTCTCCGTCGCCGGTGGCAAAGACGTCATAGATGGCCCATGCCGAAATCCGGCTCGGCATCGGCGCGGCCGGTTTGCCGGTGACCGCGTACTGCATCATGTGCTGGGCAACGAGGAACACCGAGTTCTCGTACAGGCCGGACTGCACAAACTGACCTTTGCCAGTGTTTTTGCGCTCGTACAGCGCGGCGAGGATGGCCACCGCGCCGAACATGCCGCCCATGACGTCGTTAACCGAGGCTCCGGCCCGCAGCGGACGGCCCTCCGGTCCGGTCATGTAGGCCAGCCCGGTCATCATCTGCACCACTTCGTCGAGCGCAGTGCGGTGATCGTAAGGCCCCGGAAGGAAGCCCTTCATCGAGCAATAGATCACGTCCGGATTCAACACCTTGACGTCTTCGTAACCGAGGCCCAGCTTGTCCATCGCACCAGGGCGGAAGTTTTCTGTCACCACGTCGGCAGTAGCGAGCAGCGCCGTGACGGCGGCCATGCCTTCGACGGACTTGAGATCGACGGCCAAGCTTTTCTTGTTGCGGTTGTAGGTCATCCAATAGCCGGCACCCGAACCGCTCAAGCGACGGGTGTTGTCGCCTTGCGGCGCCGGTTCGACCTTGATCACCTCGGCGCCCAGATCGGCCAGCAGCAAACCGCAGGTCGGTCCCATCACCATGTGCACGAATTCGACGACACGCACGCCTTCCAGGGGAAGTTTCATACTCATGCGGCTGCCCTCCCCCCGGCATAGACGAATCCATTGGGCAGACCGGCATCCGGTACGAAGCCGTAGATCGGCTCGCCGGGCAGTCCTTCAGCAATCAAGCTACGGGCAGCGATCAACTTGTCCAGATCGACGCCAGTGCGCAGCCCCATCGACTCCAGCAGGAACACCAGGTCTTCGGTGACGATATTGCCGGTGGCACCGGGTGCGTACGGGCAGCCACCCAGCCCGCCTTGCGAGGCATCGAAGGTGGTGACACCGGCTTCCAGGGCGGCTACCACGTTAGCCAGCCCCTGGCCGCGGGTGTTGTGCAGGTGAGCGCCGCCGGCCTTGTCGCCGATTTCGGCAAATAGCCGGGTAAACAGACGGCGTACCTGGGCCGGGTTGGCATAGCCGGTGGTATCGGAAAGGCCGATCGAATCGGCGCCGTTGTTGGCCAGCATCACCGCCATCTCGATCACCCAGTCCTCGGAGACCGGGCCTTCCAGCGTGCAGCCGAAGGCCGTGGAGATACCCACTTCTATCCCCGGACGCTGCCCGGCAGGCAAGCTGTCACACAGTGCACGTAACTGCGCCACCTGGGCGATCGCTTGTTCCGGCGTCATATTGATGTTTTTCAGGCTGTGCTCGCGTGAGGCCGAGACCGGCAGCGTCAGCTTGGGCGCACCAGCCGCGATGGCCCGTTCGGCCCCTTTCAGATTGGGCACCAGCGCCAGCACCTTTAGTCGCGGAATCTTGATCGCCTCGCACACCACAGCTTCGGCATCGGCCATCTGCGGCAGCAGCTTGGGCGACACGAACGATCCCACTTCGATCTCACGCAGGCCGGCTGCAGCCAGCGCCTTGATCCAGCGATGCTTCACCTCGGTCGGCATCACCCGCTTGATACTCTGCAGCCCGTCACGCGGACCGACTTCACTGACCAAAACGTCCACTTCTTCCTCCATCCCGAACTCCTTCTGGTGGCGACCTCATTTGACGGGACTGCGCCATCGCCCCATTCGCACGTTCTGTCTAACAGAACGATGTTCTGTTTATTGAAATGACTATAGGGAGGTGACTACGGCTTGTCAAGCCTGTGCCAGGCAAGGGAACAGGGAAATGACATGCCAGCTCGCGACGACATAACGGAACATGAAAGGATGGCGCCAGGTAGACACGGTGCCCACGACAAGTCCGGTCGAAACAATCCGGAGATGAAAGGCACATCACAGCAGCAAGACAAGGCCTGCCAGGAAAGCACTCAGATCAGAGACGGGATGAGGAGCTTGACGGCCATGGAATGGCTTTACTAGCATGGACTGCATGACAGAACAGCATACTGACGAACAAAACACCGAATGGGGCAAGGCCAGCGGTGTAGCGGCCCTGGAGCGTGCCTTTTCCATTCTTCACTGCTTCAGAGCAGGAGAGGAAGCAGTCTCTCTCGCTGAGTTGGCGCGTCGAACCGGACTATACAAGAGCACGATCCTGCGCCTGCTCGGTTCATTGGAGTACGGCGGCTTCGTACGCAAGCTGCCCGACGGCAATTACTCGGTCGGCCCCGAACCACTGCGACTGGCACAGATTTATCAGGACTCCTTCCGTGTAAAGCACGTCATCCAGCCGGTGCTACAGCAGTTGTCCAAAGAAAGCGGCGAAACGTCGTCATTTTACGTCCGGCAGGGTAACAGCCGAATCGTGCTGCATCGGGTGGAGCCATCACGTACCGTCCGCTTTTCGGTGCGGGAAGGAGAACGGTTTCCCATCGAACACGGTGCATCGGGCAAGGTATTGCAAGCTTTCAGTCAGCCGCACCCGAAAGGCTTTGAAGAAGCACGAGAACGGCTGTGGTGCGTATCTTATGGTGAGCGCGATCCGGAAACCGCCTCAGCATCCGTCCCGGTTTTCGGCATCGGGCAGGAGCTACAAGGGGCACTGACCGTGTCCGGACCGAAGGAGCGCATCGGCTCGGTTGCCCCCATGCGCAACGCCTGCCGCTTACTGCTTGCCGCTGGGGCACAGGTCACCGCAGCGCTGGGAGGTGATCCGGGCGTGTTCGCTCATAGTCTAGAGCAACTGGACACGGTACCGTTTCCTACGCCATGAAGCGGGACAAACGAGCCCTCCTCCACGGCCATTGCGAACACAGACAAACGTATCGGCCAAGCTGACAACGATCACGCCGCCCCAAGGGCGGCGTTGTCGCGTTGCACCAGCCCCGACTCAGCCCTTGCTGCGCGTCGCCCTATCCACCAGATACATCAGGTGCTGGTAGGGAATGCCGGCATGTTCCGACAGGCCGATCTCACAGGTGGCGCTGGTGGAGAAGCCGCCGCAGCAGCCGCCCACCTGCTCCTTCAGCCCGGTCAGCGCCGAGGCGTTCAGCTCGGGATGGGAGAAGCCCTTGTCGCCGGCAAAGCCGCAGCAGGTGATGCCGGCGGGCTCGGTGACCCGGTTCGAGCAGCGCCGCGCCAGTGCGTTGAGCGTGGCGCCCTGGCCTAGCCGCTTCATCGAGCACACCACGTGCAGCGCGACGTGCTCGTCGAGGGGGGCGAACTCCAGGTGCTCGGCGGCGACGGTTTCGATGAAGGTGGTGACATCGACGATGTGCAGGCGCTCGTCACGGATGCCGTCCAGCATCGCCGCGGTGCACACGCCGTTGTCGACGATCACCGGCCAGCGGCCGTTGTCGCTCGCCGCCAACAGCGCTGCCTTGAGTTCGGCCAGCTTGGCGGCGGCGGCGTCCAGCGCCCCCTTGGACTTGAACGGCGTGCCACAGCACAGATTGTCCAACCCGGCCGGATAGATCAGCCGGTAGCCGGCCTTGCCCAGCACCGAGGCCACCACCTCGTTGAGCGGACGCGGATCGGGCATGGCGGTGGACGGGGCGAAAGTGCGGGTGAGGCAGGATGGCAGGTACACCACCTTGCGCTCGCTGGCGGAGCGGCCCTCGGCCAGGCGCGGCTTGGCCGCCGCGCGCGGGAAGTACGGCGTCCAGTGCGGAATGCGGCGGCCGAACACGCGGCGCAGGCCGTGCATCATGGCGCCGGTGACGGCATCGCCAGTCACGGCGTGAGTCGCGTCCAGCACTTTCAGACCGAGCCGGGCGCCACGTGTCGCGGTGTCGTAGTGACCGGCCAGCCAGTTGGCTGCGGCCCGGCCGACGTCGGTTTGATGGCTCTGGCGGATCTGCGAGGTCAGTTTGCCGGTGTTGATGCCGACCGGACAGGCGGTTTCGCACAGACCGCAGGTGGTGCAGGTCTCGTCGCCGGCGTACTGGTACAGTGCTTCCAGCTCGGCCAGGCGCTCCGGAGCATCTCCGGCACTGCGCAGTGCCGCCATCTCGCGGTTGGCGACGATGCGCTGGCGCGGCGTCAGGGTGATGGCGCGGCTCGGGCACATCACTTCGCAGAAGCCGCACTCGATGCACTTGTCGACCAGGGCGTCGACCACCGGGATCGGCTTGAGGTCCTTGACGTGCAGCAGGGCGTCGCGCGTCAGGATCACATCGGGGTTGAGGAGGCCCTGCGGATCGAAGATCGCCTTGATCTCCTGCATCACGCGGTACGCCACCGGGCCCCATTCCATCTCGACGAACGGCGCCATGTTGCGGCCGGTGCCGTGCTCGGCCTTGACCGCCCCCTCGTAGTCCACCGCCACCAGCCGGCACACCGCCTCGATGAAGGCCTCGTAGCGGGCGACTTCTTCGGCCCCGGAGAAGTTGGGGGTGAACACGAAGTGCAGGTTGCCCTCCAGCGCGTGGCCGAAGATGATCGCCTCGTCGTAGCGGAACTGCTTGAACAGCGCCTGCAAGGCCAAGGTGCCTTCAGCCAGGTGCTCGATTGGAAACGCCACGTCCTCGATGATCACCGTGGTCTCGGCGGCGCGCATCGCCCCGACGCTGGGGAACATGCCCTTGCGGATGTTCCACAGCTGGGTGTACTCGGCGGGCACGTCGGTGAAGTTCACGCCGGTCAGGGTGTCGATATGGCCGATGAAACCGGTGATCGCCGCCACGTTGGCCGACAGCGCGGCCGGATCGGCGGCGCGGGTTTCGATCAGGATCGCGGCGGCGTCTTCCGACAGCGTCCTGATCAGCTCCGGCACGCCAACCTTGTTCTCGACCGAGCGCAGGCTCGCCCGGTCCAGCAGTTCCGCCGCCGCCACCACGTCCTTGTGCTGCGCCAGCACCTGCACCGCGTCGCAGGCGGCCTTGATGGTGGGGTAGAACACCAGGGCCGAGGCCTTGTGGGCGTGCTCGACCACGGTGTGGTAGGTCACTTCGGAGACGAAGGCCAGCGTGCCCTCGCTGCCGACGATCAGGTGGGCGAGGATGTCGAGCGGGTCGACGAAGTCCACCAGGGCATTGAGGCTGTAGCCCGTGGTGTTCTTCATCTTGTACTTGCGGCGGATTTTAGCGGCCAGTTCGGCGTCGTCCTTCACCCGCGCCGCCAGAGCCGCCAGTTGCCCGAGCAGCTCGGCGTGGCTGGCGCGAAACGCCGCGACGTTCGCGGCGTCGGCGGTGTCGAGCACGGTGCCGTCGGCCAGCACCACGCGGATGGCGCGCAGGGTCTGGTAGCTGTTCTGCGCCGTGCCGCAGCACATGCCGCTGGAGTTGTTGTTGACGATGCCGCCGATCATGGCCGAGTTGATGGTGGCCGGGTCCGGGCCGATCTTGCGCCCGAAAGGCGCCAGCGCGGCGTTGGCGGCGGCGCCGACCACACCCGGCTGCAGCCGGATCGCCGCCCCGCCGTCGAGCACCTCGATGCCCTTCCAGCCGTAGCTCGCCACCACCAGGATGGAATCGCTCACCGCCTGGCCGGACAGCGAGGTGCCGGCGGCGCGGAAGGTGACCGGCAGCGCGAGCTCGGCCGCCAGCGCGAGGATGGTCCGCACTTCGGCCTCGTCCTGGGTCTTGACCACGATCTTCGGCGTCAGCCGGTAACAGGAGGCATCGGTGCCGTAGGCCAGGGTGGAAAGCGGGTCGGTGTAAATCCGCCGCGGTTCGACATGTTCCTGCAAGCGTTGGTGAAACTCGCGATACGCGCCCTGCAACATGGCCATCTCTCCTCCTGCGTCGCGAACCGCCAGCGTCCACGCGCGTGCTATTGTCGATGGCGCGATGGTGCCACATTTCCCCGAGCGCCCCATCAAGGGATAGCCCTTGGTCCGACGCCGTCTTGCGGTGCCGGCGGCACGGCTGCTAGGCTCAAGGCTGGTTCGTCACGGAACGAGGATACACCTCATGTTGATGCAACGCGACAACGCCACCTTGCTGGTGGTCGACGTCCAACAAAAGCTGGTGCCGGCGGTGGTGGACCCCGCTGGCATGATCGCCCGGGTGCGCTGGCTGCTCGGCGTGGCGCACGACACCGGGCTGCCGGTGGTGTTCTCCGAACAGTATCCGCAGGGGCTCGGCCATACCGTGCCCGAACTGCTGGCCGCCGCCCCCGCCGCGCCGGTGGTGGCCAAGCGGCATTTCTCCTGCGTGGCCGGCGAGTGCCTGCCGGACGAGTTGCTGGCGCGTCCCCAGGTCATCGTGTGCGGCATGGAAACCCACGTCTGCGTGCTGCAGACGGTGCTGGAACTGTTGGAAGCCGGAAAGCAGGTGTTTGTCGTCGCCGACGCGGTGGCAAGCCGTTCCCCGCACGATATCGAGCTGGGACTGCAACGCATGCGCGACGCGGGCGCGGTGCTGGTGAGCCGCGAGATGGTGCTGTTCGAGCTGCTGCGCGAAGCCGGCACCGAGCTGTTCCGCGCCATGAGCAAACGCTACCTGCAAGGCGAGCAGCCCTGAAAGCCCCTTCCCTTTCGAGCCCAGGCGATGGTCCTGTGTATGGAAGGCGGGCTGAATAAAACGGCATGACGGGCCGCCGGCCCTGAAACAGAACGGGCGGCACCAAAAACGAAAGGTTGGCCGAAACGCTTCGGCCAACCTTCTTTTCGCGAGATGACGGCTGAGCCGTTCTAGTTCTCCCCTATTGCTTCCACTTCTGGCCTCGGCGGGCTGAAAGTGCAGACTTGGCTCTGCTGCGTGCACTGCTATGGTGCATAAATCACCATAACTACACGGGAATGACACCAAATCGGTGCAAAACTCCCCCTTACCCCTGCATCATGGCAGCGGCACGCTGGACAACCGCTACCTATAAAGCAAACCGCGTGCCAGGAATTTCAAGCCTCGCCCTTCGTTCCCCCTCCGACAGCGCCGGAGCCAGCACCCTCCACCATCGTTTGCGAAAACGGCTCAGCGGAGCGTGATGGTAAAATGAGGCCGACACCGCATTTCAGGGCGTGTTGCACCCCATCGACGGCGATGCCGAGGACAAGCCGCCCTGCCCCATCCCACCTACCATCGAGGAAAACGTGATGACCACCACAACCAGCTTTAAGGACATCCTGGCCAGCCTACCCGACACCACCGGCATCGCCGCGCTGGTGCTGCTCGACGAGCACGACGAGCAGCAGGCCCGCCTGGAAAACCAGCCCGGCACCGCCGGCTCGGTCAAGGTCTACTACGCGCTGGTACAGCGCTTCGGCCACATCGACCGCGCAGCGGCGGAAGAAGGGCTGGCGCTCTACGCCGAGCATACCGCCGACGCTCGCCTCAATCCCGGCAAGCACCCCAACATCGACCGCCTGCTCGCCATCGCCGAAGGCGGCGCTCCCGGCCTGAAGGCGCGCATCGTACTGCAGGGTGACTAAGAGCCGCTAACAAAACCCTCTTGGCGTTGTTGTGCGGCTTGGCCGTACTACTTGTACTGTAGCTTCGCAGAAACTTCGGCTACGCCTCGTTTTCTGCAGCCGCACGCCTAGCCAAGACCGTTGCACTGGGTTTTGTTAACGGCTCTAAGCCATCTCGATCCGCCTGGATTCGGAAATAGAAAAAGCCCGCACATGTGCGGGCTTTTTCGTCAGGCGGGTAACCGGGAATCAGGCTTCCGGGGTCACGACCACCTTGATCGCCACCACGACGTCGTGGTGCAGGGCGATTTCCAGCTCATACTCGCCGATGGCCTTCAGCGGGCCGTTCGGCAGGCGAACTTCGAAACGCTTCACCGGCACGCCGAAGGCGGTAACGGCTTCAGCGATGTCGACGTTGGTCACGGAGCCGAACAGACGGCCATCCACACCGGCCTTCTGGGCGATGGTGATGGTGGCGTCGGCCAGCTTCTCGGCACGGGCCTGGGCATCGGCCAGGATTTCGGCTTGCTTGGCTTCCAGTTCGGCGCGGCGAGCTTCGAAGGCTTCCAGGTTGGCGGCGGTAGCGCGCTTGGCCTTGCCTTGCGGGATCAGGAAGTTACGGGCGTAACCGTCCTTGACTTTAACCACGTCACCCAGTTGACCCAGGTTGGCCACTTTTTCGAGCAGAATGATTTGCATCTTGTCGATCCTTTCCCGGCTTAGTGTTGGTCGGTGTACGGCAGGAAGGCCAGGAAGCGCGCGCGCTTGATCGCGGTGGTCAGCTGACGCTGATAGCGAGCCTTGGTGCCGGTGATGCGGGACGGGATGATCTTGCCGTTTTCGGCGATGAAATCCTTCAGGAGATCAACGGATTTGTAGTCGATTTCCTTGATGCCTTCTGCCGTGAAACGGCAGAACTTCTTGCGCTTGAAGAGTTGACGAGCCATTTTGACTAACCTTTTACAAATTCAACGTGTTCGATATGCAGTACCAACCGCGGGTTGCGCAGGCTGCGCTGGCTGAGGAAACCGCTGACGGTCACCATCTTGCCTGCCAGGCTACCGGAAAACTTCCGGCCCGCTTCACCGATCAGGAGTGCCTGAACTTCGCAGCTCACGTCCCTCTCGAAGCCCGCTTCACGCTGCCGCGATTGATGCCTGAGCCACATTTCCAATACCGGCAAGCCGGCGGGGGTGTATCTCAGCGCCTCTTCGCGTTCGACAGCGGCGGTCAGTACCAGCTGGTTCTGCAAGGCAGTGCCGCTATCAGGCAGCGACTTCAGCCTCGGCAGCCGGCTGTTGCGGTTCCAGCAGGTTCTTAGCCTTCTCGTCCTTCATCATCGGGGACGGTTCGGTCACGGCGCGGTCCAGCTTGATGGTCAGGTGGCGCAGAACGGCGTCGTTGAATTTGAAGGCGTGTTCGATCTCGGCCAGGGTCTCTGCTTGGCACTCGACGTTCATCAGAACGTAGTGAGCCTTGTGCAGCTTCTGGATCGGGTAAGCCAGTTGACGGCGACCCCAGTCTTCCAGACGATGGATCTTGCCTTCAGCGGCCAGAACCATGCCCTTGTAGCGCTCGATCATGGCCGGAACCTGTTCGCTCTGGTCCGGATGGACGATGAACACGATTTCGTAATGACGCATGTGAACTCCTTGTGGCTATAAAGCCTTTCCGTCATGCGGTAGCGAAAAGGCAAGGGTTGAGAACCGCAGAATTCTACGCACCTTTGCGCGCCACGGCAATGAAAACAGCCGCCGGACCGTTGATTCAGGTCCGGCGGCTGTGGTGTGGATACCGAAACGTCTAAACCACGGTGCCGAGCTTGTTGAAGAAATCGTTGCGAGCGCCCCAAGGCCGGATCGAGAAGCACAGCCGTACAAATGGTACGGCGAGCATCGCAGGGCCGGGATTGGGGGGCACAGCAGATTTATTCACAAGCTCTCAGCCGACCACGTCGTAACCGGCATCACTCACCGCCTCCGCCAGCATGCCGCGTGTCGGCATACCGGCGTCGCACAAAACTTCGACCTTGCCACTCGCCAGGTCGACCTCGACCTGGCGCACTCCTTCCAGGCCCCCCAGCGCGTTCTTGATACTGTTGGCGCAGCCGTTGCAGGTCATACCTTCGACATGCAGGATGATTTTTTCCATGAAGACTCCTTTCTCAGAACTTCTTGTGTCGCTCGATATCACTCACCCGCCCATTGCGGAAGGTGATGGTGGTGGTATGCGGTTCGGCGCCGTCGGCGTACCAGGTCATGCTCTTGCGGTCGCCCCAGGCGAAGCCGTGCCGCGTGCGGTAGCGCACCGTACCGCCATCGCTGACGTAGTCGGGCGGCCCGGTCAGCTCGAGTACCTCAGCCTCGCTCATGCCGGTGTCGAGCCGGATGTAGATGTTGAACGGAATCGGCGCCGCCACCGCGAAGAGCGGCCCGCAACACAGCGCGAGGCGCAACCCGCGCACCAGCTTGTCCATGTTCACCTCCCGCCGCCCAGGGCGGCAGCGTCAGCGCACCTTCTTGACCACGTCGATCAGCTCGGTCACCACGCCGGTGGCGTCGCCGGCGCGCAGCGCCTGCGCCACGCAGCCTTTCATATGGTTTTCCAGCAGTTGCAGCGACACCGCGTCCAGCGCCGATTTCACCGCGGCGATCTGGGTCAGCACGTCGACGCAGTAGCGGTCGCCGTCGATCATGCCGCTGATGCCGCGCACCTGCCCTTCGATCCGCGCCAGGCGCTTGAGCAGGGCGCTCTTGTTGGGTTGCACGACCAGCTTGTCGCTGCCCGGGGTTTCCTGGTCACAGCACTGCATGACGACTCCTCGGTATGGGGATGGCAATCCGGCATTGTGACGTATCCGGCGGCCCGCACAAAGGCCGCCCCTCTTTCAGTCTAGGCCCAGTAGAGAACGGCCGAGGCCTAGGCGCGCACCAGCAGCTGCCCCATCATGCCCTGGTCCTCATGCTCGAGGATGTGGCAGTGGAACATGCGCAGGCCCGGCAAATCCTGGCGGAAACGCAGCCGCACGCTCTCGCCCGCCGCCACGTTGACCACGTCGTGCCACGCTCGGAACGGTTCGTCGCGCCACTGGCCATCCTCGGTGCGCGCCACGACCTGGAACTGCGTGCCGTGCAGGTGGAAAGGGTGGTCCATGTGGGCGTTGCCGACGATCTCCCACTCCTCCACCTGGCCGACCTTGCCTTCGAAATCGATGCGCGCCATGTCGTAGGTCTTGCCGTTGATCAGGAACATCGCCTTCGGGTCGGCCATGTTCTCGGAGAACTCCACGCGCCGCTTCACGGCCGGTGCCGGCAAGGCGGGTACCTCGGCCAGACGGGCCGGCAGCGGCGCGCTCGCCCGGCGCCCCTGACGGGTCAGCGTCATCAGCGGCAGCACCTTGTCCTGCTCCGGGTGCATCGCCTTGCCGCGCGAATACGGCAGCGCCACCAGACCGGGCGTCTTCCCGGCGTTGAAGCGCCCGGTCACCACCAGTTCGGCGCGCTCGCCCGGTGACAGCAGCAGATACTCGATGCGACGCGGCGCGGCGATCGCTCCGCCGTCGGTGCCGACCAGGTACACCTCGTGCGCCGGCAGCGCGATCTTCAGGATGCGCGCGCTGGTGGCGTTCCAGATACGCCAACGCTGGCGTTCGCCCTCGGCCAGCGCCAGCGTCGGGCGCAGCGCGCCGTTGACCAGCACGAACTGCCCCTCGCGGCCGTCGTGACGGTCGGCCATGGAGTTGGCGGCGATACTCCCGTCGGCATCGAGCTTGAGGTCGGACAGGATCAGCAACTGCTCGGGGAGGCGAGCCAGCGGGTCGTCGCGGCGGCGCACGATGAAGGCCCCGGCCAGGCCCATGTAGGCCTGCTGCCCGGTGTAGCCGTGCGGGTGCGGGTGGTACCAGTAGGTGCCGGCCGAACCCTTGGGCAGGGTGAAGCGGTAGCGGCGTGAGGCTCCCGGCAGCACCGGATCGTGCGGGTTGCCGTCCTGCTCGGCCGGCACCGGCATGCCGTGCCAGTGGATGGTGGTGGGCTGGGCCAGGCGGTTGGTGAAGGCGATCTCCACCGTGTCACCCTCGTAGGCCTCGATCAGCGGCCCCGGCACAGAGCCGTTGTAGGCCCAGAAGGTGGTCGGCTTGCGCCCCGGCGCCAGCTTGACTTCGAGTGGCGCGGCAACCAGTTCGGCTTTGACGCTGCCGACACCGCCGCGGTTGGCCAGCCGCACCAGTTGCGGCAAGGGGCGGCCTTCCGGCAGCGTCACGGCGGCTTTGTCGCCCGCCATCGCCGCCATGTCGTGGCCGGCATGCTCGCCATGGTCCATGCCCGGCATGGCGGGCGGGGTAGCTGCCCAGGCGGAACGGGCCAACAGCGGCAGGGCGGACAGCCCCAGCGACAATTCCAGGAAACGACGGCGGTGCATACGGTTCTCCTTGACGGTTCTTTCCAATAATATACCCCCATAGGGTATTTGAAAAGAGCAGCGAACAAGGCAGAAAGTTTCCGGGCAGCGGCGCTTCGGTCAATGTTGGTCGAACGAAACACCCCCGCACAGGGCGGGGGTGTTTTGAGACTGAAAGCGGCCGGGCAACTCAGCCCTGCGCTTCACCCTTCAGCACGCGCTGGCGCCGGCTCTCGGAAAGCACCATGCCGGACGAGACCGACACGTTGAGGCTCTCGACGCTGCCGAACATCGGGATCGACACCAGCACGTCGCAGTGTTCGCGCGTCAGCCGGCGCATGCCCTCGCCTTCCGAGCCCATCACCCAGGCCAAGGGGCCGGCGGCGTCGAAGTGGTAGAGGTCGGTGTCGGCTTCCATCGTGGTGCCGGCGATCCACACCCCGGCATCCTTGAGGTCGCGCAGCGTGCGCGCCAGGTTGGTGACGGTGATGTAGGGCACCACCTCGGCGGCACCGCAGGCCACCTTGGACACGGTGGCGTTGAGGCCGGCCGAGCGGTCCTTCGGCGCGATCACGGCGTGGGCGCCCATGGCGTCGGCCACACGCAGGCAGGCGCCGAGGTTGTGCGGGTCGGTAACGCCGTCGAGGATCAGCAACAGCGGCGGCTCGGACAGGTGTTCCAGCACGTCGTCGAGGCTGACGTGGCTGCGGCTGGCGTCGATCATCGCCACCACGCCCTGATGGCGGGCGTTGCCGCTCATGCTGTCGAGGCGCGCCTTGTCGACGATGTGCAGCTTGATGTCTTCCGCGCCGGCCTTGTCCAGCACCGCCTGGGCACGGGCGTCCTGGCGGCCGCCGGCGAGCCAGATCTCGAGCAGGCTCTTGGGGTTCTGCCACAGCCGGGCGTTGACGGCGTGAAAGCCGTGGATGAGGCGCTTGTTGCTCATGTAAAGAAGCCTGGAAACGGAAATGGCGGCTATTGTACCGCCATCGCCGCGCCTCAGCTTGCCATCGTGCCGACGTGGGCTTTCGTTGGCGGGCTGTGCCGGCGCAGCCAGTCCGTCAGTTCCGCTGCCGGCAACGGCCGGCTGAACAGATAGCCCTGCAGCAACTGGCAGCCCTTGGCACAGAGGAAGGCCGCCTGCGCCTCGGTTTCCACCCCCTCGGCCACCACGCTGAACGACAGCTTGCGCGCCATCGCCAGGATCGCCTCGGCGATCGCCGCGTTGTCGCCGTCGCCCGGCAATCCCTCGGTGAAGGAGCGGTCGATCTTCAGCGTGTCGAGCGGGAAGCGCTTGAGGTAGGACAGCGAGGAGTAGCCGGTGCCGAAATCGTCGATCGACAGCCGCACCCCGAGTGCCTTCAGCTCGCCCAGCAGAGACACCGCCTCGGTGGGATTCTGCATCACCATGCTCTCGGTCATTTCCAGTTCCAGCCGCCCCGCCGCGATGTCGGCCTCGGCCAGCGCCCCGGCCACCTGCACGATCAGCCCCTGCTGCTCGAACTGACGCGCCGACAGGTTGATCGCCAGGCGCGGCACGTGCAGGCCGTGGCAGTCCCAGTCAGCCAGCTGGCGGCAGGCCTGGCGGATCACCCAGTCGCCGATAGGGCGGATCAGGCCGGTCTCCTCGGCCAGCGGGATGAAGCGCACCGGCGACACCAGGCCCAGTTCGGGATGGCGCCAGCGCAGCAGCACCTCGAGCGCCTCCAGGCGGTGCGTCGCCGCCGCCACGATGGGCTGGTAGTGCAGTTCGAACTCACCGCGCTCCAGCGCCTGACGCAGCCCGTTCTCCAGTTGCAGCCGCTCGATCGCCTGGGCGTTCATCTCGGCGGCAAAGAACTGGTAGGTGTTCTTGCCCGCCTCCTTGGCGCGGTACATCGCCACGTCGGCGTTCTTCAGCAGGGTGCGGGCGTCGCTGCCGTCATGGGGATAGACGCTGATGCCGAGGCTGCCGGTAACGATCAGCTCCTGCCCCTCCAATCGCAACGGCTGCGCCAACACCGCCAGGATGTCCTCGGCCAGGGTCGACAGCGTGGCCTGGCTGGCGAAATGACTGACCAGCAGCGTGAATTCATCGCCGCCGAGACGGGCGATCTCGCCACGACCGCCCACTACCTGTTCCAGCCGGTTGGCGGTTTCGCGCAGCAGCTCATCGCCGGTCTGGTGGCCGAACGAGTCGTTGATCAGCTTGAAGCGGTCGAGGTCGAGGAACATCACCGCCACGCTCTGACCGGAGCCCGCCAGCTGCTGGATACGGTCTTCCAGCCGCGCGATCAGCCAACTGCGGTTGGGCAGGCGCGTCAGCGGATCGTGGTTGGCGAGGAACTGCAGCCGCTCCTCGGCCTGCTTGCGCACCGTGATGTCGGCGAACACGCCGACGTAGTTGGTCACCACGCCGGCGTCGTCGCGCACCGCCGAGATCGACAACTCGGCCGGATACCACTCGTGCGAGCGGCGCCTATCCAGCATTTCGCCCTGCCAGTGGCCGTGGCGCGAGAGCCCGTCCAGCATCGCCGCGCTCCAGCTGTTGTCGTCGCGGAAGATGCGCGACACCCTGCCGATGACCTGCTCCGGCAGGTAGCCGGTGATGCGGGTGAAAGCCTGGTTCACCGCGATGATGCGGTAGTCGGCGCCAGTTATCAGGATGCCCTCGGCGGCGTTCTCGAACACCTTGCTGGCCAGCTTCTGGTTGGCATCGGCCTGCAGCCGGTCTGAAATGTCGACCACCACGCCGATGATGGCGCCGCGGCCACGATACTCGAACAGCCGGCTGTGGATTTCCACGTCGAGCGGCTGGCCGTCGTACCGCATCAGCCGCGTGGCGAAGTGCATGATGGGAATGTTCTCGCTCAGGCGGTGGTGGATCTGCTGGCGCAGCCGCTGCCGCTCCTCGCCGGCCAGCACCTTCTCGATCCTCTGCCCCAATAGCGCCTCGCAGGAGTAGCCCAGCATCTCGGCCAGCTTGTCGTTGACGTAGGCCAGCCGCTCGTCCTGCAGAATGTAGATGCCGACCAGCGATTGCTCGATCAGGGCATGGTAACGGCTCTCGGCCTCCTGCTTGGCCTGCCGCTCGCGCTTGTTCTGGGAAATGTCGGTGGCGATGCAGCCGATGCCGGCGGGCAGGCCGTTGGCGTCGAACAAGGGAAACTTGGTCACCAGGAAGTCACTCGGCAGCCCGTCGAGCGTCAGCATCTGTTCATACTGGCGCGACTCCAGCGCATTGAGCACCTGGCGGTCCTGCTCGACCACCTGCCGCGCCTCCTCCGGCGGCAGGAAATCGACGCTCCTCTTGCCGATCAGCTCGGCCGGCGTCTTGCCCAGCGCCTGCGAATAGGCGCGGTTGACCAACAGGTAACGCCCCTCCAGGTCCTTCAGCGACATCACGTTGGGGCTGTTCCGCAGCAAGGCCTCGAAGCGCGCTAGCGAGTCCTGCAGCTGACGGATCCGGTGCGCCGCCGCCTCCGACTGCGTCGCCACCAGCTGCGCCGACAGCACCAGCGCCAGGTTCAGCACGATGCCGTTGGCCGGCAGGCGAACGGGCTGGAACGACGGGCCGTCGAGAAACGTCGCCAGCACCAGGATCAGCAGCCCCAGCAGCGTCGCGCCGCCGATGCCGGCGCGGCAGGCAGCCCACAGCAAGCAGGGGTAGAGCAAGAGGTAGATCGGCACCAGGGGAAGATGGCCGACGCCAAGCACGGCCGCCCACAGCGACAGCATCAGCAGCGCGATGAGCATCAGCTCGACGTAGCGGCGCCGGCTGTCTTCTGCACCGGCGAACGCCGCCGGCACGCACAAGGTCAGCGCCAGGGCCAGTGCGCCGTATTGCAGCAGCGCCTGCGAGAGCGGCACCTCGGCCCCGGTGAGCTCCTGCAGCCCCCACAGCAGCAGGGCCGTCACGGCGGCCGGAGCCAGCAACAGCACCGCCAGCAGGCGCAGCAGCGCCGAGAGCGAATTCAGGGCAAGCCGGGAGTGGTGGATGCCGGCGAGCCGGGTAGCACCGGCCATCAGATAGAGCGACAGCGCCAGCCCGCCGGCCCAGAGCGGCCCGGCCCACTGGCTCGCCAGCGCCCAGGCCGGCAGCGGCCACAGCCAGACCAAACCGGCGGGACGGCGCACCATCCACAGCAGGAACAGGCCATGCGGGATGAAACTGGCCGGACCCGGCGGGGTTCCGGCCGTGTCCGGCCACAGGGGCAGCGAGGAAAGAAATACCAGCAGCGCCAGGCAGGAAGCCAGCCACTCCTTTCTGTTCACCATAAATCCTTTGTAGTGAGCCGCCATGCCGGCGAGCCCTTGTCATTGTTATCGTCGCGTTGGCCGCATCATGCCGCCCGGCTGCACGGGAAGGCAGGCTGGTATAATACCGCGAGTCCCCTCCTTGTGAAGTCGTATGTTGACCACTCCTCCCCCGCTACCGCCGGCCGGCCAGAAGACCCGGCTCGCCCCCCTGCCCGAAGGACTGGACGCCGCTCTGTTCGCCCAACTGGCAGGCCAGGGCCCGATCGTGCTGGTGCTGACGGCCGACGCGCAAAGCGCGCAGCGCCTCAAGGCGGAAATCCCGTTCTTCGCCCCGGACTGCCGGGTGGCGCTCTTGCCCGACTGGGAAACCCTGCCCTACGACCACTTCTCGCCGCACGCCGACCTGGTCAGCGAGCGGCTGGCCACGCTGTGGCAGATCCGCCAGCGCGAATGCGACGTGGTGATCGCGCCGGTATCGACGGCGATGACGCGGCTGGCACCGGTGGGCTACCTGCTGGGACGCACCTTCTTCCTCCAGGTCAAGACCCGGCTCGACGCCGACAAGCTGCGCGCCGACCTGGTCACCGCCGGCTACGCCCACGTCACCCAGGTGATGGCGCCGGGCGAGTTCTCGATCCGCGGCGGGCTGATCGACCTGTTCCCGATGGGCTCGGCGCTGCCCTACCGCATCGACCTGTTCGACGACGAGATCGACACGCTGCGCACCTTCGACCCGGACAGCCAGCGCACGCTGTACCCGGTGCCGGAAATCCGCCTGCTGCCGGCGCGCGAATACCCGACCGACGAGGCCGGCGTCACCGCCTTTCGCCAGCACTACCGCGAGCGCATGGAGGGGGACCCGTCCAAGAGCCGCATCTACCGCGACGTCAGCGCCGGGATGTCGCCGGCCGGCATCGAATACTTCCTGCCGCTGTTCTTCGACGCCACCTCGACGCTGTTCGACTACCTGGGCGAGGACGCACTGGTGGTGACCCACCGCGACGTGGGCGGTGCGGCCGAGACGTTCTGGCACGAGGTGCAGGAGCGCTACCAGATGGCGCGTGGCGACACCGAGCGGCCGGTGCTGGCACCCGGCGAGATCGTGCTGCGCCCGGACGAGCTGATGGCCGCGCTCAAGCCCTACCCGCGCTTCGAGTGCCCGGCCGAGCCGGCCCCGACCGGCCTGCCGCCGCTGGCGGTGGAGCGGCGGGCCGACAACCCCTTGCAGAAGCTGGCGGACTACCTCGCCAGCTACCCCGGCCGCGTGCTGCTCTCCGCCGAAAGCCTGGGGCGGCGCGAGACCATGCACCAGTTCCTGACGGAGAACGGCATCAAGCCGGTACCGGTCGACAGCTGGGCCGAGTTCGCCGGCGGCAGCATGAAGCTGGCGCTCACCGTGGCGCCGCTGTTCAGCGGCTTCGCCGTGGCCGAATCGCAGCTCGCCATCGTCACCGAGAGCGAGCTGTACCAGCACGTGGCGCGCAGCCACACGCGCCGGGCGCGCGCCCGCGCCGGCTCGGATGCCATGCTGCGCGACTTGGCCGAGGTCAAGGTGGGCGACCCGGTGGTGCACGAACAGCACGGCATCGGCCGCTACCTCGGCCTGGTGTCGATGGACCTGGGCGAAGGCGAGACCGAGCTGATGCAGCTGGAGTACGCCGACGGTGCCAAGCTCTACGTGCCGGTGGGCCAGTTGCAGCTGATCTCCCGCTACGCCGGCGGCGCCACCGAACAGCTCACCCTGCACCGCCTGGGCAGCCCGGCCTGGGACAAGGCCAAGAAGAAAGCCGCCGAAAAGGCGCGCGACACCGCCGCGGAACTCCTGAACCTGTACGCCCAGCGCGCCGCGCGCGAAGGCCACGCTTTCACGCTGTCCCACCACGACTACGATGCCTTCGCTGCCGGCTTCGGCTTCGAGGAAACACCGGACCAGGCCAGCGCCATCGAGGCGGTGATCGCCGACATGTGCTCGGGCAAGCCGATGGACCGCCTGGTGTGCGGCGACGTCGGCTTCGGCAAGACCGAAGTGGCCCTCCGGGCCGCCTTCGTCGCGGTCATGGGCGGCAAGCAGGTGGCGGTGCTGGTGCCGACCACGCTGCTGGCCGAGCAGCACTTCCAGAACTTCTCCGACCGCTTCGCCGACTGGCCGGTGAAGATCGCCGAGCTGTCGCGCTTCAGGAGCGCCAAGGAGAGCAAGGCGGCGCTGCAGGGGCTGGCCGACGGCAGCGTCGACATCGTCATCGGCACCCACAAGCTGGTGCAACCGGACATTCAGTTCAAGAACCTGGGCCTCGTCATCATCGACGAGGAACACCGCTTCGGCGTGCGCCAGAAGGAACAGCTCAAGCGCCTGCGCGCCAACGTCGACGTGCTGACGCTGACCGCGACGCCGATCCCGCGCACGCTGTCGATGGCGCTGGAGGGCCTGCGCGACTTCTCCGCCATCACCACCGCGCCCTCGCGCCGGCTGGCGGTGAAGACCTTCATCTCGCCGCTCGCCAACGGCGTGATCCGCGAGGCGGTGCTGCGCGAACTGAAGCGCGGCGGCCAGGTGTTCTTCCTGCACAACGAGGTCGACACCATCGCCAATATGCAGGAGAAGCTCACCGAGCTGCTACCCGAGGCGCGCATTGGCGTGGCGCACGGCCAGCTGCGCGAGCGCGAGCTGGAACAGGTGATGCGCGACTTCCTGCAGCAGCGCTTCAACCTGCTGTTGTGCTCGACCATCATCGAGACCGGCATCGACATCCCCAACGCCAACACCATCCTGATCAACCGCGCCGACAAGTTCGGCCTGGCCCAGCTGCACCAGCTGCGGGGCCGCGTCGGCCGCTCGCACCACCAGGCCTACGCCTACCTGCTGACGCCGGACGGCATGACCCGCGATGCTCAGAAGCGGCTGGAAGCGATCCAGATGTCCGAGGAACTGGGCGCCGGCTTCTACCTGGCGATGCACGACCTGGAAATCCGCGGTGCCGGCGAGGTGCTGGGCGAGGGCCAGTCGGGCGAGATGCAGGAAGTCGGCTTCGCGCTGTTCACCGAGATGCTCAAGCAGGCCGTGCGCGACCTGAAGAAAGGCAAGACCCCGGACCTCGACGCGCCGCTCGGCGTCACCACCGAGATCAACCTGCACAGCCCGGCACTGTTGCCCGAAGGCTACTGCCCGGACGTGCACGAGCGGCTGGTGCTGTACAAGCGGCTCGCCAGCTGCGAGACCGAGGCCGAGATCGACGCCATCCACGAGGAACTGGTCGATCGCTTCGGCCTGCCGCCGCAGACCGTCAAGACCCTGGTCGACAGCCACCGCCTGCGCCTGGCGGCACGCCGGCTCGGGGTGCAGAAGCTCGACGCCAGCGAGGCGGCGATCCAGCTCAGCTTCGTCAAGAACCCGCCGATCGACCCGATGAAGATCATTACACTGATCCAGAGCAAGAAGAATTACAAGCTCGCCGGCCAGGACAAGCTGCGCGTCGAGGTCGGCATCGACGACGTGGGCCTGCGCGTGGTGCGGGTGAAGGAGCTGCTGAAGGAGTTGCAGTAAGAAAGCGACAAAAAAGCCGTGCCCCTCTGGGAACACGGCTTTTTTTGTCGCGATATTCTTTACACCGCTTCCAGCGCCAGCAGTTCCACCATGGTCTGACGGCGGCGGATCAGGCGGGCCGCGCCGCCGTCGATCAACACCTCGGGCAGCAGCGGGCGGCTGTTGTAGTTGGACGACATCGACGCACCGTAGGCGCCGGTGTCGTGGAACAGCAGGTAGTCGCCCACCTGGCACGGCGGCAGATCGCGCGTCACCACCACACCACCCTCCTCCTGGGTGAACACGTCGCCCGATTCGCACAGCGGCCCGGCCACCACGGTCGGCACCAACGCCTCGGCCACCGGCTGCGGCCGGCCCTGCGCGATCAGCGAGATGCCGTGGTAGCTGCCGTACATCGACGGCCGCATCAGATCGTTGAAGCCCGCGTCGACCAGCACGAAGTGGCGGCTGCCCATGTCCTTGACTGCTCGCACCTCGGCCAGCAGCACGCCGGACTCGGCCACCAGGAAGCGGCCCGGCTCGATCTCGAGGCGCACCGGGTGGCCCAGCTTGGCCTCGATCTGTTTGCGCGCCGCGTCCCACAGCCCGAAGTAGTGGGCGGTGTCGATGCGCGCATCGCCCTCGCGGTACGGGATCGACAGGCCGCCGCCGGCCGAGATCGCCTCGAGATCGTGCCCCATGCCGGCCACCAGGTCGACCATGGCGCCGCACACCTGCTGCAGGTGGCCGTAGTCGACGCCGGAGCCGATGTGCATGTGCAGGCCGACCAGCTTGAGACCGTGCTCGCCGATCACCTGCAGGGCGTCCTGCAGTTGCTCGTGCCAGATGCCGTGCTTACTGTTCTCGCCGCCGGTGTTGGTCTTGTTGCTGTGGCCGTGACCGAAGCCCGGATTGATGCGCAGCCAGACGCGGTGGCCTGGCGACACTTCGCCCAGCTGGCGCAGCATGTCGATCGACCCGGCATTGACCGGAATCTGCTCATCGACCACGCGCGCCAGCGTGGCGCGGTCGAGCAGGTCGGCGGTCAGCACGATGCCGGACGGCTCCTCGCCGCGGCCCGAGAAGCCGGCGGCCAGCGCACGCTCGATCTCGCCCAGCGACACCGCGTCCACCACCACGCCCTGCTCGCGCATCAGGCGCAGGATATGGGTGTTGGAGCAGGCCTTCTGGGCGAAGCGGATCACGTCGAAGTCGCGCAGCTGGGCGATGCGCTCGCGGATCACGGCGGCGTCGTAGATCCACACCGGGGTGCCGTGTTCACGGGCAATGGCGTCGAGCAATTCGGGAGAAGGGGTCGTCATACGGCAAGGCTCCTGGGCCGCGGCCGGGGCGGCACGGTTATTCGGGGACGGCGCAGAACGCCGCAGCATCGAGAGGCATCATGCCCGAGCGCCGTCATTTCATAAAATATCGTTTTTCATGATGATCATTCATGTACGATATGGATTGACTCGTTATCCCTGCTCCATGCCATGTCCCTCAGCCTGCGCCATATCGAAATCTTCTGGGCCGTGATGACCGCCGGCAGCGTCACCGGCGCCGCCGAGCTGCTGCACACCTCGCAACCCACCGTCAGCCGCGAGCTGGCACGGCTGGAAACGCTGACCGGCCTGACGCTGTTCGACCGCGTGCGCGGCCGGCTGCAGCCCACGGCGCAGGCGCTGATGCTGTTCGAAGAGGTGCAGCGCTCCTACTTCGGCCTCGAGCGCATCCGCAGCGCCGCTGCCTCGATCCGCCAGTTCCAGCAGGGCCAGCTCTCCATCGCCTGCCTGCCGGCGTTCTCGCAATCGCTGCTGCCCGAGGTGTGCCGGCGCTTCCTGGAAGCCTATCCCGAGGTCAGCCTGAGCATCGTGCCGCAGGAATCGCCGCTGTTGGAGGAATGGCTGTCGGCGCAGCGCCACGACCTCGGGCTGACCGAGCACGGCACCGCCCCGGCTGGCACCCGCATCGCACCGCTGATGCGCGCCGACGAGGTGTGCGTGCTGCCGGACGGCCACCCCTTGCTGGACAAGGCCGCGCTGGCCCCGGCCGACCTGGCGGGACAGAACTTCATCAGCCTGTCCGCCACCGACCCCTACCGCCAGCAGCTCGACAGCCTGTTCGGCCAAGCCGGCATCGAGCGCCGGCTGGTGGTGGAAACGCACAGCGCCGCCTCGGTGTGCGCCATGGTGCGCGCCGGGCTCGGCGTGGCCGTGGTCAACCCGCTCACCGCGCTCGACTACGCCGGCCACGGCCTGCAGATGCGCCGCTTCACGGTGTCGATCCCGTTCACCGTCAGCGTGGTGCGCCCCGAGCACCGCCCCTCCTCGCTGATGGCAGAGCGTTTCGTCGACGCGCTGCAACAGCAGGCGGCCGAGCTCACCGCCCGCCTGGAGTCTGCCCTGGCACGGACATGAAAAACCCGGCCTGGGCCGGTCGGGTCATTGGAAATGATGACAAGCAGGGAGCGTTATGGCTGCGCCACGTTGTACTGGAAGAAACGGCCGCTGCTGACGATGTCGCGGATGCGCGCCGGCTCAGTCTCGCCGTTGATGTTGGTGATCACCAGCTTGCCGTAGCCCTGGCGCAGGTCGTTGCGGAAATCGTAGAACGCGCCGATCACCGCGAGCCTGCCCGACTCCACCTCGCCGGCGAACTTCAGCAGTGCGGCGTCCACCTGGTTGTTGACGTTGAGCAGCACGCCGTCGGTGACGTCGATGCCCTTGGGGATGTTGATGGTGGCGAGCTCCTTGGCGATGGCGGGCTCGATCCCGGAGTAGTCGCTGGAGGCGGCCTTCACTGCGCCGCACACGGCATGGCCGACGATCATCAAGAGCGGCGTGTGCAGATGCCGCACGCCGTACTCCACCGAGCCTTCCGCCGTGGCCAGCTGGTTGCCGATGTCGCGCACCATGAAGAGATCGTTGACGGCATCGGCGGCGAAGCCGGCGGTCTGCACCCGCGAGTCGGAGCAGGTGATTACCGTGGCGCGCGGCGCCTGCTTGTCGGCGAAGCGCTGGAAATAGCCCGGCGCGTGCGTCTTCATGTAGCGTTGGTTGGCGTTGATGATGGCATCCACCGCGCCCTTGACCTGGGCCAGCTCGGAGCCGTGCTCATGCTCGTCGGCATGGGCAGCGGGAGTGCCATGCGGAGCTTTGGCGGCATGGGTCTCGGTCGCCTGGGCCGTGCCCAGCGCAAGGGCCAGGCAGCCTGCCAGCAGGCGGGTGGTCAGCGAGAAGGGTCGGGGCATTGGGCAAACTCCTTGTTCAGCATTCTGTCATGGCGAACTGTAGCGACCCTCCTTACCTTCAATCAAGCCTGCGCGGTTTGGCCTCCTGCCTTGGCCGGCTTGTGCTGGCTGACCAGCACCCCGCCGAACACCAAGAGGCAGGCCAGCT
Source organism: Pseudogulbenkiania sp. MAI-1 (assembly GCF_000527175.1). Classification (NCBI taxonomy): domain Bacteria; kingdom Pseudomonadati; phylum Pseudomonadota; class Betaproteobacteria; order Neisseriales; family Chromobacteriaceae; genus Pseudogulbenkiania; species Pseudogulbenkiania sp. MAI-1. Next base: position 725,961 of record NZ_AZUR01000001.1, on the reverse strand, counting down.
GCTGCTGGGCGGTCAGCGTCTCCCCCAGGATCAGCCAGGCCAGCAGTACCGTGAACACCGGGATCAGGTTGACGAAGGCGCCGGCCAGCGCCACCGGGACGCGGCTGACCGCCCAGGTATAGAGGCCGTAGGCGCCAAGCGTGATGCCCGCCCCGAGGTAGAGCACCCACAGGCTCGGCCACAGCGGCAGCGTCTGCGGCAGCGTCACCCACGGAGTGAACAGCAGCGTGCCGAACCACAGCATGCCGAGCACCGTCTGCGCCGCCGTAATCACCAGCGCCGAGTAGCGTACCGACAGCTTCTTGGCGATCAGGATATAGCCGGTAGCACACACCATCGCCAGGAACTCCAGCAGGTTGCCGAGCAAGGGGTTCGGCGCTTCGGCGCTCTGTTCGCCGGTCAAGGTCAGCCAGAGCACCCCGGCGAACGACACCGCGATGCCGAGCCAGGCGGAACGGCCGAGCCTCTCCTTGAGAAACAGCAAGGCGCCGAGCGAGGTCAGCAGCGGCAGCGTGGCGGTAATCACCCCGGCCTGCGAAGCGCTGGTATAGACCAGTGCGCGCGCTTCCAGCAGGAAATACAGGCAGGGCTCGGCCAGCGCCAGCGCGGCGAGCCACTTCCAGTCGCCCTGCTGGTAGCGCCGCCGCACGCCGGGACGCAGCATCAGTGGCAACAGGCAGAGCGTGGCGATCACCATGCGGGCGAACAGCACTACGATGGGGTCGAACACCGAAAACACGTATTTCAGTGCGATGAACGAACTTGCCCACAGCAACATGGCGAGCGACAGGGCCAGGTAAGGCAGCATGACGATCCTTGCATAATGACGAAGCCGGCCCCGGCAGGGTGGCCGACTTGATTAGACAAGTGTATTGTCGCAAAGCTGGCTGGCGATTGTCGAACGTAGACGGTGGCGTACCTCCCGCCCTGGCAACGGGCGGCGACTACAGCGGCGGCAAGCGCGGCAGCCGCAAGGTGGGAGGCTCGATCGGCCGCAGCCCCACGCCCAGCCGCTCCAGTTCGGCGTGGTAATGGTCCGGCAGGGCGGGTAAGACGCGGCACCGCCGCCAGCGGAGGGAAAACACTTGCCGGAAGACGCTGGCGAGACGGAGCGCCAAGCCGGAAGCAGGCGCTAGGCAAGCCCCGGCAGCACACGCGGAGGGTTTGTGCATGATGGCCTCACTGTTCGGGAAATAGGCATGCACAAAGCATAGCTAGCGATTAAACTAGTAAAAATAGCGGCAAAAGCAACACATTGTTCTGGCATGAAAACAAATCCACACATCCCGTCCCCCGATGCCCTGCTCGCCTTCGACGCTCTGGCGCGCCTCGGCAGCTTCACCGCAGCAGCCGAAGCCATCGGCTGCGCCAAGAGCCGGATCAGTCAACTGGTGAAGGACCTGGAGCACGATCTGGGCACGGTGCTGGTGCTGCGCAACACCCGGCGCGTGGCGCTGACCGAGGCCGGCCGGCGCCTGGCCTGCCACGCCGCGCAGCTGCGCAGCATGCTCGACAAGGTGCGGCCCGACATCGAGGAGGCCCAGGGTGCCATCGGCGGCCCGCTGCGCGTGAGCTCGACCATGTCGTTCGCGCAGTACCTCCTGGCCCCGCTGCTGGGCGAGCTGGCCGAACTCCACCCCGCCCTGGAAATGGAACTGGTGGCCGAGAACCGGCTGCAGGACCCGGTGGAGGCCGGCCTCGACTTCTGCCTGCGCACACGGGCCGTGCACGACGACCGGCTGGTGGCCAAATCGATCGGCTTCGTCTGGGAGGAGCTGTACGCCGCGCCAGCCTACCTGGAGCGGGCCGGCATCCCGCAAACCCCGGAAGACCTGCTCAAGCACCAGCTGCTGCACAACAGCTACAACGAAACCGGCCTCGACTGGCGGCTGGAAAGGGACGGCCAGTTCGTTTCGCTCTCCGTCCGGCCGACGCTGCTCTGCGACCAGTACGCGGTGATCGCCAACGCCGCCTGCGCCGGCGTGGGTATCGGCCTGTTGCCGCAGTACGTGGTCAGCCCACAGCTGGCGCGCGGCGAACTCTGCCCGGTGTTGCCCGGCTGGCGCTCTTCCGGCTGGCCGGTGTTCCTGGTCTATCCCTATCGCCACCCGATGCCGAAGAAATACGAGGCCTTCCTGCAGCTGGTGGTGCCACGCCTGCGCGCCATCCTGGACGACGACGGAGCCCATTCTTAAACAGCGGCCTACCGGGCAGGTTCAATCCTCGACGCGGAAGCCCACCTTGATCGTGACCTGCCAGTGGGCGATGGCGCCGTCGACGATATGCCCGCGCGTCTCCAACACCTCGAACCAGTCGATGTGCTTCAGCGTGACGCCGGCCTTGGCGATGGCGGTGCGGATGGCATCGTCGCTGCCCTCGGTGGAGGAGCCGACCAGCTCCACCATCTTGTACACGTGCTTGCTCATGTTGTGCTCCCTGGTGATGACACGGAAAAACCCGTCAGGGCGGGTACAACTTCAGCATAGCGCGCGGCACGCCGACTGCCCGGCGAATCGCACCTCACCCCGCTATGTCTCGGCAGTAAAAAAGCCGCCCCGGTCGGGGGCGGCTTTGAAGTCATCATGATTATCGACGCTCAGCGCTTGTGAAAGAAATCGCCGCGAGCGCCCAGAGGCTGGGCCGAGAAGCACAGCCGTACAAGTGGTACGGCGAGCATCACAGGGCCGGCATCGGGGCGCGCAGCCGATTTATTCACAAGCGATTAAGCGTTCAGTTCCTTGGCCAGATAGATCCAGGTCTCGACCACGGTGTCCGGGTTCAGCGAGATGGTCTCGATGCCCTCTTCCACCAGCCACTTGGCGAAGTCCGGATGGTCGGACGGGCCCTGACCGCAGATGCCGACGTACTTGTTCAGCTTGCGGCAGGCCTGGATCGCCATGTGCAGCATCGCCTTCACGGCGTCGTTGCGCTCGTCGAAGGTGGAGGCGATCGGGCCGCCGGAGTCGCGATCCACGCCCAGGGTGAGCTGGGTCATGTCGTTGGAGCCGATGGAGAAGCCATCGAAGTGCTCGAGGAAGCGCTCGGCCAGCACCGCGTTGGTCGGCAGTTCGCACATCATGATCAGACGCAGGCCGTTATCGCCGCGCTTCAGGCCATTGGCGGCCAGGATCTCGATCACCTTCTCGGCTTCGGCGAGGGTACGCACGAACGGGATCATCACTTCCACGTTGGTGAGGCCCATCACGTCGCGCACTTTCTTGATGGCGCGGCATTCCAGCTCGAAGCAGTCGCGGAAGCTGTCGGCCACGTAGCGGGCGGCGCCGCGGAAGCCGATCATCGGGTTCTCTTCGTGCGGCTCGTACAGCTGGCCGCCGATCAGGTTGGCGTACTCGTTCGACTTGAAGTCGGACATGCGCACGATGACCTTCTTCGGGTAGAACGCGGCCGCCAGCGTGGACACGCCTTCGGCGATCTTGTCGACGTAGAAGTCGACCGGGCTGGCGTAACCGGCGATGCGGTCGGTGATGGTGGCTTTCAGGTCGGCCGGCAGGCTGTCGAATTCGAGCAGCGCTTTCGGGTGGATGCCGATCTGGCGGTTGATCACGAACTCCATGCGCGCCAGACCCACGCCTTCGTTCGGCAGCTGCGCGAAGTCGAAGGCCAGTTCCGGGTTGCCCACGTTCATCATGATCTTGACCGGAGATTCCGGCATCTTGTCCAGTTCGAGATCGATGACTTCGACTTCGAGCAGGCCGTCGTAGATGTTGCCGGTGTCGCCTTCGGCGCAGGACACGGTCACCTGCATGCCGTCACGCAGCACTTCGGTAGCATCGCCACAGCCGACCACGGCCGGGATACCCAGTTCGCGCGCGATGATCGCGGCGTGGCAGGTACGGCCGCCACGGTTGGTAACGATGGCGGCGGCACGCTTCATCACCGGTTCCCAATCCGGGTCGGTCATGTCGGTCACCAGCACGTCGCCGGCCTTGACGGCATCCATCTCGGACGCGTCCTTGATCAGGCGCACGGTGCCCTGGCCGATCTTCTGGCCGATGGCGCGGCCTTCGGCCAGTACGGTGGACTTGCTGTTCAGGCGGTAGCGGCGCAGGGTGTCCTTGCGGTCTTCCTGCGACTTCACGGTTTCCGGGCGGGCCTGCAGGATGTACAGCTTGCCGTCCAGACCGTCGCGGCCCCACTCGATGTCCATCGGGCGGCCATAATGCTTCTCGATGATCAGCGCGTACTGGGCCAGTTCTTCCACTTCGGCGTCGCTGATGGAGAACTGCTTGCGGTCGGTTTCGGCCACGTCGACGGTCTTCACCGAGCGGCCGGCTTGCGAAGCATCGGTGAACTCCATCTTGATCAGCTTGGAGCCCAGGGTCTTGCGCAGGATGGCCGGACGGCCAGCCTTCAGCGTCGGCTTGTGGACGTAGAATTCGTCCGGGTTCACGGCGCCTTGCACCACGGTCTCGCCGAGGCCGTAGGAAGCGGTGATGAACACCACGTCTTCGAAGCCCGATTCGGTGTCGATGGTGAACATCACGCCGGCGGCGCCGGAGTCGGAACGCACCATGCGCTGCACGCCGGCCGACAGAGCCACTACGTCATGGGCGAAGCCCTTGTGCACGCGGTAGGAGATGGCGCGGTCGTTGTACAGGGAAGCGAAGACGTGCTTCATGGCTTCCTTGACGTTGTCCAGGCCACGGATGTTCAGGAAGGTTTCCTGCTGACCGGCGAACGAGGCGTCCGGCAGGTCTTCCGCGGTGGCGGAGGAGCGCACGGCGACGGAGATGTCGGCGCCGCCGGAGTCGGCCACCATCTTGTCCCAGGCTTCCTTGATGTCGGCATCAAGCTTGGCAGGGAACGGGGTATCGATGATCCACTGGCGGATTTCCTTGCCGACGCGGGCCAGTTCGGTCACGTCGTCGACGTCCAGCTTGGCCAGCGCGGCGCTGATGCGCTCGGCCAGGCCGTTGTGCTGCAGGAAATCACGATAGGCATCCGCCGTCGTGGCGAAACCACCGGGTACACGGACACCCGAGTTGGCCAGCTGACTGATCATTTCGCCCAGGGAGGCGTTCTTGCCACCTACCTGTTCAACGTCGGTCATGCGCAGCTTCTCGAACCAGATGACGTAGTTCTCTGCCATCACTTCACTTCCTGTATTGGATTGGAGACGATAGAAAGCCGCATTCTAGCCGATTAACGTCCCGCTTGCGTAGCGTCTTTTGCGACGCACAAGGTGAGGATTTGCCCTTAATCAAGGACTTCCATCCAGCTGTTCTGGCATCATCGCACCCTCCCGGCGGGAAAAAGCCTTTTGTCATGTAGTGTTAACACTACCTTGAAGCCAAATAGGGCGGGGCGATAGCCGCCCTCTCGCCGTGCGGCGCAGCAAGAACGCTGACGGCGCGGGCGGGAGAGGTATAATCGGCGGCAGACTCTCCGCCATTTCTCCTCGACAGGTGCATTCATGCCACACCTCCGCTCCGCCATTTTCGTTTCCGACCGCACCGGCATCACCGCCGAGGCCCTCGGCAACACCTTGCTGACGCAGTTTGACACCATCGAATTCAAGCGCGAAACCATTCCCTTCGTCGACACAGTGGAGAAGGCGCGCGAGGTGGCCGAGATGATCCGCCAGCGCACTATCGAGGATCATCAGAAGCCGGTGGTGTTCACCAGCATCGTCAACGCCGAGGTGCGCCAGGCGCTGCGCGTCGACCACGCGCTGGTGATCGACTTCTTCGAGGCCTTCATCGGCGAGCTGGAGGCCGAACTGCACCAGAAAGCCACCTTATCGGTGGGCAAGGCGCACGGCATGATGGACGAGGAGCAGTACGATCACCGCATCGAGGCGGTGAACTATTCGCTCAACCACGACGACGGGGTCAAGCTGAAGGACCTGCACGAGGCCGACGTGGTGCTGGTCGGCGTATCGCGCTCGGGCAAGACCCCGACCTGCCTGTACCTGGCGCTGCAGTACGGCATCAAGGCCGCCAATTACCCGCTGACGCCGGAAGACCTGGGCAGCCCGACGCTGCCGAAGATGCTGCTGCCGTTCCGCCAGAAGATCTTCGGGCTGACCATCGACCCGGCACGGTTGCATCACATCCGCTCCGAACGTCGCCCCGATTCCAAGTACGCCAGCATGGAGAACTGCCGCTCCGAGGTGAACGAGGCCGAATCGATGTTCCGCCAGCACGCCATTCCGTTCATTAGCACCACGCACAAGTCGATCGAGGAGATCGCCTCGACCATCATGCACAAGGCCAACCTGACGCGGAAGTTCTAGAGCCTATCCATATAGGCGGCTGCGCCTTCGCATCTCGAATGCCGGCGGGACTGCGTGCGACTCTTCAATTAAGAGTCGCTCAGCGATGCGGAATCCTCATGTACTTCGTGTACATTCCGGTTCCTGCACTCCGGCAGCATTCAACCTGCTTTGACTCGCTCGCCTACTGAAAAGGCCCTTAACACAGCCGACTTGACTCCGACGTCGAGTACATGGTCTGATGAAAAGCATGAATACCTCGTTCGCATCCGCTTTCGCGTTTGGTTGGTGGCGCCTGTCCTAGGCGGCACCGCGGTTGCGTATACCCGAAAACCCCGGAGCTGCCAGCAGGCGCTCCGGGGTTTCGTTTTCCCCCTTCCTTGCTGGCAGTCTCCCGGAACCCTAGTGGAGATCAGCATGAACCTCGACACCGTCGGCTCCGACGACATCATCCTCACCGGCGACCGCACCACCGGCCCCCTGCACCTGGGCCACTACGTCGGCTCGCTGCGTAACCGCGTATTGCTGCAGGATCGCTGCACCCAGTTCCTGCTGCTGGCCGACGCCCAGGCGCTGACCGACAACATGGGCAACTACCTCAAGGTGCGCGACAACGTGCTGCAGGTGGCGCTCGACTACCTGGCGGTCGGCATCGACCCGCAGAAGAGCACGATCTTCATCCAGACCCTGGTGCCGGAGCTGTCGGAACTGGCGTCCTACTACCTCAACCTGGTGACGGTATCGCGGCTGGAGCGCAACCCGACCATCAAGGACGAGATCAAGCAGCGTGGCTTCGAGCGCGACATCCCGGCCGGCTTCCTGACCTACCCGGCGGCGCAGGCGGCCGACATCACCGCCTTCAAGGCCACCGTGGTGCCGGTGGGCGCCGACCAGGTGCCGATGATCGAGCAGACCAACGAGATAGTGCGCCGCTTCAACGCCAGCGTCGGCCGGGACGTGCTGATCGAGACGCGCGCGGTGGTACCGGAGCACGGCGCGCGGCTGCCGGGCATCGACGGCAAGGCGAAGATGTCGAAGTCGCTCGGCAACGCGCTGGCCCTGTCAGCGAGCCCGGACGAGATCCGCCAGGCGGTGAAGATGATGTACACCGACCCCAATCACCTGCGCGTGGAGGACCCGGGCCAAGTCAAGGGCAACGTGGTGTTCAGCTACCTCGACGCCTTCGACGACGACACCGCGGCCGTGGCCGAACTAAAAGCGCACTACCGCCGCGGCGGGCTCGGCGACTCGGTGCTCAAGGCACGACTGGAAGACAAGCTGCAGGCACTGCTGGAGCCGATCCGCCAACGCCGCGAGGAGTACGCCCGCGATCCGGCGGCGGTGCTGGCGATGCTGAAGGAAGGCACCGCCAAAGCGCGCCAGGTGGCCGCCGTGACGCTTTCCGAGGTCAAGGTGGCGATGGGGTTGAATTACTACTGATTCCACCGCGACCCGATCATCAATAAGAAGGAGAAACCATGATCCGCATCGCTCTGGTCGGCGATTTCGACGCCACCGTCCCGGCCCATCAGGCCATTCCGCCGGCCCTGCAACTGGCCGCACAAGCACTGGGCACGGAGGTCGAGGCGAGGTGGCTGGGCACGGACGGCATTCATGGGCCGGACGACTTGCACGGCTTCGACGGCATCTGGTGCGTGCCCGCCAGCCCCTACCGCAGCATGGACGGAGCGTTGCTGGCCATCCGCCACGCGCGGGAAAACAGCGTGCCCTTCCTCGGCACCTGCGGCGGATTCCAGCACGCGGTGATCGAGTACGCGCGCCATGTGCTGGGCTGGCACGACGCCGAACACGCCGAGACGGCGCCGGGGGCCGAGCGCGCAGTGATTGCGCCGCTCGCCTGCGCGCTGGTGGAAACGCAAGCCGAGGTGCGCTTCGTGCCCGGTACGCGCCTGGCTTCGGCTTATGACACACCCTCCCCCATCGAAGGCTACCGCTGCCGCTTCGGCCTGAACCCGCGCTTTGCCGAGGAGCTGACGCGCGGCCCGCTGCATGTGGCCGCGCGCGATGACGACGGCGAGGTGCGGGCGGTGGAACTGGACGGACATCCGTTCTTCGTCGCCACGCTGTTCCAGCCGGAGCGCGCCGCGCTGCAAGGTCGCTGCCCGCCCCTGGCCAAGGCGTTCGTACAGGCCGTGTCAAGAAAACAGTCGGATAAGCAATAAGGGGACGAACGATGGACTTCATCTACCAATGCCAGAATCTGGACGAGGTGCGCGAGCAGATCGACCACATCGACCAGGCGCTGGTCGCGCTGATCGCCGAGCGCGGCCTGTACGTGGAGCAGGCCGCCGCTTTCAAGCACAGCGCGGCCGAGGTCGAGGGCGGCAAGCGCGTCGACCAGGTGATACGCCGCGTGACGCGGCTGGCGGGCGAGCTCGGTGCCGACCCGGAGCTCACGGCGGCGGTGTACCGCACCATGATCGGACACTTCGTCGCGAGCGAGATGAATGTGTACCAGGCGCGGCAGGCGCCCCACAGCGAACACTTCGGCCAGCCTCAGGGTTGACCGAAGCGTTTTCAGGGGTCAGCGCAGCGGGACGCTAACGCGCAGGCCGTCGTAGCCCACTTCCACCCCCGGCGGGCACTCCGCCGACAGCGCGTGGTACTCCAGCCCGTGCGTCATGTGGATGAGGATGGTGCAGCGGGCGCCGATGCACTCGGCCCAGCGCAGCGAGTCGGCCACGCACAGGTGCGAGGGGTAAGGTTCGCGCCGCAGGCAGTCGAGGAACAGTACCTCGAGGCCGTGGAGCCTCTCCAGGCTGTGCTCGGGGATGTCCGACAGGTCGGTGAGCCAGGCCACGTCGCCGACACGCCAGCCCAGGCAGGGCCAGTTGCCGTGCATCAGCGGGATCGGCGTCACCGTCACCCCGCCGAAGTCGAACGGCCCGCCCACTTCCTCGGTCAGCAGCACCGGCTTGTCCCAGGCCTTGGACGGGGCATGCAGCGCATAGTCGAAGCGGGCACGGATGTTGGACAGCGTGAAGCTGTTGCCGAACAGCGTGATCGCGCCCTTCTTGACGTAGCAGAAGGCGCGCAGGTCGTCGATGCCGTTGAGGTGGTCGGCGTGCGGATGGGTGTAGAGCACCGCGTCGACCTGGGTGATGCCCTCGCGCAGCGCCTGATGGCGCAGGTCCGGGCCGGTGTCGATCAGGAAGGCGGCGTCGCCCGCGCGCAGGTAGGCGCTGGCGCGGCTGCGCCGGTTCCTCGGGTCCGGCGAGGTGCAGGTGGGGCAATCACAGCCGATGGCCGGGGTCCCGGAGCTGGAACCGCAGCCGAGGACGGTCAGTTCTACACTCGACACGACTACTCGCTTTCACGTCATCAAAGGTTGGCCAAGGGTGAGCGGGCGCCACCCGCTCACGGCCGCGGAATCTTGGCGAACAGGCGGAAGAAGTTGTCGGTGGTGGCCTCGGCCACCGCCTCGAAGCTCAACCCGCGCAGTTCGGCGATATGTTCTGCGACATGCTTCACGTACGCCGGTTCATTGGTCTTGCCGCGGAACGGCACCGGCGCCAGATACGGCGAATCGGTCTCCACCAGCAGCCGGTCGAGCGGCACCTTCTGCGCCACCTCCTTCACCTGCAGCGCGTTCTTGAAGGTGACGATGCCGGACAGCGAGATGTAGAAGCCCAGATCGAGCGCCTGCTGCGCCACTTCCCAGCTCTCGGTGAAGCAGTGCATCACCCCGCCCGCCTCGCCGGCATTTTCCTCGCGCATCAGGCGCACGGTGTCGGCGGCCGACTCGCGGGTGTGGATCACCAGCGGCAGGCCCACGCGGCGCGCGGCGCGGATGTGGGTGCGGAAGCGCTCGTGCTGCCAGGTAAGATCGCCCTGGCACCAGTGGTAGTCGAGCCCGGTCTCGCCGATGCCGACCACCTTGGGATGGGCGGCGTGGGCGACCAGTTCGTCCTCGCTGTACTCCACGGCGTCGGGATCGTCCGGGTGGACGCCGACGGTGGCGTACAGGTTGTCGTGCGCCTCAGCCAGCGCCAGCACCTCGGGATACTTGGGACGGCTGACGCCGATCACCAGGGCATGGCTGACGCCGTTCTGGCGCATGTTAGCCAACACCTCGGGCAGGCGCGCGGCGAGGTCGGGAAAATTGATGTGACAGTGCGAATCGACAAGCATGGATGCATCCTGCGCGCCCGCCGGGCGGGCGCTGACTATTCTCTCGGCGGCGGAACGCGCCGCTTACATGGTATGGGTGGGACGGGTGGAATTGAGCACGCCGCCCAGCAAGGCCTCGATCTTGCTGCGCGCCTGACGCCCCTCGTCGCTGCCGGCGAACTCGACGCCGACGCCCTGGGCCAGGCTGTTGTTGGCGCCGGCCGGCGTGATCCACACCACCTTGCCTTGCACTGCCACCTTCTGCGGGTCATCCATCAGCGTCAACAGCAGGAACACCTCCTCACCCAGCGCCAGCGTCTTGCTGGTGGGGATGAAGATGCCACCGTTGCGCAGGAAGGGCATGTAGGCGGCATAGAGCGCGCCGCGCTCCTTGATGTGCAGCGACATGACGCCGGGGCGGTTGCCGTCCGGGCGGGTGACGACGTTGTCTTTGTCCAGTTCCATGCGCCGGGCTTCCCTTACGGTGGTTTCAGCGTGCGGCCGGGCGGGCCGCGAATACGTTCAGATAGTCCATCAACAGTGCCTCGAGCTGCAGGCGTACGTTCAGCGTGTGCTGGCCGTACGGTGCCAGCCGCGTCAGGCTCTGGTAGCAGCCCATCAGCAGGCCGAGATCGGCGCGCTCGGCCAAGGCCTGCAGCGCGGCCTGATGATCCGGATAATAGCGGAGCTGCCCGGCCAGCCTCAAACCGGCGAGATCGTGCAACCATTTCTGCAGCCAGTCGAGCGGCAGGGCCAGCGGCAGCTTCTGGCGGTCGATCTGTTCGGCGAGCGCGATGGCGTCGGCCAGCGTCGGCCGCGCCAGGCCGTCGAGAAACTGCCGGCGCAGCTTGGCCAGCGCCTCGTCGTGCTCGAACAGCGGCGTGCCGCCATGGTGCGCCAGCTCGCTGCGGGCGTTCTCCACGCCGGCCGATTCCAGCCAGGCCAGCGCCTCGGCCTCGCTCGGCGCGGTCAGCGGAAACGCGCGGCAGCGGCTCTTGATGGTCGGCAGCAGCCGCTGCGGCGCATGCGCCACCAAGAGGAACAGCACGTCGGCCGGCGGCTCTTCGAGGATTTTCAACAGCGCATTAGCCGCCGCCGGATTGAGCGCCTCAGCCGGCTCGACCAGCACGATGCGCCGTCCGGCACGGTGTGCGGTAAGGTGGGCGAAGTCAATCACCTCGCGCACCGCCTCGATCTTGATCACCGGCAGCTTGCGCGTGGGCTTGCTGCCTTCCTTGGCCTCCTCCTCCTCCTCGCCTTGCGGCGTCAGCCGGCGGAAGTCCGGATGGCTGGCGTTGGCGAACCAGCGGCAGGCCTCGCACTGGCCGCAGGCCCCATGGTCGGGGCGCGGCGCCTCGCACAACAGCGAGGCCGCCAGGTGCTCGGCGAAGGCCAGCTTGCCGATGCCGGCGGGACCGGTGAACAGCCAGGCGTTGGGCAGGCGCTCGCGTTCGCGGTTGAGGCGCTGCCAGTCGGCGGCTTGCCAGGGGTAGAGCATCAGCGCGGCTCCCGCACGGCGTCGAGACGGCGCTGCACCTCGGCGCGCACCAGCTCGGGTGCACGGTTGCTGTCGATCACCGCGATGCGAGGGTTGGCCGCCGCGCGTTCGAGATAGGCCGCACGTACGCGGGCGTGGAAATCGGCTGCTTCCTGCTCGAAACGGTCGAGCACACGTTCGCCGCCGGCCATGCGCTGGGCGGCGACTTCGAGCGGCACGTCGAACAACAGCGTCAGGTCCGGCTGCAGCCCCTGCTGCACCCAGTTTTCCAGTGCCTCGATGCGTTCGAACGGCAGGCCGCGCCCGCCACCCTGGTAGGCGAAGGTGGCGTCGGTGAAGCGGTCGGATACCACCCAGCGGCCAGCGGCCAGCGCCGGCTCGATCACGCGCGCGATGTGCTCCTGGCGCGCGGCGAACATCAGCAGCGTTTCGGTTTCCAGCGTCACCTCGGTGTCGATCGCCAGCAACAGCTCGCGCAGCTTCTCGCCCAGCACCGTGCCGCCGGGCTCGCGGGTGAACACCGCGTCGATATGATGTTCGGCCAACCAGTCGCGCACCGCGGCGAGCTGGGTGCTCTTGCCGGCCCCGTCCACGCCTTCCAGCGTGATGAATGTTCCGCGCCGCATCAAGAGCCTTTCTTCAGGATGAATTCGCGGACGGCGCTGTTGTGCTCGTCCAGCGTTTCGGAAAAATGGGTAGACCCGTCACCGCGCGCGACGAAATACAGCGCCCGCGTGTCCGCCGGATGCGCCGCGGCGTCGAGCGCGGCGCGCCCCGGCAGCGCGATCGGCGTCGGCGTCAGACCCGAGCGGGTATAGGTGTTGTACGGGGTGTCGCGGCGCAGCCCGGCCTTGCCGATGTTGCCCTGGTAGCTGGCACCCATGCCGTAGATCACCGCCGGGTCGGTCTGCAGCCGCATGCCGATCTTCAGACGGTTGACGAACACCGCCGCCACCTGCGTCCGGTCGGCCTCGTGCGCGGTCTCCTTCTCGATCAGGCTGGCCATGATCAGCAGCTCGTAGGGCGAGGCGTAGGGCAGGTCCGCGCGGCGGCCGAGCCAGATGCTTTCCAGCTGCTGCTGCATGGTGCGGTAGGCGCGGCGGAAGACCTCGAGATCGCTCGAGCCCGGCACGTAGAAATAGGTGCTGGGGAAGAACAGCCCTTCCGGGTGGGTTTCGCTGGCGCCGATTTCGCGCAGGATCTGCTCGTCGCTCCAGCCGGCGGTGACATGCTGCAGGTCGGGTTCTTTATTCAAGGCCTGGCGGAACTGGCGGAAGGTCCAGCCCTCGATCGCCGTCACGCTGGCCTGGTCCGGGTTGCCTTGGGCGAAACGGCGCAACACCTCCCACATCGCCACCGGACGGGAGAATTCGTACAGGCCGGCCTTGACCTTGCGGTCGGTACCGCTGATGCGCGCCAGCGCCACCATCACCCAGCGGCTGCGGATCACGCCGTCCTGGTCCAGCGCGCGCGCCACCTGGCCCAGGGTGCGGTTGGCGCCGACAGCGATACTGTAGGGCGCCTTGGGCAGCGGCACCGGGACCGCCACCACCCATGCGAGCCACAGCGCGAACAGCGCCGCCAGGCAGGCGGTGAGGCGGAAGAAATGCTTGTGCATCATGTTCTGATCAAGTTGGACCGACTGGCCGGAAGCGAATCCGGCGGGTTTGGCAAAGTATCGATCATACCATGCCGCCTCATCCACACGTTCCGCCGCGAACCCGGATGTGACCGCCCGCGCGACGGCAAGTTCGGCACCGGCCCTCGTGCCCGCCGGCCCCCAACCCGCGCTATCATGTCGGACATGGATACCAACGACTTCACCTCTCCTCTCCTCCAGGCCTACCGCCAGCGCCAGCCCGTGGCGGTCGGCGCCGATGCCGGCCCCTCCAGCCGCGAGCAAGCCTACGCCGTACAGCAAGCGATCTGGCGGGAGCAGGTCGGCAGCGCCCGGCCGACGGCCTGGAAGGTCGGAGCCCCGAGGCGTGACGCCGAGCCCACCGCCGCACCGATTTTCCCGCAGCGTATCGCCGCCTCGCCGGCCAGCCTGCCCGCGGCGTCGTTCATCGGCCTGGGCATCGAGGCCGAGATCGCCGTGCGCTTCGGACACGATCTTCCCGCCCGCCCCGAGCGCTACACGCGCGAGGAAATCCTCGATGCGATCGGCAGCGTACACGTCGCCATCGAGCTGATCGACAGCCGGCTCGCCACGCCGCAGGCCGCCGGCCCGCTGTGGTGCCTGGCCGACAACCTGGTCAATGGCGGCCTGATCGTCGGCGATGCCATCCCGCACTGGCGCGAACTCGATTTTTCAGCCCTGGCCGTGCGCGCCTCCGCCGACGGCAAGACGCTGGCGGAAACGCTGGGCCGCCCACCGCTCGACGACCTGTTCTTCTGCCTGCCATGGTGGATCGAACACGTCGGCGGCACGCAGGCCGGCGACCTCGTCGCCACCGGCGCCTGGAACGGCATGCACCCGGTCGGCCTGCCGGCTGCAGTGCGCGTCGAGTTCGTCGGCGTGGGCAGCGCCGAGGCGCGGGTGGGCTGAGCGCGATTGCCATCGCCGCGAGCCTGCACCGCTTGTCTCACCCGGACGCGCACAGCGCAAACGCCAAGCCCCCTCGCGGGGCAAAACACCGCTCAAGACAACCCGCCGCGAGCCCGTGAGTCCAGTCGATGGCGGCGGCTCACGCGCACCGGCACGACAATGCAGTAATCCTCCTTCATTTTTCAGTGTAGAGGCTTAGCCCTCTTCCTACCGACTTCCATTACCTCGCTGCCGATGCGCAGCCCAGGCTTGATGTCGGCGGGCTTGGCCGCCTAAAATCATCGGATGATTGGATGAATATCGGAGGCACTGGCCATGAAAGCCGCAGCACAGGGCAAACGTTCGCTGGTCGACATCGCCGTCGACGCCATCAGTGCAGCCTTGCAACAGCACCGCTGGGCGCTCGGCACGCGCATCCCCACCGAACCGGAGCTGGCCGAAGAACTGAGCATGAGCCGCAACACCGTGCGCGAGGCGGTGCGGGTGCTGGCCTTTGCCGGCCTGCTGGAAGTGCGCCAGGGCGACGGCACCTATGTCAGGGCGCTGTCGAGTCCGGCCGAGACGTGGCGCTCGATCGGCAGCGCCTCGCTGCTGGAACACCTGGAAGTGCGCGCCCTGCTCGAAGAGGCCTGCGCGCGCCATGCGGCGCGCCGCTGCGACCCGCAGGCGATCGCCGCGATGCGGACGGCGCTGATCGCCCGCACCGACCTCGACGACGAGCGGCGGCTGGACGAATTCATCGAGCACGACCTGACCTTCCACATGGCGGTGGCCGAAGGCAGCGGCAACCGGGCACTGTGCGAGCTGTACCGTTATTTTTCGCAAGCGGTGCGGCTCAATCTGCGCGCCGCCCTGCTCGACCGCTCGCTGCCGGAGCCCGACCAGCCCAGCCACCGCGCCATCGTCGACGCCATCGAAGCCGGGGACGAGGCCGCCGCCG
This sequence comes from Pseudogulbenkiania sp. MAI-1, assembly GCF_000527175.1. Lineage (NCBI taxonomy): Bacteria > Pseudomonadati > Pseudomonadota > Betaproteobacteria > Neisseriales > Chromobacteriaceae > Pseudogulbenkiania > Pseudogulbenkiania sp. MAI-1. Next base: position 710,609 of record NZ_AZUR01000001.1, on the reverse strand, counting down.
GACGGGCCGCCGCCGTCGTTACCGAGCCGGTGATGCAGGCGTTGCGCCAACGCCTGAACCTGGAGGAGCGGCCATGAGCCTGCCAGATCACACCCCGGGCGAAGACCTGCTGATCGACGCCGACACCGGCGAGGACGATCTGCCCCCCGCCGCACCGGCACGCCCTTGGCAGTTGCTGCTGGGGCTGATCCTGATCGCACTGAACCTGCGTCCGGCGCTGTCCAGCCTGGCCCCGGTGCTGCCGCAGCTCAGGCAGACGACGGGCCTCGGCGGCCTCGCCACCAGCCTGCTGACCACACTGCCGGTGCTGTGCATGGGGCTGGCCGCGCCGCTGGCGCCGCTACTGGCACGGTGCTTCGGCAGCGAACGGGTGATCGGCGGCATGCTGTGGCTGCTGGGCGGCGGCATCGTGCTGCGCAGCCAGCTCGGAGAGATCGGACTGTTTGCCGGCACCTTGCTGGCCGGCGTCGGCATCGGCGTGGCCGGTGTGCTGCTGCCCGGCATCGTCAAGCGCGACTTTCCCGACAAGGCCAGCCAGTTGACCGGCGTCTACACCATGGCGCTGTGCCTCGGCGCGGCGCTGGCGGCCGGACTGACCGTGCCGCTGAGCCATGCCTTCGGCGACGACTGGCGCTGGGGACTGGGACTGTGGTCGCTGCCGGTGCTCGGCGCCCTGCTCGCCTGGCGGCCACAGATGCGCCTGCGCCACGCCGCCACGACGGCGCACTGGCAGGTGCGCGGACTGTGGCGCGACCGGCTCGCCTGGCAGGTGACGGCCTACATGGGGTTGCAGTCGTCGCTGGCCTACATCGTGTTCGGCTGGCTGCCGTCGATCCTGGTCGAACGGGGTTTGAGCGCGACCGCCGCCGGCTGGCTGATGTCGCTGTCGGTGCTGGTACAGCTGGCTTCGGCCCTGCTGGCGCCGGTGCTGGCGATGCGCGGCCGCGATCAGCGCGCCATGGTGTTGTGGGTGATGGTGCTGGCGATGGTGGGCTTCGCCGGCATGGTGTTCGCCCCGCCGGCCAGCCTGCCGCTGTGGGCCGTGATCCAGGGGCTGGGCCAGGGCGGCGCCTTCAGCATGGGCTTGTCGCTGATCGTGCTGCGCTCGGGCGACGCCCACGTCGCCTCACACCTGTCGGGCATGGCGCAGGGGGTGGGCTACACGCTGGCCTCGCTGGGCCCGCTGGCGGCGGGCTTGCTGCACCATCTCAGCGGGAGCTGGCGATCCTCGCCCGGTCTGTTCATCGCCATGGGCACGCTCGCCCTGCTGGCGGGGCTGCCCGCCGCACGGCAGGGCGTGGTCGGCGTCCGCGCCAAGCCACTCATGCCGGAAGAGCGCTACCGCGCAGAGGGGCAGCAGTCGACGCCGTAACGGGCCAGCAACGCAGCCGGCTCGATGACGATCAGCGGCAGTTGCTGCCCCGCCAGTACCACCGTGGCGGGCAGCTTGGCCGGCGAGCCGTCCCAGTCCGCCGGAAAGGCGCGGCTGATGGCGGGCAGGTCGCGGTCGTCCACCAGCGCCAGTTCGCCGCCGATTTCCAGGTACAGTTCACCGGCCGGGGTCAGGTAGACGGTGCGCGAACGGTCGTCCTCGGTATAGGGCACGGTGCGCCAGCCGCTCTCCTCCAGGCGCGCCACGAACGGCGCCTTGTCGAGCGCCACGTAGACTTTCTGCGGGCCGTTCTGCACGTAATAGCGCCCGTGGGCGTCGCGGCTGTAATTGCGGTTGAAGAACTCGACCATGACGGCATGCTCGAGCCGCTCCTCGCGCAGCCACCACTGCCCGCGCGCATCGAGCCTGAGCCAGCCGAACACGGCCGGGACGTTGGGCCATTTGGCCATACCCGCCAGTACCGCAGCATCCATTCTTGTCTCCCCTCGCCCTGCCGTCCCTTCAGGGACGGCGAGCGTATTCTGGTTCGTCTCCTGCCCTGGCCGCCAAACACTGACTCACAATGCCCGCAGCACCGCTGCCGGCGCACTCCGCGTCACGCGCCGCACCAGCGGCCAGCCGGCCAGGCCGACCACCAGCATGCCGCTGATCACGCCGAGCGGCAACAGCCACGGGTTGATCACCAGCGGCAGGTTGAAAAGCTTGACCGCGGCGATGGCGCCAATCGCCGTCGCCCCCAGCGCCGCCATCAGGCCGGTCAGCGCGCCCAGCCACATCAATTCGGCCAGCACCACGCTGCGCACCTGCAAGCGCGAGGCACCCAACGCCCGCATCAGGCCGACGTCGAACAGCCGCTCGTCGCGCGTCGAGGCCAGCGCCGCCCACAACACCAGCACACCGGCCACCAGCGCCAGCACGAACAGGGCCTCGACGGCGCGCGACAGCTGATCGACCATGCTGCGCACCTCGGCGAGGATGGCGCTGACGTCGATCACGGTGATATTGGGGAATTGCGCCACCAGCTGGTTGACGAAGTCCTCGTCGGCCTCCGCCAGGCGGAAGCTGGTGATGTAGCTCGCCGGCTGATCAGCAAACCAGTTCGGTGGCGCCACCACGAAGAAATTGACGCGGAAGCTGTCCCACGACACCTTGCGCAGGCTGGTGGCCTGGGCCTCGTACGGCGTGCCGCCGATGTTGAAGGTCAGGTGGTCGCCGAGGCGGATGCCCAGCGTCTCGGCCAGCCCCTGCTCGACCGAGAACTGGGGCCGCGCCCGCTCACCCCACCACTGTCCGGCGCTGACGCGATTGCCGGATGGCAGAGTGTCTCGCCAGGACAGGTTGAACTCGCGCTCGGCCAGGCGCTGCGCCTGCTCCGAGGCATAGGACGACGGCTGCACCGGCTGGCCGTTGATGGCGGTAAGGCGCGCCCGCACCATCGGCGACAGTTCCGGCGCCGGCAAGGCGTGACCGACGAAGGTCCCCTTGAACGGTTCGAGCTGGGCCGGCTGAATATTGATGACGAACTTGTTGGGTGCATCGGCCGGTACGCTCTGCTGCCAGGCGGCGATCAGGTCGCTACGCACCACGGTCAGCGTCAACAGCGCCATCAGCCCCACCGACAAGGCCACGATCTGGATCACCGCCAGCCAGGGCCGGCGCGCCATGTTGGCGATACCGAAGCGCCAGCCGACGCGAGCGCCGGTTGGCAGACGGCGCATCAGCCACACCGCACCGAACGCCACCAGCCCCACCGAGGCGAGAAAACCGGCCATGCTGCCAAGCAGCCAGCCGGCCAGAGTCAGATCGCCCACCTGCCAGGCCGTGAGCGCCAACAGCGCGGCCACCGCCGCCAGCGGCGCCAGACGGCTGGGCGGCGACGGGCGCAGCTCGTCGCGCAGCACCGCCAACGGCGGCACCTGGCGCAGGGTCAGCAAGGGTGGCAAGGCGAGCCCCAGCAGCAACACCAGCGCCGACAGCGGCCCGGTCAGCCACGGCAGCAGGCCGGGCGCGGGCAGCAAGCCGCCGACCCACTGGCGGGCCAGCTGCATCAGCGCGCTTTGCAAGGCGTAGCCGGCCACCGTGCCGAGCCCGCCGGCCAGCAGCGCGAGCAGCAGGAACAAGCCGGAGAACAGCCCCCACACCTCGTTGGCGCTAAGCCCCAGGCAACGCAGCACCGCCACCGGCTGCCAGTGCCGCGCCAGGTAGCGGCGCACCGCCATGCCCACGGCGGCGGCGGCCAGCGCCACCGTCAGCATGGCGGACAGGCCGAGGAAACGGCGCGCGCGCTCGAGCGCAGTGCGGATTTCGGGACGCGCCTCCTCGATACTCTCCAGCCGCATGCCGCTCTTCAACTGCGGCTGCAGCCAAGCGCGGAACTGGGCGACGGCCTTGCCGTCACCGGCCAACATCAGCCGCCAGCGCAGCCGGCTTCCCTGCTGCACCAGGCCGGTGGCGGCGAGGTCGGCATGGTTGAACATCAGGCGCGGGACGAAGTTGTAGATATCGAGCGTGCCGTCCGGCTCACGCAGAATTTCACCCGCCAGCGTCAGCCGCGCGTTGCCCACCTCGAGCGTGTCACCGAGCTTGAGCTTGAGCCGGCTGATCAGCCGGGCGTCGGCCCAGGCGGTGCCCGGCGCCGGACGCAGCGCGCCCTGCTTCTGGCCGCCTTTGGCCAGCCTGACGCTGACCTCGCCGCGCAGCGGGTAGTTGTCGGTGACCGCCTTGAAGGTGGCCAGCACCGCCTGCTCGTTGGCGAACACCATGGACGGGAAGCTGACGTTCTCGGCCTGTACCAGTCCACGCTTGCGCGCCTCAGCACGGATCGCCGGCGCTGCCGGCTCGTTGCCGTTGAGCACCAGGTCGGCGGCCAGCAGCTGGTTGGCGTGCTCGGTCAGAGCGCGGTCGACACGGTCGGAGAAGAAGGCCACGCTGCTCATCGCCGCTACCGCCACCAGCAGCGCCAGGCCGAGGATGGTCAGCTCGCCCGCCACCAGTTCGCGGCGGGTGAAGCGCCAGGCCAGTCGCCAGCGTCGCCAAATCGTCATCGCCCGACTCCGTTCAGCTTGCCGTCCACCAGCCGGTAGATCGCGTCGCAGCGCCCTGCCAGCTCGCTGTCGTGCGTCACCAGCACCAGGGCGGTGCCCTGCTCGGCGTTGAGCTGGAACAGCAGGTCGATGATCTGGCGGCCGGTGGCCGGGTCGAGGTTACCGGTCGGCTCGTCGGCGAACAGCAGCAGAGGTTCGATGACGAAGGCGCGCGCCAGCGCCACGCGCTGCTGCTCGCCGCCGGACAGGTGGCGCGGATAATGCTGCAGCCGTTGTCCCAGCCCGACCCGCTCCAGCATGGCGCGGGCGGCCTCGCGCGCGTCGCGCCGGCCGGCTAGCTCGAGCGGCAGCATGACGTTTTCCAGCGCCGTCAGTTGTGGCATAAGCTGAAAGTTCTGGAACACGAAGCCGACCTTGTCGCGGCGCAGGCGGGCGCGGTCGTCCTCGGACAGCCGCGTCAGCGATTGCCCGAACAGCGCCACGTCGCCGGCCGAGGGGTGGTCGAGCCCGGCCAGCAGCGACAGCAGCGTCGACTTGCCGGAACCGGATGCCCCGACGATGGCGACACTTTCGCCCTCGTACAAGGTCAGACTGGCAGAGCGCAGGATGGAGAGCGATTCGCCGTGAAACTCCACCTGCTTGGCGATCTCCACGGCGGACAATACCGCCTTGTCATCGATGGAAGTGAGCATGATTCGTTATCTGCGTCTGATCGCATTGTTGTTGATGGCCCTGCCGCTGCAGGCCGCCACGGTACTGGTATTCGGCGATAGCCTCTCGGCCGGCTACGGACTGGCACCGGGCCAGGGCTGGGTCGCGCTGCTGGAACACAGTCTGGCACCGCGCCACCGGGTGATCAATGCCAGTGTGTCGGGCGAAACCACCGCCGGCGGACTGTCCCGCCTGCCCGCCGCGCTCAAGCGCCATCGCCCCGACGTGGTGGTGCTGGAACTGGGCGCCAACGACGGCCTGAGGGGGCTGCCGCTCACCGAGATGAGGAACAACCTGGAGCAGATGATCCGGCTGGCCAGGCAGAACAAGGCGCAAGTACTGCTGGTCGGCCTGATCCTGCCCCCCAACTATGGCCCGAAATACCGCAACGAGTTCCGCGCGGTCTACGAGACGCTGGCCCAGCAGTACACGCTCAGCTACGTGCCGCGCCTGATGGCCGACTTCGAGGCCGACGCCAGCAAGTTCCAGCCCGACGGCATCCACCCGGGCGCCGAGGTGCAGCCGCGCATGATGGAGACGGTGCGCGCCAAGCTGCCGCTGTCCTGAAACGGAAGCGGCTGGCACAAAAAAACCCCGCAGCACGCTGCGGGGTTTTTTTGTGGGCGTCTTCCGCAGGGCGGATTACAGCTCCTTGGCGTTCTCCGCCAGATAAGCGGCCACGCCTTCCGGGCTGGCCTGCATGCCCTTCTTGCCCTTGCTCCAGCCGGCCGGGCACACTTCGCCGTTTTCTTCGAAGAACTGCAGGGCGTCGACCATGCGCAGGGCTTCGTCGATGTTGCGGCCCAGCGGCAGGTTGTTCACCACCTGGTGCTGCACCACGCCGCTCTTGTCGATCAGGAAGGTGCCACGGAAGGCCACGCCGCCCTCGGCTTCCACGTCATAGGCCTTGCACAGTTCGTGCTGCAGGTCGGCCACCAGGGTATAGCCGACCTGGCCGATGCCGCCCTTGTCCACCGGCGTGTTGCGCCAGGCGTTGTGGGTGAAGTGGCTGTCGATCGACACGCCGATCACTTCCACGTTGCGCTTCTTGAACTCTTCCAGGCGATGATCGAAGGCGATCAGCTCGGACGGGCAGACGAAGGTGAAGTCCAGCGGGTAGAAGAACACCACGGCGTATTTGCCGGCGGTAGCGTTCTTGAAGTTGAAGTTTTCAACGATCTGGCCATCGCCCTGCACAGCGGCGAAGGTCTTCTCGGCGGAATCAAAGAACGGGGCTTGTTTGCCTACCAGTACAGCCATGGAATGCTCCTTTCAGGTCATCACAGTATGGACCGTCCGCCAGGAGCGGGCGGCCATCGTCAACGCGTGGCTTTATAAATCAGGGGACGCGGCGACCGCCAATTGGAATTCCATATGGGAGCGATTGAGTTTTTCAATCAGCAGAACAAAACCTGCGCCCGCCCTGCAAAAGCGTATTTTTTGTTTCTGGTGGCAGGCGAGGTATTTTTCAAGCCAGGTCCGCGTGCCAAGCGCATAAAAGAAAAACGGGAGCCTGGGCTCCCGTTGTTGCCTCACCCGACCGCTCAGGCCTTGGCGTCGGTCTTCTGACGCAGGCGCAGGTTGAGCTCGCGCAGCTGCTTCTCGTCCACCGCGCCCGGCGCGTTGGTCAACAGACACTGTGCACGTTGGGTCTTCGGGAAGGCGATCACGTCGCGGATCGACTCGGCGCCGGCCATCAGGGTCACCAGACGGTCGAGGCCGAAGGCCAGGCCGCCGTGCGGCGGCGCGCCGAACTTGAGGTTGTCGAGCAGGAAGCCGAACTTGTTCTGCTGTTCTTCCGGGGTGATCTTCAGCGCACCGAATACCTTCTCCTGCACCTCGGCACGGTGGATACGCACCGAGCCGCCACCGATTTCCCAGCCGTTGAGCACCATGTCGTAGGCGCGCGCCAGGCAGGCGCCCGGGTTGCTGTCCATCAGGTCCTCGTGGCCCGGTTTCGGGCTGGTGAACGGATGGTGGCAGGCGGTCCAGCGGTCGTCGTCCTCGTCGTACTCGAACATCGGGAAGTCGACCACCCACAGCGGGCGCCATTCCTTGACGAAGTAGCCGCCGGCCAGGCCGCGCTCGTGGCCGATCTTGATGCGCAGCGCGCCGATCGCCTCGTTCACCACCTTGGCCTTGTCGGCGCCGAAGAAGATGATGTCGCCATTGTCGGCGCCGGTGCGCGCCATGATTTCATTGAGAGCGTTCACCGACAGGAACTTGACGATCGGCGACTGCAGGCCGCTGTTCTCGTCGTTGGTGATCTTGCTCTTGTCGTTGACCTTGATGTAGGCCAGGCCCTTGGCGCCGTAGATGCCGACGAACTGGGTGTAGTCGTCGATCTCCTTGCGGGAGAGCGACGCGCCGCCCGGCACGCGCAGCGCCACGACACGGCCGTTCGGCAGGTCGGCGGCACCGCGGAACACCTTGAACTCCTCGGTCTTCATCAGATCGGTCAGTTCGGTGAACTGTAGGCTGACGCGCATGTCCGGCTTGTCGGAGCCGTAGTAGTGCATGGCGTCGGCGTAGCTCATGCGCGGGAAGTCGCCCAGTTCCACGCCCATCACGTCGCGGAAGATCTGGCGCGTCATGCCCTCGGTGATGTCCATGATCTGGTCCTCGTTCAGGAACGAGGTTTCCAGGTCGATCTGGGTGAATTCCGGCTGGCGGTCGGCACGCAGGTCTTCGTCGCGGAAGCACTTGGTGATCTGGTAGTAGCGGTCGAAGCCGGCCACCATCAGGAGCTGCTTGAAGAGCTGCGGCGACTGCGGCAGCGCGAAGAACTCGCCCGGATGCACGCGGGACGGCACCAGGTAGTCGCGGGCGCCTTCCGGGGTGGAGCGGGTCAGCATCGGGGTCTCGATGTCGATGAAGCCCTGCTGGTCGAGGTACTGGCGCACGCCCATCGCCACCTTGTAGCGCAGGCGCAGGTTCTTCTGCATTTGCGGGCGGCGCAGATCGATCACGCGGTGGGTCAGACGCACGTTTTCCGACAGGTTCTCGTCGTCGATCTGGAACGGCGGGGTGGCGGCCGTGTTCAGGATCTCGATGTCCTTGGCCAGGATTTCGATCTCACCGGAAATCAGGTGGGGGTTGGCGGTGCCGGCCGGGCGCTCGCGCACCAGGCCGGTGATGGCCAGCACGTATTCGTGGCGGCTGCTGTCGGCCAGCTTGAACGCCTCCGGGGTGTCCGGATCGATCACCACCTGCACCAGGCCTTCGCGGTCGCGCAGGTCGATGAAAATCACGCCGCCGTGGTCGCGACGGCGATGCACCCAGCCCTTCACCGTGACGGTCTGGCCGAGATAGGCCTTGTCAATCAGCCCGCAATAGTTGGTTCGCATAATATCCTGAATTCAATCGTAAAATTTCGGTAAAGCTTCGAGGCCTGCTTCCACGGCCCGCCCAGCTGCCCGACCAGGGGCGTGAAGGCGCAGCCGCCGTGGAGCGAGGCCCTTATTCGTCCTTGCCCGGGGGGGCCACCACCCCCATGGAAATCACGTACTTCAGCGCGGCATCCACGCTCATGTTGAGCTCGCGCGTGTCCTTCTTGGGCACCATGATGAAGTAGCCCGAAGTCGGGTTGGGCGTGGTCGGCACGTACACGCTGACGTATTCCTCGCCGTCCAGGTGGGCCGTCACGTCGGCCGCCGGCGTACCGGTCTGGAACGCCACGGTCCAGGCGCCCTGATGCGGAAACTGCACCAGCAGGGCCTGGCGGAAAGCCTGGCCGGAGTCGGACAGCAGCGTGTCGCTGACCTGCTTGACGCTGCTGTAGATCGACTTGACCACCGGGGTGCGCGAGATCAGCGCATCCCAGAAGCTGAACAGGCGCTGCCCCAGCACGTTGGCGGCGAGGATGCCGGTGCCGAGCAGGATCAGCACCGACAGCACCACGCCCAAGCCGGGGATGTGGAAGCCGATCAGCGCCTCGGGACGCCAGTTTTCCGGCAGCAGGGTGAGAGTCTGATCCAGCGTGCTGATGATCAGGTTCAGCACCCACAGCGTCACCGCCACCGGCAGCCAGATCAACAGGCCGGTGACGAGATGGCCCTTGAAATTGAGATGCAGACGCGCCATCAATTACAGCTACCGCAACCGCCGGTACCGCAGCTGTGGCCGCCGCCGGACGGCGCCGGGGAGCTGCTGTTCTTGAAGTCGGTGGCGTACCAGCCCGAGCCCTTGAGCTGGAATCCCGCCGCCGTCAATTGCTTGCGGTAGTCGGCGCTGCCGCACTCGGGACAGGCCGCAATCGGCGCATCGCTCATCTTCTGCAGGTGTTCCTTGGCGACCCCGCAGGCATCGCAACGGTATGCGTAAATCGGCATGTTTCTCTCCTCGCCCGCCATTGACAATGGCATAGACGGCATGTTTCTTGCTACAGTTGAAGCTTACCAAGCCTGGCTTCGGGTCAGGTGGGGACATTCCCGCCACAACGCAAGCAGCTGTTCACAAACGGGTGATTATATCCGACTGCCAGTGCAACACAAAAATACTGTTTCGTCACACCACCGCAATCCCACACGGCGAAGCTGTCCTCTGAACCCATTCTGCATACAGGGAGCAAAAACCCATGCAAAGCATTCAGTCACCGCTCGCCGGCAAGAAGGGCCTGATCATCGGCATCGCCAACGAGCATAGTATCGCCTACGGCTGCGCCCGCGTGTTGAAGGCGCTGGGAGCGGAGTGTGCCGTCACCTATCTCAACGAGAAGGCCGAGAAATACGTGCGGCCGCTGGCGGAAACGTTGCAGTCGCCGCTGATCCTGCCGCTCGACGTGGAGCAGCCGGGCCAGCTCGACGCGGTGTTCGACGCCATCGATGAGGAGTGGGGCGGGCTCGACTTCGTCATCCACTCGATCGCCTTCTGCCCGATGGAGGACCTGCACGGCCGCGTCACCGACGTGTCGCTGGAAGGTTTCCAGCAGGCGATGCGGGTGTCGTGCTATTCCTTCATCGAGACCGCACGGCTGGCCGAGCCGCGCATGAAGCACGGCGGCACGCTGATCACGATGAGCTATTACGGCGCCGACAAGGTGGTGGAGAACTACAATATCATGGGACCGGTGAAGGCCGCGCTGGAGAGCGCCACGCGCTACCTGGCGCACGAGCTGGGCAACAAGGGCATCCGCGTGCACGCGGTGTCGCCGGGGCCGCTGAAGACCCGCGCCGCCTCCGGCATCGCCCACTTCGACCAGCTGATCGACGACGCCATCGAGCGTGCGCCGCAGAACCGGCTGGTGGACATCGAGGACGTCGGCCAGACCTGCGCCTTCCTGATCTCGGACGCGGCCCGCGCGCTGACCGGCGACACCTTCTACGTCGACGGCGGCTTCCACATCATGGCCTGAGGGGACACCAAGCATGACACATGACGATCAAGCCTTCGCCGACATCCTGCAACAGGCCGAACTACTCGGGCCGCTGCCGATGGCGGTGGCCCACCCCTGCAGCCGCGAGGCACTGCTGGGCGCGGTGGAAAGCGCCGAGCACGGCATCGCCCGGCCCATCCTGGTCGCTCCGCAGGCCAAGCTGAAGAAGCTGGCCGAGGAGCTGGCCATCGACCTCAGCCGCTTCGAGACCATCGACGTGCCGCACAGCCACGCCGCCGCCGAGCAGGCGGTGGCACTGGTGCGCGACGGCTACGCCGACATCCTGATGAAGGGCAGCCTGCACACCGACGAGTTCATGAGCGAGGTCACCGCGCGCAGCGGCGGCATCCGTACCGAGCGCCGCATCAGCCACGTGTTCATCATGAAGGTGGAGAGCTACCCGCGCTACCTGTTCATCACCGACGCGGCGATCAACATCGAACCGGACCTCACCGCCAAGCGCGACATCTGCCAGAACGCCATCGACCTGTGCCACGCGCTGGGCATCGCCCGGCCCAAGGTGGCGATCCTGTCGGCGGTGGAGACCATCAACCCCGAGCTACGCTCCACCATCGACGCCGCGGCGCTGTGCAAGATGGCTGACCGCGGCCAGATCACCGGCGCCATCCTGGACGGCCCACTGGCCTTCGACAACGCCATCTCGAGCGAGGCGGCCAAGACCAAGGGCATCGTCTCGCCGGTGGCCGGCGACCCGGACATCCTGCTGGTGCCCGACCTGGAGTCCGGCAACATGCTGGCCAAGCAGCTGTCCTACCTCGCCGCCGCCGCCTCGGCCGGCATCGTGATGGGGGCGCGCGTGCCCATCGTGCTCACCAGCCGCGCCGACGATTCCGACGGCAGGCTGGCCTCGACCGCGGTGGCGAGCCTGCTGGCGCACGGCAAGCCGCGGCGGGAGCCGCTGACATGAAAAAGGTGATTCTCGCCATCAACGCCGGCTCGGCCACGCTGAAGTTCCGCGCCTACGCGGCGGAGAGCCATGCCCTGCAGGTCAAGGGGCTGGTCGACGGCTTCGGCCAGGCCGGCAGCCGGCTCTCGCTCGCCGACGGCAAAGGGGCGCCGCTCCTGGAGCAGGAGCTGAGCGACAGCCGCCGCGACATGGCGGTGGCGGCGGTGATCAACGCGCTGGCCGACCGCCAGTTGGCGGTCTCGGCGGTGCTGCACCGCGTGGTGCACGGCGGCCGCCGCTTCAGCGAGCCGGTACGGCTGACGCCGCCGGTACGCGCCGAGCTGGACGAATTCATCCCGCTGGCCCCGCTGCACCAGCCGGTGAGCCTGGCGGTGATCGACGCCTTCACCGCGCTGGACGAGCGGCTGACACAGATCGCCTGCTTCGACACCGCCTTCCACGTGAGCCAGCCGGAGGTGGCCACCCGCTTCGGCATCGCCCGCCACTGGCACGAGGAAGGGGTGCGGCGTTACGGCTTTCACGGCCTGTCCTACGCCGCCATCGCGCGCCGCCTGCCGGAGCTCGGCCTCGCCGAGGGCAAGGTGGTGGTGTGCCACCTGGGCAGCGGCGCCAGCGCCTGCGCCATGGTGCAGGGGCGCAGCGTCGCCAGCAGCATGGGGTTTTCCGCCGTGGACGGGCTGATGATGGGCACCCGCCCCGGCGCGCTCGACCCGGAGGTGCTGCTGTACTGGATGGAGCACGAGGGCATGGGCGTGGCCGAGGTGCGGCGCGAGCTGTACAAGAACTCGGGCCTGCTGGGGGTGTCGGGGCTGTCGGCCGATATGCGTGAGTTGCTCGCCAGCCATGAGCCGGCGGCGCGCGAGGCGGTCGAGCTGTTCTGCTACCGGGTGGTGAGGGAGATCGGCGCGCTGGCAGCGTCGATGAAGGGGCTGGACGCGGTGATCTTCACCGCCGGCATCGGCGAGCGCTCGCCGGAGATCCGAGGCCGCGTGCTCAAGCAGTTGTCCTGGCTCGGTTTCGAGCTGGACCTGCCGGCCAACCTGGCGCACGCCCGCCGCCTGACCACGCTGGCGAGCCCGCGCAGCGCCTGGATGATTCCCACCGACGAGGAAGGCGAGATGCTGAAAAGCGCGGCCGCCCTCCTCGGCTGAGCCCCCGCCGCTTCGTCCTCAGTTCTGCGTCCAGTCGTTGAGCAGCAGGCCGAAACCGATGCCCTGGTTGCGGTGGTTGTAGTCGATCAGGCTTTCGCCGTAGCCGTCGAAGTACTGCAGGTAACCACGCAGCCGGCCCGAGAGCGGGAAGGTCCAGCCCAGCTGCAGCGCCCCCTTGCCGGTCGAGGGGTTGTAGCGCACCAGCGTGCCCAGGGTGTGGTTGTTCCAACGGTACAGCGCCTGCAGGTCGCCGTGGCCGTAGTAGTCGGTGATGTCCGGGTTGTCGTCGCTTCCTTCCGTCTCCGGCAGGCGCTGCCACAATCGGGCCGTCAACGTCAGCGGACCGCGCTCCACGCCGACCATGCCGTACACCCGGTTCCAGCTACGCGACAGCGGGTCGCTCTGGCCGTTGGACTGGTGCACGAAGCCGGTGCCCAGCAAGCGCACCCGCCAGCCCAGCCACGACCAGTCGACCGGCACGCTGGCCATGATCTCGGGTTCGTAGTCGGTTTCGCGGAACGGCGAGGACTGGTGCTTGTTGTAGAGCTGCCAGTGCGATTGCTGGGTGTAGCCGAACCACAGGTCGGCCGGTGTGCCCAGCATGTTCTGCCAGATCTTGCTCTTGAACGAGAGCTGGAACTTGGCTTCGGTATGCCGCAGGTCCTGGGTGGCGGCGCCCTGGGTCGGCGAAGACGGGGCATAGTTGGGATGGGCCTGGTGCCAGCCGGGCAGGAAGTACGACGGACGGTGGCCGCGCAGCATGAAGACACCGCGCGGGCTGTCGTCGTCGAGGTCCCACAACTGGGCCAGCGAGGTATGCGTGGGCAGCGCCTCGGCGGCCGTTTCCTGCGGCGCCGGGCCTGCAACCGGCTCTGCTGCAGCCGCCGCCGGGGTTTCGGCGGCCGCCTCGGCCGGTGCGGGGACGGCAGCCTCGCTGGCGCTTGTCACAGGCACGGCGGGATGCAGGGCTGCCGCCGCCGCATCGAAGCAGGCCAGCCGCGCCTGGGCTTGTGCCAGCTTGGCGCAACGGCCGAGCGCGGCGTCGGCGGTCTCGGCGGCGGTCTCGGCCGAGCACAACAGCGGCAGCATCAGCGGCAGGCCCAGCAGACAGCGCGAAAAAAGCATGGGCGTCATCGGCAAAAAAAGAGGATATGACCCGCAGCTGGCGCCGACGGTTCCGGAAAAGCAAAAGGCCCCGCTGCTGCGGGGCCTTTGCATATTCGCGGTCCTGTCGGACGGATCAGGCAGCCATGGCCTTGATCTGGGCGGACAGACGGCTCTTGTGACGAGCAGCCTTGTTCTTGTGGAACACGCCCTTGTCGGCAATGCGGTCGATCACTTTAACGGAAGCCTGGAACACGTCTTTGGCGGCAGCCTTGTCACCGGCTTCAACAGCCTTGATCACTTTCTTCACTGCGGTACGGAACGCAGTACGCAGGCTGGCGTTATGCGCGCGCTGCTTGAGAGCCTGGCGTGCACGCTTGCGAGCTTGTGCGCTATTAGCCATGAAACTTTCTCCTGATGAGCGGAATCTGAAACCCGCGATTCTAAGCCCTATACTCCGGTTTTGCAACAGCAATGCGTACCGCGTAAACTAGCCGGCTTGCCAATCCCCAGACCGGTTTTTCCGCCCAATGAACCTGCTCAAGGCTCTTGCCACCGTCAGCAGCATGACCATGGTGTCGCGCGTGCTGGGTTTCGTCCGCGACGCCATCATCGCCCGCGTGTTCGGTGCCGGGCTCGCCACCGATGCCTTCTTCGTGGCCTTCAAGCTGCCCAACCTGCTGCGCCGGGTGTTCGCCGAGGGGGCGTTCTCGCAGGCTTTCGTGCCGGTGCTGGCGGAGTACAAGCAGCAGCGCGGGGACGAGGAAACGCGCCAGTTTCTCGCCGCCGTCTCCGGCATGCTGACGCTCGCCCTGCTCGTGGTGACGGCGCTGGGCATGCTGGCCGCGCCGTGGATCATCTGGATTTCCGCCCCCGGTTTCGCCGACGACGCCGGCAAGTTCGAGCTGACCGTCGATCTGCTGCGCATCACCTTCCCTTATATTCTGTTCATCTCGCTGTCGTCGCTGGCGGGCAGCGTGCTCAACACCTGGAACCGCTTCTCGGTGCCGGCGTTCACGCCGACCTTCCTCAACATTTCGTTCATCCTGTGCTCGCTGCTGCTAGCACCCTACTTCCACCCGCCGGTGCTGGTGCTGGCATGGGCGGTGTTCATCGGCGGCATCCTGCAGCTCGTCTACCAGCTGCCCTACCTGAAGCAGGTGGGCATGCTGCCGTGGCCGCGCCTGGCGTTCAGGGACGCGGCGGTGTGGCGCATCATCCGCCAGATGGGTCCGGCGATCTTCGGCGTGTCGATCGCGCAGATCTCGCTGGTGATCAACACCATTTTCGCCTCGTTCCTGACCTCGGGCAGCGTGTCGTGGATGTACTACGCCGACCGCCTGATGGAATTCCCCACCGGGGTGCTGGGGGTGGCGCTCGGCACCATCCTGCTGCCGTCGTTGTCGAAACACGCTGCCAACAACTCGTCCGAGGATTTTTCCAAATTGCTGGACTGGGGCATCCGCCTGTCGCTGTTGTTGGCGGTGCCGGCCACGGTGGGTCTGGCGGTGCTGTCGCAGCCCCTGATCGCCACCTTGTTCATGTACGGCAAATTCTCTGCGCTCGACGCGCTGATGACGCAGCGCGCGCTGATCGCCTACGCCGTCGGCCTGCTGGGGCTGATCCTGGTGAAGGTGCTGGCGCCGGGTTTCTACGCCCGGCAGAACATCAAGACGCCGGTGAAGATCGCCATCGTCACCTTGCTCATGACGCAGTTGATGAACCTGGCCTTCGTCTTCCCGCTCAAACACGCGGGGCTCGCGCTGTCGATCGGGCTGGGCGCCTGCCTCAACGCCGGGCTGTTGCTCTACCTGCTGCTGAAACACGGCATCTACCAGCCACAGCCGGGCTGGCGCTCCTTTCTGTTGCGGCTTGCCGTGGCGGTAGGGGGCATGGCGGCGCTGCTAATGGCGGCGCTGTGGCTGCCGATCGACTGGCATGGCCACGCCTGGCAGCGCGCCGCCTGGCTGTCGGCCATCATCGCAGCGGGAGCGGCGGCATATTTCGTCCTACTCTTCCTGCAGGGCTTCCGTCCGCGGGACTTCATGCGGCGCGAGCATTGAACGGGCCGACCGAGGAAAGATCGACATCATGACGAACAACACGATGACGCCGGAACAGTCGCCACTCGGCAAGGCGGTGCAGTATCAGGACCACTACGCGCCGGAGCTCTTGTTCCCTATCCCGCGCCAGCAGAAGCGCGACGAGATCGGCGTGGACGGTTCGGCACTGCCGTTTGCCGGCGTCGACCTGTGGACCGGCTACGAGCTGTCGTGGCTCAACGCCCGCGGCAAGCCGCAGGTGGCCATCGCCACTTTCCGCATTCCGGCCGACACGCCGAACCTGATCGAGTCCAAATCGTTCAAGCTGTATCTGAACAGCTACAACCAGACCCGGCTCGACAGCCCCGAGCAGTTGCAGGCGCAGCTCGCGCTCGACCTGTCGCGCGCCGCCGGCGGTGCGGTGACCGTCTCCCTGCTGAGCCCGCAGGATTTCGCCCGCGAGCAGGTGCGCGAACTCGCCGGCGAGTACATCGACGATCTCGACATCGAGGTCAGCGACTACCATCCCGACCCGGCTCGCCTCACGGCCGATCCGGCAGAGGTCGTCAGCGAGACGCTGTGCTCCAACCTACTGAAGTCGAACTGCCTGGTCACCGGCCAGCCCGACTGGGGCAGCGTGCAGATCCGCTATACCGGGCCGAAGATCGAGCGTGAGAGCCTGCTGCGCTACCTGATCGGCTTCCGCCAGCACAACGAGTTCCACGAGCAGTGCGTGGAGCGCATCTTCGTCGACGTGCTGCGTGCCTGCAAACCGACGGCACTGACGGTGTACGCGCGCTACACCCGGCGCGGCGGGCTCGACATCAACCCCTTCCGCAGCAACAGCGGCGAGCCGGCGCCGGAGAACGTGCGCACCGCGCGCCAGTAATACCTCCACAGGCGGACCGACGCCACGTCGGCCGCCCTCTCACAGCGCCAGCCGCGCCTTGCGGCAGGCCATCAGCACCACCGCCCCCACCTTAAACAAGCCGGCCGCGATCGTCAGCGACAGGTGCGCCGCGATCAGGAGCGGCATGGCGACGTCCTGTTCGCGGAAGTACGCGGCATAAACCCCCAGCCCGAACACCAGCAGGGACACCAGCATGACGAGGACGGCGGCACGTTCGATTCTCTGTCGCATGATTCACACCTTTCCGACACGGTGCGGCACGCGGCAGGTGACAGCACCGGATTTAAACATGTACTATTGATACATCTTTAAACGCAACACGTCCAGCATCAGCAAGCGCTGATATACCAGCGATCAATAAGATGTATTTTTTAAACAACTTCAAAGGACCACACATGCTCAGCAGCCAGCATCGCGAACTCGTCAAAGCCACCGTCCCGGTTCTGCGCGAACACGGCGTCGCCCTCACCAGCCATTTCTACCGCCGCATGTTCAGCCACAACCCCGAGCTGAAGCACATCTTCAACCAGGCCAAGCAGGACGCCGGCCAACAGCAGCAGGCACTGGCGCTCGCGGTGCTGGGCTACGCCGAGCACATCGACGATCCTTCGGTGCTGGCCCCGGTGCTGGCGCGCATCGCCCACAAGCACGTCAGCGTGGGCATCCGCGCCGAGCACTACCCCATCGTCGGCCATCACCTGCTGTCGTCGATCCGCGAGGTGCTGGGCGAGGCCGCGAGCGACGAGCTGATCGAGGCGTGGAAGCTGGCCTATGGCCAACTGGCCGACCTGCTCATCGACGCCGAGCAGCAGATCTACACCGACACCACGCTGAGCCGTGGCGGCTGGTCGGGCCAGCGCAGCTTCACGGTCGGACGCAAGGTCAAGGAAAGCGACGAGATCACCTCGTTCTATCTTTATCCCTCCGACAAGGGCGCGGTGCCCGGCTTCCGCCCCGGCCAGTACATCACCGTCAAGCGCTTCGTGGAGGAATGGGGCGTGCAACAGCCGCGCCAGTACAGCCTGTCGGATGCGCCGGGCCGCGACTACCTGCGCATTTCGGTCAAGCGCGAAGCCGGCAACGGAACCACCCCGGCCGGCCGCGTTTCCAACCTGCTGCACGACACCGTGCACGAGGGCGACCAGCTGGAACTGGCCCCGCCGTGTGGCGACTTCTTCCTGCACGAGGAGCGCGACACCCCGGTGGTGCTGGTCAGCGGCGGCGTCGGCCTGACGCCGATGATTTCCATGCTCAACCACCTGGTGCTGAGCGGCAGCCCGCGCCGCATCGCCTTCGTCCATGGCTGCCGCAACGGCGCGGTACACGCCATGAAGCGCCACGTCCGCCAGATCGCCGCCGAATGCGACAACGTCAGCAAGGTGGTGTTCTATGAGGAAGTGAAGGCCGGCGACAAGCAGGGCGAGGACTACGACCTGCAGGGCCGCGTCGATCTGTCCGCCGTCCGCGACCAGGTACTGCTGCCGGAGGCCGACTACTACCTGTGCGGTCCGCTGCCCTTCATGCTGGCGCAGCGCGACTGGCTGCTGGGCGAGGGGGTCGAGGCCGGACGCATCCATTACGAAGTGTTCGGCTCGCACACCGTGGCCGGCTGATTGTGAAGCGCGGGCGGGAGGGGTATCCTGCCCGCATCACGCCAGACAGAACCGATCATGCAGTTGACCCGCTTTACCGACCTCGGCCTCCGGGTATTGATGTACCTGACCCACCGCGAGCGCGGCACCCCGGTGACCATACCGGAAATCGCCGAGCGTTTCGCCGTGTCGCGCCACCACCTGGTCAAGGTGGTGCACTTCATGGCGCAGCAGGGCTGGCTGGTCACCACCCGCGGCAAGGGCGGCGGGCTGGCCTTGGCGCGCCCGGCCGATCACTACCGGCTGGGCGACGTCATCCGCACGCTGGAGGGCATGAGCGATCTGATCGACTGCGCCGAACCGCCCTGTGCGCTGCGCAGCGGCTGCCAGCTCAAGTCCGCACTCGACGTCGGGCTCACCGCCTTCTTCGAGGCGCTCAACCAGTTCACGCTGGCCTCCGCCGTGGCCGAACCGACCGGCGAGGCCATCATCCGACTGCACCGCCGGCCGCGCCCGCTGGCATCGGACGCCCCCTGACCGCCCCAGCGTCTGCCGGCCGCTGGCCGGAAGTTTGCTTGTCCTGAAAAGCATCTGCGGTGCGCGATATCGCCACACCGCCCACCGGGCCGCACGGCCCTCCTCCTGCCGCAGCGTCGCGGCAACACATCCCCGCAACAGAGCCGACCTAGGCTGTATCGGTCGGCCTCTTCGAGAAAGGGAGCACAGATGAAAACCACTGACATCGCATTGGCCCTGCAAGGCGGCGGCGCGCACGGCGCCTTCACCTGGGGCGTGCTGGACCGGCTGCTGGAAACGCGGCGCTTCCGTCCCACGGCGCTGAGCGGCGCCAGCGCCGGTGCCCTGAACGCGGCGCTCTTGACGCACGGCTTCATGCAAGACGGCTACGACGGCGCGCGCGAGGCGCTGAGCCGGTTCTGGCACCAGCTCTCGGCGCTCTATCCCTGGCCGGCGGCCCACACCCCACCCGCCGCGCTGCATGGCTTGCTGTTCCTGTCGCGCGTCCTCACCTCGGACCAGCTCAACCCGTTCGACTACAACCCGCTGCGCGAGCTGATCGACGCCAGCATCGATTTCACCCGGCTGCGCAGCAGCCGTATCCAGCTGTTCATCGCCGCGACCCACGTCAACAGCGGCCGCCTCAAGCTGTTCCACACCCATGAGCTGAGCACCGAGCATCTGCTCGCTTCCGCCTGCCTGCCGCAACTGCACCACACTGTCCATATCGACGGCGAGGCCTACTGGGACGGCGGGCTGACCGCCAATCCGCCGCTGTTCCCGCTCGCCTACCAGGGCCAAGCCAGCGACATCGTGCTGGTGACGCTGGTGCCGCAGCGCTGGGAGGAGACGCCCGACAGCGCGGGCCACGTCGACCGCCGCCTCAACGACATCAGCTTCGGCTCGTCGCTGCACACCGAGCTGCAGGGGCTGGCCATCGCCAAGCGCGAGGCCGACAAGAGCCTGCTGAGCCTGGGCCGGCTGGAGCGGCACCTGCGCCGGCTGCGCCTGCACCATATCGATGCGGACGCCACCACCGGCCAGCTCGACAGCCTGAGCAAGCTCACGCCGCATCACGGTCTGGTGCAGGAGCTGTTCGCCGCCGGACGCGAGCGTGCCCAGGCCTGGCTGGAGGACCATGGGGAGGCGGTGGGACAGAAAAGCACGATGCGGCTGTTGCGGCGCATCCACTGAGGCACGGCACAGGGGCGGCAAGAGCCCGCCCCCGGAGTCGCGCCCCGCTCAGATGGTGCGCGAGTAGCGCGCCTTCGTCTGGCGCTCGCGCAGGTGGCGGTCGAAGGCCATGGCGATGTTGCGGATCAGGAAGCGTCCCTTGGGCTCAACCATCAGGAAGTCGCCGTCGAAGGTCAGCAGGCCCTGCTGCTGGAACTCGCGGATGGCCGGCATCTCGGCGGCGAAATAGTCGGCGAAGACGATGCCGTGCACCTGCTCGATGGCCTCCACCGACAGCGCGAAGCGGCACATCAGCGCCTGGATGATGGAGCGGCGCAGGATGTCGTCGCCGTCCAGCACCATGCCGCGCAGCACCGGCAGGCGGTTCTCGTCGAGCGCGGCGTAGTAGCCTTCGAGATCCTTCTCGTTCTGGCTGTAACAGGGGCCGACCTTGCCGATCGACGACACGCCGAAGCCGATCATGTCGCAGTCGGCGTGCGTCGAGTAGCCCTGGAAGTTGCGCTGCAGGCGGCCCTGGCGCAAGGCCACGGTAAGGTCGTCCTCGGGCTTGGCGAAGTGGTCCATGCCGATGAACACGTAGCCGGCGGCGGACAGTTGCTCCACCGAGTGCTGCAGGATGTCGAGCTTGACCGGCGGCAGCGGCAGATCGGCCTCGTTGATGCGCCGCTGCGGCATGAACACGGTCGGCAGGTGGGCGTAGTTGTAGAGCGCGATGCGGTCCGGCCCCATGGCGATGACCTTGTCGACCGTTTCGGCCACCGAGGCCTGCGTCTGCAGCGGCAGGCCGTAGATCAGGTCGACGCTGACCGAGCGGAAGCCGGCCTCGCGCGCGGCGTCGATCACCACCCGCGTCTCTTCCTCGCTCTGGATGCGGTTGACCGCCTGCTGCACGCGCGGCTCGAAATCCTGCACCCCGACGCTCATGCGGTTGAAGCCGAGGCGGGCGAGATGCAGCACGGTTTCGCGCGTGACCTTGCGCGGATCTATCTCTATGGAATATTCTCCCTCCGCCAAGAATTCGAAGCGGGTTCGGAGTATTCCCATCAGCCGCTCCAGCTGTTCGTCCGACAGGAAGGTCGGGGTGCCGCCGCCGAAGTGCAGCTGGATGACTTTCTCGCGCTGGCCCAGCACGTCGGCCACCAGGTTGACCTCCTTCTCGAGGTAATCGAGGTAGCGGTCGGCGCGGCTCTTGTCCTTGGTGATGATCTTGTTGCAGCCGCAGTAGTAGCAGACGGTGTTGCAGAACGGCAGGTGCACGTACAGCGACACCGGCCCGCTGTTGGCGCCGATGCGGCGCTGCTGCAGCCAGTGACGGTAGTCCTTGGCGGTGAAGTCGTCGGTGAAGCGGTCGGCGGTCGGGTACGAGGTGTAGCGCGGGCCGGCGCCGTCCAGACGGGCGATCAGGGCGCGGTCGAATTCGCAGCGCGTCGGTGAAAACGGGTGGTGGGTGGCGTTCATGATGTCTCGCGATGGAAAAACCAGTGGTGGGCTGGTAAATTTGCGACAAACCACCCGCAAACGCTTTGACCGATATCAAGGCCCAACGCTTTGATCAACATCAAGGCTTACTTAACACAAGCAGAATCCCGCATGACTGACTCGACTGTTGTTCCCCTGCAAGCGCTCAAGGTCTCCTGCTCCAACTGCACGCTGCGCGAACTGTGCCTGCCCTTGGGACTGAACCGCGAGGAAATGACGCGACTGGATGCGGTGATCCGTCAGAGCCGGCGCCTGAAGCGCGGCGAGGCGCTGTTCCGCAACGGCGAAGGCTTCAAGTCGCTGTACGCGGTGCGCACCGGCTTCTTCAAGACCTGCATCTCCAGCCAGGACGGACGCGAACAGGTCACCGGCTTTCACATGTCGGGCGAACTGATGGGCCTGGACGGCATTTCGGCCAACGTGCACGGCTGCAACGCCATCGCGCTGGAGGACAGCGAGGTGTGCGAACTGCCGTTCAACCGCATGCAGAACCTGGCGCTGGAGATTCCCTCGCTGCAGCACCATTTCTACCGGCTGATGAGCCGCGAGATCGTGCGTGACCACAACGTGATGATGCTGCTGGGCAATATGAAGGCCGAGGAGCGGCTCGCCGCCTTCCTGCTCAACCTGTCGCAGCGTCTGACGGTGCGCGGCTTCGCGGCCAACGATTTCATCCTGCGCATGAGCCGCGAGGAGATCGGCAGCTTCCTCGGGCTCAAGCTGGAGACGGTCAGCCGCACGCTGTCCAAGTTCCAGCAGCAGGGCTGGCTCTCGGTGGACCACAAGCACATCCAGCTGCTGCAGCCCGAGCAGCTCAAGCAGCTGGTCGCCGGCTGCGCCAACGCCCATCCCACTCCGGGCCACTGAGCCCTCCCTGAATCGCCGATTTCGGCGGCGTCAGGCCGCCGGGGCGGTCAGAGCGCGCCGTTCACCGGCTTGCCGAGGGCGAGTTCGTGCACCGCGTCGAGCAGTTCGGCCAGCCGCGCCGGCGGCGGCCAGGAGGGTGGGCAGACGAAGCCGCGCGCCACCTCTTCCCAGCCGCCGTTCGCCAGCGGCAGCACCTCGGCCACCAGTTGCGGCGCTTCCGCCGCCGCCAGATGGCGGCGCAGCGTGTCTTCCTCCAGCGTTTCCGCCTCCTCCACCCGCGCCGGTGCCAGCCAGCGCAGCCGCGGCAGCCACACCCAGCGCGACTCCAGCGAGCGCCGCGGCCACGGCGCCAGCAGCGGCCGCGCCCAGCCGGTCAGCGGGTCCGGCGCCAGCGGCGGCTCCAGCAAGACCGCATGCGGGTAGAACAGCCAGCCCGCCAGGCGCGCACCGGCACGGCAGCCGGCGAAACCGTCCGGCAGCAGCGGCTGTGCCGCTTCGTGGCGCGACAGGGCGAGCTGGTCCTGCAGCTTGGCGGCCTTCAGCGCCCAGGCGTCGCGCAGGCTGGGGCCGACCAGGGTATGGCGCCCCTCGCCCAGCATCAGGTAGAACTTGCTGGCGGTTTCGAGGTGCCACGGTTCGCCGTCGATGCGCAGCAGGAAGTCGAATTCGCCGATGGTGCGCAGTTGGCCGTTCTGCACCTGCAGGTTGGCCGCCACGCACTCGATGTGCGGCACGTGCTGGAACCAGAACGCCAGCAGGTTTTCGGCATAGCGGCCGAGACGGGTGGTCGGACGGGCGGAAAGCCAGTCCACCAGGGAACGGGGATCGTGATCGAGTTCGGCCAACAGCGCCGGGCCGGCATCGCCCAGCAGGCGCTCGGGCAGGATGTCGGCACCGGTGAGCCAGGGCGCCGGCGCCGTCAATAGAAAAGCCAGATCGCGCACCGCCGGGTGCGCGTAGGGCAGGTAGAAGGTGCTACTGCTCGCGCCGGCCGTCATCGCGATGGGCCACGCGCTGCACCTGCTTGAGGAAGCCGCGCAGGATGTCGACTTCTTCGCGCAGCAGGTTGGCGCGGTTGAACAGCGTGCGCAGGCGGCGCATCAGGCGCTCGCCGTTGCGCCGCTCGTAGTAGCCGATGTCGGCCAGGGTCTGGTCGAGGTGGCCGCAGAAGCCTTCCACCTCGTCGCGCGTGGCGCTCTCAGCGTCAGCGCGCAGGTAGTCGACGCCGACGCCGGTGTGGCTGAACAGTTCGTAGGTCATCACCTGTACCGCCATCGCCAGGTTGAGCGAGAAGTACTCGGGGTTGCCGGGGATAGTCACCAGCCGGTTGCACAGCTCGACTTCGTCGATCGACAGGCCGAAGGTCTCGTTGCCGAACACCAGCGCCACCTGCTCGCCGTCGCGTGCGCGCGCCACCAGCTCGGGCGTGGTCTCGCGCGGCGTCGACAGCGGCGTGGTCAGCTCACGCCGGCGGCTGGTCAGCGCGCAGGCCACGGTGACGTCGGACAGGGCTTCGGCCAGGGTGCCGACCACCACGGCGTGCTCGAGCAGGTCGACCGCGCCGGAGGCCAGGGTCTCGGCCTCGGGGCTGGGGAAGGTCTTGGGCTCGACGAGGTAGAGCCGCGACAAGCCCATGGTCTTCATCGCCCGCGCCGCCGAGCCGATGTTGCCCGGATGGCTCGGACGCGCCAGCACGACACGAATGTTCTTCAAAAAATCAGGGACTTCGGGTTTCTTCATTGGCAATTTCGCATTAAAATGGACGGCTTATCAAAAGCCCGCCCACGAGCCGGGTTTTTTCGTTCCTTAACCCAGATTGTTTCCAGCGACGATTTTCCCCACCGGGAAAGCCGGAGCTGTGTCTTTACTAGAGGCCGTCAATGCATCCCATGCTCAACGTCGCGGTGAAAGCCGCCCGTCGCGCTGCTGGCATCATCCAGCGCGCGTCGCACAACGTCGACACCATCCGCGTCGAGAAGAAGCAGAACAACGATTTCGTTTCCGAAGTCGACCACGCCGCCGAAGAGGCGATCATCTCGACCATTCTCGACGCCTACCCCAAGCATGGGATTCTAGCAGAAGAGTCCGGCGCCAAAGGCCTGGGCAACGCCGAGTTCGAATGGATCATCGACCCGCTCGACGGCACCACCAACTTCCTGCACGGCCACCCGCAGTACTCGGTCTCGATCGCCTTGATGCACAAGGGCCAGATCCAGCAGGCCGTGGTGTACGACCCCAACCGCAACGATCTGTTCACCGCCTCGCGCGGCGTCGGCGCTTTCCTCAACGACCGCCGCATCCGCGTTTCCAAGCGCATCGCCATGAACGAGTGCGTGATCGCCACCGGTTTCCCGGTGACGGATCAGAGCTACATCGACCAGTACCTGGGCATGCTGAAGGATGTGCTGGGCAAGACCGCCGGCGTGCGCCGCGAGGGTTCGGCCGCGCTCGATCTGTGCAACGTGGCCTGCGGCCGCGTGGACGGTTTCTGGGAGCTGAATCTGAAGCCGTGGGACATTGCGGCGGGCAGCCTGATCGTGCAGGAAGCCGGCGGCATCGTGACCGATCTGAAGGGTGAGGATGGCTGGCTGGAGTCGGGCGACATCGTGGCCGGCAGCCCGAAGGTGTTGGCGCAGTTGTTGCATACGCTGGCGCCGCACGTGGGTTGATCCCCCGGTTCTCGGTGTCGTTCTGCAACGCCCCGTCGGTTCGCTGGCGGGGCGTTGTTGTTTCTGCCGTGGGCGTTTCGGCTCTTGTCGAACCATCCGCTCGCTTTTTCCGATATCGCTGGCGAGGGTGTGGGGGCCGGTTCCACCCGACAGACGGGCGGATTGGTTGCGTCGGTCATGTTTTGGCTCGTGGGGAAGCTGGTGAGGGAGTGGGGAGCCGGTTCCGCCCGGCGGACGGGAAGGGGGAGTTTGCGTCGCCAAACTCCCCCTTCACCCCCAAAGGCGAGCCCACCGCCGCTTGTCTCCGTCAGGCTGGAGGCTGGCGAGGCGCGGCGGAAACTAGCCGGGCGCTAACGTCGCCCGGCGTCTGTCAGGCGACATCGTAAATTGACCCCCTAGCGACACGAAGAACTGACCCCCTTGTTTGCAAGGAGGCAGTCGTTGGAAACGCAGTATTCAGCGAGTCATCCTGTACCCCGTGAGGTTTGTGGAGTACGGGAGATGTTGGAGCCGGAAGCAGTAACGGCAATCGTTCGACTGGGGCAATCCGGCTGGGGGGCGAAGCGGATTGCCAAGACGCTGGGAATCGCCCGAAATACCGTGCGGCACTATTTGCGTGCCGGCGGCCCGGTGCCATACCAGCAGCCGCAACGCAGCGGCGTGCTCACCGGGCACGAGGCCTGGCTACGTGAGCAGTTTCTAACGCACAAGGGCAACTGCGACGTGGTGCGTCAGCTACTGGCTAAGGAACACGGTATTGCCACCAGCCTGCGCACCGTTGAACGCGCCTGCCGGCCATATCGGCAGGAGCTTGAAGCCAGCCGGCGAGCGACGATCCGGTTCGAGACTGCTCCTGGCGAGCAGATGCAGATCGACTTCGGCCAAGTGCGCATCCAGATCGGTGGCGAACTGGTGCGTGTGTACCTGTTCGTGGCGACGCTTGGCTACTCGCGCCGTGGCTTTGTTTGCCCATTCCGTCACGAACGGCAGAGTGCTTGGTTTGGCGGTATCGAAGCGGCGTTCGAGCACTTCGGTGGACGGGTGCAGACTCTGCTGATCGATAACGCCAAGGCCCTCGTGGTCGAGCACGACATGCAGACCCGGCAGGTCCGCTTCAACAGCCGCTTCGAGGCGTTCTGCCGGCATTGGGATGTGCGCGTGAAGGCCTGCGCGCCGTTCCGTGCGCGCACCAAGGGCAAGACCGAGAACGGCGTTGGCTATGTGAAGAAGAATGCTATCGCCGGTTACACATTCGAGAGCTGGGCCGCATTGGAGGCTCACTTGACCCGCTGGCAGCGGGAGGTGGCCGATACCCGCATCCACGGGACGACCGGCATGGCGCCCAAGGAGCGGTTCGACGGCGAACGTCCGCATCTGCGTCCTGTTGCCGGCATAGTGCCGTTCCTGCAAGTGCGGGAGCTGATCCGTCGCGTCAATGCCGAAGGCTGTGTCGAGCTCGATACTAATGCCTACAGCGTGCCCTGGCGGCTGATCGGCGAGATGGTCACGGTCGCTGTACGAGCAGGCACGGTGACGGTCCATTACGCCGGCCAGGAAGTAGCGCATCACGCCGAGTTGGCCGGCAGTCGCGGACGGCAAATTGACCGCGCCCATCTGCTTGGGGTCGTGCCGCCGCTATCCGAGCCGGTCCCGCCACACGGCGGCGCTTTGCTGCGCCCGCTGGCAGAGTATGAGGAATTGGTCGGAGGGGGCTGGTGATGATCGAACCCGACCGACTGGAAGAACTGTTGACCCGGCTGCACTTGACGGCGATCCGGGATCAGCTGGATAGCCTGCTGGACGAAGCGAGCCGTGCCCAAATGACACTGCGCGAAGCGCTGCTGTTCCTGGCCGAGCGAGAGGTGGCCCGGCGCGATACGCGACGCATCCAGATGGGGATGAAGCTGGCTCGATTCCCCTGTGTACGCACGCTGGAGGGCTTCGACTTCGATGCGCAGCCGTCGATTGATCCCGGCCAGGTCCGGGATTTGGCCACCGGGCGCTGGATTGGCCACGGTCAAGCGTTGTTGCTGCTGGGACCGCCCGGAGTCGGCAAGACGCATTTGGCGGTAGCACTCGGGCGTGAGGCGGTAGAGCGGGGTTACACGGTGCTGTTCAGTTCTGCTGCGTCTCTGATGGCTGACTGACGAAGGCGCATGCCGATGGGCGCTTGGAGGAGAAGCTGTTGCAGCTATCGAAACCCAAGCTGCTGATCGTCGATGAATTGGGCTACCTGCCGCTGGAACCGGCGGCAGCGCACCTGTTCTTCCAGCTGGTCTCGCGGCGCTATGAGCGGGCAAGCCTACTGATCACCAGCAACCGCCCGGTGGGGGAATGGGGCCAAGTGTTTGGTGACGCAGTGGCGGCAACGGCCATCCTGGATCGGCTGCTGCATCACAGCCAGGTGGTCACGATCCGGGGAGATAGTTACCGGCTACGCGACAAACGACGGAGCGGCCTGCTGCAGAAGGCGGCGGCCGAACCGATTACATCAACTAGTTGATTAACCCTGGGGGTCAATTCCAGATGTCGCCAGGGGGTCAAATCCTCGTGTCGCTTGACAGACCCACTACTGACGCACTGGGTTTGTTGATTTGGATTGGTGAAAAGGCAAACCCAAAGCAGAACCCGACGAGATTGGCTGAGTATCTGTGGATAATTGCCTTCAGGCATCACTGTGCCAGGCATCCCTCTACCTGCCTTTGCCCGCATTCCCCAGTGCCAAAGTATTGCTGACGTGACTATCTGCCTTTCTGTCGCAAAGCGAAGAGGAACCCATCAAGGTTGGCCGAAGACTTAGGAATCATGCCTTTGGTCAACGTAGCACTGGTTTCTCCAATGGCCAAACGTTACAAAAGACCTGCATATCCGTCTTTGCCTGTATTCCCAACGCCAAAACATGACCGATGCGACCAATCCGCCCTTCTGCCGCGCCGGCTGGATGGGGGATGGCGAGGTTTTAAGCGGCGGGCTGTCCGACGCCGGGCGACGTTAGCGCCCGGCTAGTTTCCGCCGCGCCTCGCCAGCCTCCAGCCTGACGGAGACAAGCGGCGGTGGGCTCGCCTTTGGGGGTGAAGGGGGAATTTGGCGACGCAAATTCCCCCTTCCCGTCCGCCGGGCGGAACCGGCACCTCACTCCCTCACCAGCTTCCCCACGAGCCAAAACCTGACCAACACAACCAATCCCCCCTTCCACCGCACCTCACCAGCGATATAAGAATCGCCTATAACCCGGCCGAGCCCAGTACCCCAGCCCTGAACAGCATCGCCCCTCCACCCTGTGCGAAAAACCGCACAACTCCCCTGCCCCTGTCTGGACTTTCGCCCACACCACCACGCCATCCAAAAACAAAATCACAAAAATTCAACAACTTACAAAACAACACTGCATGGCACGCTTCCTGCAAATCACTACGACAAGGCCACCAACGAGTGCCCTGCCCAGTACAACACCGAAGGAGACAAACCATGCTGCGTCATACCACCGCCATCGCCGTTTTCTGCGCCCTCGCCGCGAGCCAGGCCGCCAGCGCCCAGGACACCGTGCGCCT
This sequence comes from Pseudogulbenkiania sp. MAI-1, assembly GCF_000527175.1. Classification (NCBI taxonomy): domain Bacteria; kingdom Pseudomonadati; phylum Pseudomonadota; class Betaproteobacteria; order Neisseriales; family Chromobacteriaceae; genus Pseudogulbenkiania; species Pseudogulbenkiania sp. MAI-1. Next base: position 682,084 of record NZ_AZUR01000001.1, on the reverse strand, counting down.
GGGCAACCTCAAGTTCGCCCACTACGGCGCCGTGTCCTACATGAAGGAAATCTGCGGCAAGTACAACATCAAGGTCGAAGAACGGCTGTTCGCCAAAGGCACCGACATCATGCCGGCCATCATCGCCGACGAGATCGACGTCGCCGCCTCGGCCGCCGATGCCGCCATCTCCGCCCGCGCCAACGGCGTGCCGGTGTACGCCGTGGCCGGCTTCGCCAAGGGCGGGGCGCGCATCATCGCCCAGGCCGATTCCGGCATCAAGAGCATGCGCGACCTGAAGGGCAAGAAGGTCGGCGTCACCCGCGGCGGCGCGCACGAGCTGCTGCTCTTGGCCGAGCTGGAGAAGAACGGCCTGACCTGGTCGGACAAGCCGGGCAAGGACGTGCAGATCGTCTACCTCGCCTACGCCGACCTGAACCAGGCGCTGGCCGGCAAGCAGATCGACGCGATGTGCCAGTCCGAGCCGCAGTCGTCGCAGGCCCTCAGCAAGAAGTTCGGCGTCGAGCTCTTGAAGCCCTACGACACCGCGATGGGCGAGCCGGTGCGCACCTTGGTGATGAGCGAAAAGCTCTATAACCAGCGCGACGTGGCCGGGCGGCTGATGAAGTGCTTCGTCGAGGCCACCAGCACCTTCAACAAGAACCCGCAGCTCGCCGAGAAGTACGTGCGCGAGAACCTGTTCAAAGGCCAGTTGAGCGCCGAGGACTTCCGCGACGCGATGAACAACGCCGACTACACCTACGACGTGACCGCGCTGCACCTCGACGTCACCACCCACTTCATGCAGAAGTACGGCGTCGGCCGCATGGCCAAGCCGCCCAAGGCGGTGGAGTGGGTCAAGCTCGATCTGCTGCAGCAGGCCAAGAACGAGCTGAAAGTGAAGTGAGGCCCATCATGCGCAAACACCTGACGTCTTTCGCGCACGGGGCCATCGTCCCCGTCGTCATCCTGCTGGTCTGGGAAGCCTGCGCCCGCGCCGGCCTGGTTTCACCCATCGTGCTGCCGGCGCCGTCGGCGGTGGCCGCCAAGTGGTGGGAGGCGCTGCAATCGGGCGAGCTGGTGCACGACTCGATCGCCAGCCTGTACCGCGTGGTGGTGGGCTTCCTGGTCGGCGCCGCACTGGCGCTGCCGCTGGGGCTGACCATGGGGTCGAGCCCGCGCCTCTACAGTCTGTTCAACCCCTTGCTGCAGCTCTTGCGCCCGATCCCGCCGATCGCCTATATCCCGCTCGCCATCCTGTGGTTCGGGCTGGGCAATCCGCCCTCGGTGTTCCTGATCGCCATCGGCGCCTTCTTCCCGGTGCTGATGAACACCATCGCCGGGGTGCGCCACGTCGACGGCATCTACCTGCGTGCGGCACGCAACCTGGGCGTGGGTCCGCTAGCGATGTTCACCCGCGTGATGCTGCCGGCGGCAACGCCCTACATCCTGACCGGGGTGCGCATCGGCATCGGCACCGCCTTCATCGTGGTCATCGTGTCCGAGATGATCGCGGTCAACGACGGGCTTGGCTTCCGCATCCTGGAAGCGCGCGAGTTCATGTGGTCGGACAAGATCATCGCCGGCATGATCACCATCGGCCTGTTGGGGCTGGTGCTGGATAGCGCGATGAACGCGCTCAACAACTACCTGCTGCGCTGGCATCGCGGCCTGGATCACTGAGGAGTAGCACCATGCAAGCACAACAGATCGTCGTGAACGACGTACAGAAGGTGTTCCGCACCCAGGAGCGCGACGTGGTGGCCTTGAAGGACATCAACCTGACCATCAGGCAGGGCGAGTTCGTCTGCCTCTTGGGGCCGTCGGGCTGCGGCAAGTCCACCCTGCTCAACGCCATCGCCGGCTTCTCGCTGCCCTCGTCCGGCGCCATCCTGGTCGATGGCCAGGCGGTCACCGCGCCGGGGCCGGAGCGCGGCATGGTGTTTCAGGAGTACGCGCTGTTTCCGTGGATGACGGTGGCCGAGAACGTCGCCTTCGGGCTCGAGGTCAAGGGCATGGCCAAGGCCGAGATCGCGGCGCGCGTCGACGGCCTGCTCGAGACGCTGCACCTGAAGGACTTCCGCAACCGCTTCCCCAAGGACCTGTCCGGCGGCATGCGCCAGCGCGTGGCGATTGCCCGCGTGCTGGCGATGGACTCGCCGATCATGCTGATGGACGAGCCGTTCGGCGCGCTCGACGCGCTGACGCGGCGCAACCTGCAGGACGAGCTCTTGCGCATCTGGTCCGAGTTCGGCAAGACCATCGTCTTCGTCACCCACAGCATCGAGGAGTCCATCTACCTGGCCGACCGCATCGTGGTGATGACCTACCGGCCGGGCACGGTCAAACGCGATCACCACGTGACCATGCCGCGCCCGCGCGATCCGTCCAGCGCCGAGTTCAACGAGCTCAAGCGCGAGCTGGGACGCCTGGTGATGGAGGAGCAGCAGCGCCACGCGGCGGCGGAGATGAAGCTGGCCGCAGTCGATTGATTGCCGCACAATCGACGGCATGAGCGTCCTGACCTTTCCGTCCGCCTTGCCGCACCTGCACCGGCTCCGCCGCCGCACCGTGTTCGGTGCGCTGGCGGGGCTGGTGCTGTGCGTGCTGGTGGCACTGGCCGCCTATGGACTGCTGCTGCAGGAGCAGCTGGCCCAGCAGCGCCAGGCCAATGCCCAGCGCCTGAGCGCCTACGCGCTGAGCCTGGACAACCTGCTCGCCCGCCACGAGACCCTGCCCTATGTGCTGAGCCTGGACGGGCGGCTGGCGAATCTGCTGGCGCGGCCGACGGATGCGGCACTGACGGCCGAGGTGAACCGCTACCTCGAAGGCGTGCAGCGCCGCGCCGGGGTGGCAGCGGTGTTCCTGCTCGACCGCCACGGCCAGACCCTGGCCGCTTCCAACTGGCACACGCCGCAAAGCTTCGTCGGCCAGTCCTACGCCTTCCGTCCCTATTTCCGCGATGCCGCCGAGGGCCGTCCCGGCCGCTTCTACGGCATCGGCAACACCACGCGCACGCCGGGCTTCTTCCTGTCCGCCCCCCTGCCCGGCCCTTCCGGTCCCGCCGGGGTGGTGGTGGTCAAGGTCAGCCTGGACGGTATCGAGCGCACCTGGCGTGCCAGCGGCGATCATCTCGCGCTGGCGGACCGCGACGGCGTGCTGTTCATCGCCACCGAACCCGCCTGGCAATACCGAACCCTGGCGCCGCTCCCGCCGGAGGTGCGCCGGCGGCTGCAGGACAATCGCCAGTACGGCGACCAGCGCCTGCCCCCGCTCGCCGATGGCGTCGCCATCCATGCTGGCGGGGAGCGGCTGCGTCTGCCACTGGGGCGGCAGCGCGCCGACCTGCTCGCCCAGTCCCACCCCGCCGGCTCCCTCGGCTGGCGCGTGCTGCTGTTCAGCGAGTTGACCGAAGCGCGCCAGGCGGCGGCCGGCGGCGCCGCGGCAATCGGCTTCGCCATGGCCTTCGTGCTGGTGCTAGCGGTGTACGGGCAGCAGCGCCGGCGCCGGCTGGCGGAGCGGCGCGCGGCCCAGGCCGAATTGCGCCGCGTGGAGGCCGAGCTGGAGACGCGCATCGCCGAGCGCACCGCAGCGCTGCAGGCCGCCAACACCGCGCTGGCGAACCGGGTGGACGCCCTCAAGCGCACCGAGAGCATCCTGCGCGAGACCCGCGACAGCGCGGTGCAGGCCGGCAAGCTGGCAGTGCTGGGGCAGATGGCGGCCGGCGTCACCCACGAATTGAACCAGCCGCTCGCCGCGCTCAACACCTTGTCCGACAACGCCGTGAAGCTGATCGAACTCACGCGCTACGACGAGGCGCGCGACAACCTGAGCCTGATCGGCCAGCTCACCGGCCGCCTTGGCCGCATCATCGGCCAGCTCAAGTCGTTCGCGCGCCAGGCACCGGCCGAGACGGCGGCGGTCAGCGTGGCGCAGGCGGTCGAGCATGCCTGCCTGATCGTCGAGCCGCGCCGGCGCGAGTTGGAGGCGGTGATCGCCGCCGATATCGACCCGACGCTGCAGGTCCAGGCCGACGTGGTGCGGCTGGAGCAGGTGCTGGTCAACCTGCTGCGTAACGGCCTCGACGCCATGGCGGGCCAGCCCGCGCCGCGTCTGGATCTCAACGCCACACGCCACGGCACGCGGCTGCGGCTGACGGTGCGCGACCACGGCCCCGGCTTGCCGGCCGAGGCGCTGGAGCGGCTGTTCGAACCGTTCTACACCACCAAGCCCGCCGGCCAGGGGTTGGGCCTCGGCCTGGCCATTTCGCTCGCCATCGTCGAGAGCTTCGGCGGCACGCTGACCGCCGGCAACGCCAACGGCCCCGGCGCCGTGTTCCGGCTCGACCTGCCCGTGCCCCCTCTTTCTGGAGACCTTCCCCGATGACCGATTCCGCACTGCCGGTTTTCCTGGTCGAAGACGACCCCGTGGTGCGCCACGGCTGCGCGCAGGCGCTGCGGCTGGCGGGCTTTGCCGTGACCGATTTCGGCGATGCCGAGAGCGCTCTCACGGCACTCGAACAGGCCTCGCCCGGTGCGCTGGTGAGCGACGTACGCCTGCCCGGACGCGACGGCCTGGCGCTGCTGCAACTGGCGCGCCGCCTCGACCCGGAGCTGCCGGTGATCCTGATCACCGGCCACGGCGACGTCACGCTGGCGGTGCAGGCGATGCGCGAAGGCGCCTACGACTTCATCGAGAAGCCGTTCCCGTCCGAGCGGCTGGCCGACGTGGTGGGGCGGGCGCTGGAAAAACGTGCCTTACAACTGGAGAACCGCCGCCTGCGTGAGCAGTTGCAAGCCGGCGGTGATTCGCCACTGATCGGCCAGACCCCGGCGATGCAGAACCTGCGCCGACTGGTGGCGGCACTGGCGCCGACCGGAGTCGACATCCTGATCAACGGCGAGACCGGCTGCGGCAAGGAGGTGGTGGCGCGCGCCATCCACGACGCCAGCGGCCGGCGCGGGCGCTTCGTGGCGCTCAACTGCGGCGCGCTGCCGGAAAGCGTGTTCGAGAGCGAGATCTTCGGCCACGAGAGCGGCGCCTTCACCGGCGCCGCCAAGCGGCGCATCGGCAAGTTCGAGCTGGCGCACGGCGGCACGCTGTTCCTCGACGAGATCGAGAGCATGCCGCTCGCGCTGCAGGTCAAGCTGCTGCGGGCGCTGCAGGAGCGGGTGATCGAGCGGCTGGGCGGCAACGAGCCGATTCCGGTGGATTGCCGCGTGATCGCCGCGAGCAAGGCGGACCTCAAAGCCGAGGCCGACGCCGGGCGCTTCCGCAGCGACATGTACTACCGCCTCAACGTCGCCCGCCTCGACCTGCCGCCGCTGCGCGAGCGCAAGGCCGACATTCCGCTGTTGATGGCGCACTTCCTGCAGCAGGCCGCCGCCCGTTTCGGCCGCCCGATACCGGAGTGGACACCGGCCGACCTGGCACGCTGGCAGCGCCACGACTGGCCGGGTAACGTGCGCGAGTTGCGCAACGTCGCCGAGCGCTACTGCCTGGGACTGGGCGACGGGCTGGAGCCCTCCGTCACCGAGCCGGCTGGGGGTGAGACCTCGCTCGCCGCCGTGGTGGAAGCGGCGGAGAAAGCCTGCATCGAGGAGGCACTGTCCCGCACCGGCGGCCAGGTGATCAAGGCTGCCGAACTGCTGCAACTGCCGCGCAAGACGCTGTACGACAAGCTGCACCGGCATGGTCTCGATCCGGAGCGTTACCGCCGCTAGCCGCGCGCCCAAAAAGAAGCCCAACCGAGGTTGGGCTCAAGTTACACCGTGTGGACCGGGTCTTACAAACTGGGGAAAGCGAACTGCGAGGCCTCGTGGCTGGCGCGTTGCGGCCAGCGCTGGGTGATGGCCTTGCGCCGGGTATAGAAGCGCACGCCGTCCGGGCCGTAGGCGTGCAGGTCGCCGAACAGCGAGCGCTTCCAGCCGCCGAAGCTGTGGTAGGCCACCGGCACCGGCAGCGGCACGTTGATGCCGACCATGCCGACTTCGATCTGGTCGGCGAACAGGCGAGCCGCCTCGCCGTCGCGGGTGAAGATGCAGGTGCCGTTGCCGTATTCGTGGGCGTTGATCAGGGCGATGGCCTCTTCCAGGCTGTTGACGCGCACCACGCACAGCACCGGGCCGAAGATTTCTTCCTGGTAGATGCGCATCTCCGGGGTGACGCGGTCGAACAGGGTGCCGCCGACGAAGTAGCCCTCTTCATGGCCGGCGACGCGGTAGCCACGGCCGTCCACCACCAGCTCGGCACCGGCCGCAACACCGTCGTCGATGTAACCGACCACCTTGTCGCGGGCGGCGGCGGTGACCAGCGGGCCCATGTCGAGGCCGCAGGTGGTGCCGGCGCCGATCTTCAGGGCCTTGATCTGCGGCGTGAGCTTGCCCACCAGGGCATCGGCCACCTGGTCGCCCACGCACACCGCCACCGAGATCGCCATGCAGCGTTCGCCGCAGGAGCCGTAGGCGGCGCCCATCAGCGCGCTGACGGCGTTGTCGAGATCGGCATCCGGCATCAGCACGGCGTGGTTCTTGGCGCCGCCCAGGGCCTGCACGCGCTTGCCGCGCCGGGTAGCCTCGCTGTAGATGTATTCGGCGATCGGGGTGGAGCCGACAAAGCTGAGGGCCTTCACATCCGGTGCCTCGATCAGTGCATCCACCGCTTCCTTGTCGCCGTGCACCACGTTCAGCACGCCCTTGGGCAGGCCGGCTTCGTGCAGCAGTTGGGCGATCAGGAGTGTCGAACTCGGGTCGCGCTCGGAGGGCTTGAGGATGAAGGTGTTGCCGCAGGCGATGGCGAGCGGGTACATCCACAGCGGCACCATGGCAGGGAAGTTGAACGGGGTGATGCCGGCCACCACGCCCAGCGGCTGGAAGTCGGACCAGGCGTCGATGTTGGGGCCAACGTTGCGGTTGTATTCGCCCTTGAGCAGTTCCGGCACGCCGCAGGCGTACTCGACGTTCTCGATGCCGCGCTTCAGTTCGCCGGCCGCGTCTTCCAGCGTCTTGCCGTGCTCTTCGCTGATGAGCTGGGCGATGCGCTGCTCGTTGGCTTCCAAGAGTTGCTTGAAGCGGAACATCACTTGCGCGCGCTTGGCGGGCGGGGTGTTGCGCCAGGCCGGGTAGGCAGCCTTGGCGGCGGCAACGGCTGTCTCCACGGTGGCGATGTCCGCCAATGGCAATTGATGGATGGCGGCGCCGGTGGAGGGGTTGTAGACGGCGGTGCTGCGGCTGCCGCCGGCGCTCAGTTCGCCGTTGATGAGGTGTTGCAGCGTGGTCATGGCATCTTCCTGATTGAATTCGGTTGGCTGGGCCGGCTTTGCCGCCGGCCCGTGAAAACACATGGCAAGGATCAAGCGACCTGGTTGAGCGCTTCGCCGACTGCGTCGAACAGGCGGTCGAGCTCGGCCGGGGTGCTGGTGAACGGAGGGCCGAACTGCAGGCAATCGCCGCCGTAGCGCACGTAGAAACCGGCTTGCCACAGTTTCATCGCGGCCTCGAACGGACGCACGATGGCGTCACCGTCGCGCGGGGCGAGCTGGATGGCACCGGCGAGGCCGCAGTTGCGGATGTCCACCACGTGCTGGCTGCCCTTGACGCCGTGAATGGCCTTCTCGAAGTGCGGCGCCAGTTCGGCAACACGTGCCACCAGGTTCTCGCGCTCGAGGATGTCGAGTGCGGCGAGGCCCGCCGCGCAGGCCACCGGGTGCGCCGAGTAGGTGTAGCCCTGGGTGAATTCGACCGCGTATTCGGGCAGGCTCTGGCCCATGAAGGTGTCGTAGATTTCCCTGCTCGCCACCACCGCGCCCATCGGCACGGCGCCGTTGGTGAGCTGCTTGGCGAGGTTCATGATGTCCGGCACCACGCCGAAGTAGTCGGACCCGAACAGCTTACCCATGCGGCCGAAGCCGGTGATCACTTCGTCGAAGATCAACAGGATGTTGTGCTGGTCGCAAATCTGGCGCAGGCGCTGGAGGTAGCCCGCCGGCGGCACGATCACGCCGGCCGAGCCCGCCACCGGCTCGACGATGACGGCGGCGATGTTGGAGGCGTCGTGCAGTTCGATCAGGCGCAGCAGGTCGTCGGCCAGTTCGATGCCGTGCTCCGGCAAGCCGCGGCTGAAGGCGTTCTGCGGCAGCAGGGTGTGCGGCAGGTGGTCGACGTCGAGCAGCGAGCCGTAGGCCTTGCGGTTGCCATTGATGCCGCCCAGGCTGGTGCCGGCGATGTTGACGCCGTGGTAGCCGCGCGCCCGGCCGATCAGCTTGGTCTTGCTGGCCTGGCCCTTCAGGCGCCAGTAGGCGCGTGCCATCTTGACCGCGGTGTCGGCGCATTCGGAGCCGGAGTTGGTGAAGAACACGTGGTCGAGCCCGGCCGGGGTCATGCCGGCGACCTTTTCGGCCAGCTTGAACGACAGCGGGTGGCCGAACTGGAAGGCCGGGGAGTAGTCGAGCGTGCCGAGTTGCCGGGCGACCGCAGAGGCGATTTCCTGGCGGGTGTGACCAGCGCCGCAACACCACAGGCCGGACAGGCTGTCGTAGATCTGACGGCCATCGGCGTCGGTCAGGTAGTTGCCGCTGGCGGCGACGATCAGGCGCGGGTCGCGCTGGAAGTTACGGTTGGCGGTAAACGGCATCCAGTGAGCGCGCAGGTCGAGATCGGTGGCGAGAGATGGCGTGACGGGCTGGGGCGAATTCATGGCACGGCTCCTGAAACGGTAAGGTGGAACAGGAAGTGGAAGTAACGGTGTCTAGCTTGCATCAACTGGCATGGTGAGTTAAATCATATTCTTCTCACGTTCAGTTTCGGTTTTACTCAACCATGAGCAAGACACACGCCCTCGCCCAGGTCAGCGATTTCGATATCCGGCTGCTACGACTGTTCAAGACCGTGGTGGAGTGCGGCAGCTTCGCCGCCGCCGAAGGGGTGCTGGGCATCAGCCGCTCGGCCATCAGCCTGCACATGGGGGATCTGGAAAAGCGCTTGGGGATGCGTTTGTGTCAGCGCGGCCGTGCCGGCTTCGCGCTGACCGACGAGGGGCGCGAGGTGTTGCGCGCGAGCCAGACGCTGCTCGCCGCCATCGAAGGTTTCCGCAGCGAGGTCAACCAGTTGCACCGCCAACTGCGCGGGGAATTCAACATCGGCATCATCAACAACATGGTGACCCAGCCGCACATGCGCATCACCCACGCGCTGAAGGCGCTGCGCACGCAAGGGCCGGGGGTGCGCATCAATATCGGCATGAGCACGCCGGGCGATATCGAGCGCGGAGTGCTCGACGGCCAGTTGCATGTCGGCGTGATCCCGCAGATCACCTCACTGGCCGGACTGGAATACCATCCGCTCTACGAGGAGCGCTCGCTGCTCTATTGCAGCCGCGAGCACCCGCTGTTCGCCCGCCCGGACAACGGCATCGACACCGGGGAGCTGAGCCGCAGCGAAGCCATCGCGCCCAGCTACCAGCTCCCGCTCGAGGCCCAGGAGCGGCTTCAGACAATGAACTGCTGCGCCACCGCCTCGGACCGTGAGGGCATCGCCTTCCTGATCCTTACCGGCAGCTTCATCGGCTTTCTGCCCGACCACTACGCGGCGCGCTGGGTGGAACAGGGCCAACTGCGCGCCCTGCTCCCCGAGCGCTATCACTACGACATTCCACTGGCCGTGGTCACGCGCAAGGGACGCCGTCCCAACCTGATCCTGGAGCGCTTTCTCGAGAACCTGGCGGGGACGGCGTAAGGGACGCCCAACTTACGGCTTGGCGGGAGCGCTAGCCGGTTTAGCGGCGGGCTTGACCGGTTTGACGGACTTGACGGGCTCGGCCGGCTTGGGCGCTTCGGCCGCCGGCAGTTCGACGTCGGCCGTCGCCGCCACGTACGGTCGCGGCTGGATGGCGTTCACGTCGACGGCGGGCGGCGGGGTGTAGGCGGTGTCGCAGGCGCCGCGTTCTTCCGCGCTCAAGCCATCCTTGGTCTCGTATTCCTCGATCGGCTTGAGGCGGAGGGTTTCCAGAAGGCGGCCGGAGTTCGCCAGCACGCTCGCCTGCGCCGTGGTGTGGTCCATCTGGGCGTTGACGTAAGCGCGCTTGGCGTCGTACAGCTCGTTCTCGCTGTCGAGCACGTCGAGCAGGGTGCGCTGGCCGATGTCGAACTGCTTGCGGTAGGCTTCGCGCGCCTTTTCCGTCGACAACTGGTGCTGGCGCAGCGAGTTCATCTGGTCCTGCAGCTTGACCACGTTGTTGTAGGCGATGCGCACGGTCTGGCGCAGGTCGCGGCACACCTTGTCGCGCAGGTCGAGCGTGGTGTTGAGCTTTTCGGCGGAGGATCCGAGCCGGGCGCGATCGGCGCCGCCGCGGAACAGGTTCACGTTGAACACCAGGCCCACCGAGGAACGCCGGGTCTGCCCCGAGATATCCTCGTAGTCGTTGGTGTAGCCCTTGCTGGCCCTGAGGTCCAGCGTCGGCGAGAAAGCGCCGCGCCGTGCACTCACCTCGGAACGGGCGGAGCGGACGGTGGACAGGGCGCTCAGGTAGGCCGGACTGCGCCCCACGGCGCTGGCCAGCAGATCCGGCCCCTTGGGCAGGGCTGTCTGCCAGCCCGGCAGCGGCGACAGTTGTGCCGGCGGTTCGATGCCGACCAGCCGGGAGTAGCGCACCGAGACGTCGTGCAGATTGGAGGTTTCCGTGATCAGGTTCGACTCGGCCAGCGCGAGGCGGCCGGCGGCCTGCTCGAAGTCCACGCGCCGTCCGGCCCCGGCCTGCACCTTCTTCTGGATCTGGTCGTAGATGCCTTTGTGGGTGGCGTAGTTTTCCTGGGCGAACTCCACCAGTTGGCGATACCGCAGCACGTCGGCATAGGCCTGCGTCACCTGCAGCGCCATGCTTTCCGAGGCCTCCAGGAAATCGAAGTAGCGCGCCTGCTGGTCATAGCCCAGTTGCTTGACGGTATTGTAGGTCTGGAAGCCCTGGAACAGGTTCTGCGTCAGCGTGGCCGTCCAGCCGCGCGTGGTATAGCGCTGGTCGCTGGTCGACGACGGGGCGTAATCGAAGCGCTGCCGGGTGGCTTCGTAGCTCAGGTCGACCGACGGCAGAAAGCCGGCGCGCCCCACTCCCACGTCTTCTCCCGCCCCGCGGAACTGGTGCCATTTGAGACGGACTTCCGGGTTGTTGACGATAGCTTTCTCAACCGCGTCTTTCAGTTCGATGGCCAGTGCCTGGTGCGACACCGCGCAGGCAAGAGCCAGAGCGATCGATATCCTCAGAACGGGATATTTGTTCGACATTGAACGACCTCGTGTAAGATGCAAACTATTTAATTGAGCAGATTTTATTAAACAATCATTAACAATACTGTTAATAGAAAAATTATACCATTGGCAATTTTCTTGTGGCGAACATTTCTTAACCTACCGTAGGACTCATGGCCCAGCCGCTCCCTTTTCCGTGGGCTTCCTTCGGTAGCCTCGGCACCTCAAAGTCGATGACCCGCTGTGTACGACGGGTGCTGGCCGGACTGCTGCTCGCCCTGCTCTGCCTGGCCGTCGTCGGCCGCAGCCTCCCCTCCCAACAGGCCGTGGCCCGTTACGGGCCGCAGGCGCAAAAACTGTTCCGGGAGTGGCAGGACCTGCTCAACACACTGGGCACGAGCCCGGAGGCGGCCCAGCTCAAGGAAGTGAACGCCTTTTTCAACCGGCGCATCGCCTACGCGGAAGACAAGGTGGTCTGGAAACAGGAAGACTACTGGCCCACGCCGCTGGAGACCTTCAGCAAGGGTGCCGGGGACTGCAAGAGCTTCGTGATCGGCAAATACGTGTCGCTGAGGCTGCTGGGGGTCGATCCGGACAAAATCCGGCTGACCTACGTCAAGGCCCGCATTGGCGGCCCCGCCAGCAACGTTACCCAGGCGCACATGGTCCTGGCCTATTACCCTGCTCCCGATGTCGAGCCGCTGGTTCTGGACAACCTCGTCACCTCCATCCTGCCGGCCTCGCAACGGCCGGACCTGATTCCGGTATTCAGCTTCAACATGGAAAGCATCTGGGTCGGCACGACGCAGAACAACAACGTCAGCCGGCTGACCCGCTGGAAGCAGTTGCTGGACAAAATGAAAGCCGAAGGCTTTATCCTCTGATAACGCTCACTTGATCCGTCACCATGACCAAACTCTCCCTGGTACAACGTTTGTGGTTGCTGTTGCTGATGCTGGCTTTCCTGTCGATAGGCGGGGCCTTGGTGGCCAACCTGCTCAACGCCCGCAGCTACCTGGAACAACAGCTGACCGCCCAGAACGCCGACACCGCCAATGCGCTGGCCCTGATGCTGACCCAGTACAAGGCGGAGCCGGTCATGGCCGAGACCCTGATCAATGCCGCCTTCGACCAGGGGCACTTTGTCCAGATCCGCTGGGAGGACACGGCCGGACGGCCCAAGGTGGCGCGCAAGAACATCGACGGCCTGGAAGACACCCCCGGCTGGTTCCATCGCCTGCTGCCGCTGGCTCCGGCACCGGGGCGGGCTCTGGTCAACAGCGGCTGGCTGCAGGCTGGCCGCGTCGTGGTCATCTCCCACCCGGGCTACGCCTACAGCTCGCTCTGGCTCGGCGCCGTGCAGACCGTGCTGTGGCTGCTGGCCACCGGGCTCCTGGCCGGCCTCCTGGGCTTTCTCGACATCCGCAGCCTGCGCCGCCAGCTGGGCACCGTGGTGGATCAGGCCCATGCCATCAGCGAACAGCGCTTCCTGCGCATCGCCATTCCCAGCATCCCGGAGCTGGCCGACGTGGCACACGCCATGAACACCATGGTGGAGCGCCTGCAAAGCTATCTGCTGGGGCTCAAGGACGAACTGGAACGGCTGCGCAAGGAGAAGCTGACCGACCCGACCACCGGCCTGCCCAACCGCGACGCCTTCGACCAGCGCCTGACCGCCCTGCTGGGCGACGCGGACGAGCCGGTCAGCGGCTACCTGCTGCTGATCCGCGTGGCCGGGCTCGCCGAGCTCAACCAGCGCCTGGGAGGGCGCAAGGCAGACGCCCTGCTGCGCCGGCTGGCCGACGACCTGAAACAGCACGGCCAGCGCACCCCGGGCGGGCTGGCGGCCCGCCTGCGCGGTGCCGACTTTGCCCTGCTCTGCCCCGAGCTGTCCGAACGCGAAGCCCTGCAACTGGCCAACGAGCTGTGCGCCCAGTGGCCGCTGTACCAGGCGATGGACCTGACCGATACCATGGGCGTCGGCCATATCGGCGTCACCGCTTTCAGCACCGGAGACAGCCTGACCCAGGTACTGGGACGGGCCAGCGACGTGCTGGCGCAAGCCGAGGCACAGGTACCCAATACCTGGAAACGGGAGGAAACCACCGTGTTCACCCCCACCCAGGCCAGCGACCTGAACTGGCGCCAGCTGATCGAAAGCGCCTGCCGCGACCAACAGCTCGCCTTGCGCTGGTATCCGGTGCGCAGTGCCGACCATCACATCCTGTGGCATGAAGGCATGCTCTATCGCCCGGAAATCGCCGACACCCCACCGATGAGCGCGCTACGCCTGGTCTCCCACGCCCTGCGGCTCGGGCTGACCCACCTGCTGGATCTCGCCGCGCTGACGATCGCGCTGGAACGCGGACCCGCCGGCGCGCTGGCCGTCAACTTCTCGCCGGCCTCGCTGGGGCATGACGCTTTCCTCGGCCAGGTCCAGCAGTTGCTCAAGCAGCACCCGGAACGCAAGGTCACCTTCGAATTTCACGAGACCGGCCTGAACGAGTACTGGGAGCCGTTCCTGGCCTTCAGCCGCAGCCTGCGCGCGGCAGGCCAGCGCATCGCCGTGGAGATCCAGGGACACGACCTGGAACTGGTCGCGCGCATTCACGAGGCGGGCATCGCCTACCTGGTGCTCGACAACGCCCTGACCCGCAACATCCATCAGGACGAAGGCCGCCAGGCCCTGCTGCGCGGCCTGCTGCAGATGACCTCGCTGATGGGCGTTCAGCTGGAAGCCAAGGGCATCGCCAGCCACGACGAGGCCCGGACACTGATCGAGCTGGGCGTCCACAGCCTGACCGGACCGGCCATCGCTTAACCTATCCAGCGGCAACAGGCAGCCCCATCTGTCCCCAGGGAGATGGGGCATTTTCTTGACCATCAATAAAAAAGCCGACAGCGCCATTACGCTGCCGGCTTTTTCGCTACGCCACCGGATCAATCGGTAATCAGTTTCCCGTTGTTCAGCAGATTCTGCAGGATCTGCTGATCGCTCAGGGTCATGTGATTAGTCACGTCCACGTTCTGCAGGGTGATCTGCTGCGTGTCCTGCCCGGCATTGAACCCACCAGCATACCCGCCGGTATGGCTGACGTGCACCACTGTACTGCTGCCCTGCAGTTCGAAGTGCAGGTAGTTGGTCAGGTTCGACGTCCCGGTGGCATGCTCGCCTTGCAGCAGATCGCGCAGATCCAGCACGTCACCGGTGGAGCCCGTCTGGAAGTCGGTGATGGTGTCTTTGGCCGGGGAGCCCACCGTACCGGCGTCCGCCAGGGACCACTTGAAGGTGTCGATACCCACGCTACTGGCAAACGTGCTGTCACCGGTCAGCGTGTCATCACCAGCCCCGCCTTCGATCCAGTCGTTGCCGCTACCGCCAACGATCGTATCGTTGCCACCCAAACCGTGCAGAGTGTCGTTTCCGCTGGAGCCGAAGATATAGTTGCCGCTGCCCGTGCCGCGAATGTCTTGACCGACCGTGTCCGGGGTCACCGTCAACACTGAGGACGACACATCGCCATCCGCATCGGTGATCTGGTAACTGATCTGGTCGCTATGGTTGGCGGGGAGGCGGTCATAGGTGAGGGCCTGCACCACGTAGCCCTGGTTGCTAGTGCTACCGGCGGCAAACGTGAACGACACGTAGCTCGCGGCAGAGCTGGTCGAAATGTCCACCGTGAACACCCCGCCGCTCGAATCGATGCCGTGGAAAGTACCGGTGCCGACCTGATTGCCCTGCGCATCGTAGGCCGTCCAGATACCGGTCGTGGACTGCGCGTAGTTGAACTGGGCAATGGTCGCCACCGCGTGCAGGGACTGCTCGGCCAGGTGCACGACCAGCACCTCGCCATTGTCGATAACGTTGGAGTTGCCGCTGATCTTGACGCCAAGACCGTCCTTGCCCGATCCGGCCCCGCCCGACAACACCACCGCGTCGTGTGCCGCATCGGTCAGGAGGCTGGTGCGAAGCATTCCGCTTGCCGTCACTGGAGCCGAGGTAAAGCCGTAAGCATCCCACGCCTGGCCGGCGGTGGTGCCGCCGCTCACCTGGCCCGTCGTCAGGTTGACGCTGGCGGACACGGACGAGGTGTACTGGTAGGTGCCGTCGGCCTTGACGTCCAGCGTGCCGTTGGCGGTGGTCACATGCGCCCAGCCGTCTGCGCCGAAGCTGAGGCTGTTGCCGTTGATCTTGGTCAGCGTCGTGGCATCGGCCCCCACGGCGTCGTTGCTCAGCAGATTGCCGCTGACGCTCCCCAGGAATCTCACGGCCGCCGCATCGCTGCCGGCCACCGGGCTGGTATCCGTTACCCCAATGGAAACCTTGGTCCAGGTGCTGGACGCGCCACCCGCCGAGGCCTGGTAATAGAAGCTGTCCGTCGGCGTATCGGCACTGGTGTGCGACAGGACCGGCGCGGTGTACTGGAAGTGACCGTCGGCGTACATCACCACCTTGCCGCCCAGCGTGGTCGTGAGGGTCACCGAGCTGCCGACCGTCAGCGCTCCGCTGCCGGTGGCATCGGTCGCCACCTGTGCCACCACGGCACCGGTTGCGTCGGCGTCGTTGCTCAGAACCATCGCCAAGGCATTGGCAGTGCCCTCGACCACTTGGTAGGTGTCGGCCACGCCGTCCGGCGCCGCCAGCACGGTCACCGTCAGCGGCACAGTGGTCGTGGCCGTGCTGTGGTTCGACGCTTCCGTCGCCGTCGCCACCACGTTCAACGACAGGGTGCCGTTGAAATCGGTCACCGGCAGCAGTTGCAGATTGGCGGTATTCCAGCCGGTGATATCCGCGATGCCATTGTTTCCCACGGTGACCGTGTGGGCCGAAGCGCCGTCGCCGTCCTTGAGCACGGTGCCGGCCGGCAGGCCGGTGATCTGGAGGGACAGGGTTTCGGAGCCATCGGTGTCGTTAAGCGACGACGTCAGGCTGGAGAGGCGAATCCAGCTATCCTCAAAACCGGTATTCACTTTGCTGACCACCGAAATATTGTCGAGCAACCCGCCATACGAGTTGCTGTCGGTGGCTTTGAACTCCAGCCGCGAGGTACCGTCAGCGGTGACCGGCAGATCAAGCGAGATATGCTGCCAGGTAGCGCTGCTTCCGCTCAGAGTCGTCACCAACTGGCCGTTCCAGTACACCCTCACCCCCGACGAGCTTTCCGAGCCCGACCGCGGCGCATAGTCCAGTTCCACGTGGTACGTTTCACCGGCCTTGACCGTGAAGTCATGGTAGAGGTTGGAGGCATCACCGGTATTCCGCTCCAGCTCGAGCACCTTGTTGCTACCACCCGATACACCATACACCGAAGCCTCATAGACCTCGACCTGATTCCCGGCATTGCCGGTATGCCATTGACCATCCCCCACGCTCGCGACGCTAACCGCCATACCGGTGGCCGAATTGGTGAAATCAACAGTGGTGAAGGACGAACTTCCTGCCGCACTCAAATTGGGCGCATCCGCCACCGCTTCCACATGGATGCTGGCGGTCGCGGCTGTCGCCGATACCTCGCCCAGGCTATCCACCGCCTTGTAGGTGAAGGAGGAATCCCCGCTCCAGTTGGCATCGGGCTTGAAGTACAAGGTATCGCTCACCGTGCTGCCCGCGCTGACCTGCTGCGTCATGGCGATATCGCTGTACAGCGTGCCGTTGGCCGGCAAGGAATCGATCTGGAACTGGCCTACTGCGCCATCTTCCGCATCCGTCCCTTGCAAGGACACAGTAATCGGAGTGTCCTCATTGCCGGAGGCCGAAACCGCAGCCGCACCCGGCAGCGCATTCACGGCGGCATGGTCGCTGCCGCCCGTACCGGCATTGCCGGCGAGGTCGGTGTAGCTGCCCCCCGCCACCGTCACGCCGACCGGACCGGCATAACCCGCCGCCGGGGAGAAGGTGGCCGTCCAGGTCTGGCCGCCGTCGGCGCTGCTGACGTCGCTCAGCGTGCCGCCGTCGACGGTGAGGTCGGCGTTGCTGAAGCCGGTGACCGCTTCGCTGAAGGTGAAGGTGACGGTGCTGGTCTCGCCGCTCTTGAGGGCGTCCGCCGCGATGTCGACCGTGACGCTCGGGCCGGCGGTGTCGACCGCCGCGGTGTCGCGGCCGCCGCTGCCGGCGTTGCCGGCGAGGTCGGTGTAGCTGGCGTTCGCCACCGCCACGCTGGCGCTGCCGGTGTAGCCGGCCGCCGGGGTGAAGGTGGCCGTCCAGGTCTGGCCGCCGTCGGCGCTGCTGACGTCGCTCAGCGTGCCGCCGTCGACGGTGAGGTCGGCGTTGCTGAAGCCGGTGACCGCTTCGCTGAAGGTGAAGGTAACGGTGCTGGTTTCGCCGCTCTTGAGGGCGTCCGCTGCGATGTCGACCGTGACGCTCGGGCCGGCGGTGTCGACGCTGTAGCTGCGGTCGGCCGTGGCGGTGGCGCTGTTGTGCGCGGCATCGCGGGTGGTGACGCTGGCCTGGATGGCGGTGCTGCCGGCCAGGTCGCCGCTGCCGACGCCGATGCGGTAGCCCAGCTGGCCGTTGCCCAGGTCTTCGACCTGGCCCTGGTAGCTGGACCCGCCGACGGTCAGGGTGACGGTGTCGCCGAGCTGGACGTCGCCGCCCACCGTGCCGCTGACGGTGACGCGGTCGCCCCCCAGCTCCTGGCTGTTCAGGGTGTTGTCGGCGGTGATCGGGTCGATGGTGATGCTGGCGGTGATCGCGGTGTCGACACCGTAGCCGTGGTCGGTGCTGGCCGTGGCGCTGTTGCCGGCGGCGTCGTGGGCGAGCACGCTGGCGTGCACGTTGCTGTCGGCCGCGAGGTCGCTGCCTTTGACGGCGACGCGGTACTGGCCGTCGGCGCCCACGGTGGTGTGGTAGTCCTGGCCGTTCACCGTCAGGGTGACGGCGTCACCGGCCTGGTAGTCGCCGCTCACGGTGCCGGTGACGGTGACGTCGCCCCCCGCTTCGGCGGCGTTGACGATGTTGTCGGCAGTGATGGCGTCGACGGCGATGGTCGCGGCAATGGTGGTGTCGACGCCATGGCTGTGCACGGTCGTGGCGGTGACGCGGTTGCCGGCCACGTCGGTGGCGACCACCTGGGCGTCGATGGTGCTGTCGGCGGCGAGGTCGCGGCCGGCGATGGCCACGCTGTAGCGGCCGTCGGCGTCCACGGTGGTGGCGTAGGCCTGGCCGTTCACCGTCAGGGTGACGGCGTCGCCGCTGCGGAACTCGCCAGTGACCGTACCGGTGACGGTGACGTCGCCGCCGGCCTCGGCGGCGTTGACGATGTTGTCGGCGGTGATGGCGTCGACGGCAATCTGGGCCACCGGCGCGGTGGTGTCGACCGCCGCACGGTCGCTGCCGCCCGTGCCGGCATTGCCGGCGAGGTCGGTATAGCTGCCGCTCGCCACCGTCACGCTGGCGGTGCCGGTGTAGCCGGCCGTCGGGGTGAAGGTGGCGGTCCAGGTCTGGCCGCCGTCGCTGCTGCTGACGTCGCTCAGCGTGCCACCGTCGACCGTGAGGTCGGCATTGCTGAAGCTGGTGACCGCTTCGCTGAAGGTGAAGGTGACGGTGCTGGTCTCGCCGGCCTTGAGGGCGTCGGCGGCGATGTCGACCTTGACGCCCGGCGCGGCGGTGTCGACGGTGGCGCTGTCGCGGCCGCCCCGGCCTTCATTGCCGGCGAGGTCGGTGTAGCTGCCGCCCAGCACCGTGACGCTGGCGGTGCCGGTGTAGCCGGCCGTCGGGGTGAAGGTGGCGGTCCAGGTCTTGCCGCCGTCGCTGCTGCTGACGTCGCTCAGCGTGCCACCGTCGACCGTGAGGTCGGCATTGTTGAAGCCGGTAACCGCTTCGCTGAAGGTGAAGGTAACGGTGCTGGTTTCGCCAGCCTTGAGGGCGTCGGCGGCGATGTCGACCGTCACGGTCGGCGCAATGGCGTCAACGGTGTAGGAGCGGTCGGCATTGGCGCTGGCGCGGTTGCCGGCCGCATCGCTGGTGGTGACGCTGGCCTGGATGGTGGTGCTGCCGGCCAGGTCGCCGCTGCCGACGTCGATGCGGTAGCCCAACTGGCCGTTGCCCAGGTCTTCGACCTGCCCGTGGTAGTCGGCGCCGCCGACAGTCAGGGTGACAGTGTCGCCGATCTGGACGTCGCCGCCCACCGTACCGGTGACGGTGACGAGGTCGCCGCCCACTTCGGCCTGGTTCAGGGTGTTGTCGGCGGTAATCGGGTCGATGGTGATGCTGGCGGTGATCGTGGTGTCGACACCGTGGCTGTGCACGGTCGTGGCGGTGACACGGTTGCCGGCCGCGTCGCTGGCGACGACCTGGGCGTCGATGGTGCTGTCGGCCGCGAGGTCGCGGCCGGCGATGGCCACACTGTACTGGCCGTCGGCATCGACGGTGGTGGCGTAAGCCTGGCCGTTCACCGTCAGGGTGACGGCGTCGCCGCTCTGGTATTCCCCGCTCACGGTGCCGGTGACGGTGACGTCGCCGCCGGCTTCGGCGGCGTTGACGATGTTGTCGGCGGTGATGGCGTCGACGGCGATCTGCGCTACCGGAGCGGTGGCGTCAACAGTGTAGTTGCGGTCGGCGTTGGCGCTGGCACGGTTGCCCGCCGCATCGCTGGTGGTGACGCTGGCCTGAATGGTGGTGCTGCCGGCCAGGTCGCCGCTGCCGACGCCGATGCGGTAGCCCAACTGGCCGTTGCCCAGGTCTTCGACCTGCCCGTGGTAGTCGGCGCCGCCGACAGTCAGGGTGACAGTGTCGCCGATCTGGACGTCGCCGCCCACCGTGCCGGTGACGGTGACGCGGTCGCCGCCCACTTCGGCCTGGTTCAGGGTGTTGTCGGCGGTGATCGGGTCGATGGCGATGCTGGCGGCGATGGTGGTGTCGACGCCGTGGCTGTGCACGGTCGTGGCGGTGACACGGTTGCCGGCCGCGTCGGTGGCGACCACCTGGGCGTCGATGGTGCTGTCGGCCGCCAAGTCACCGCCGGCGATGGCCACGCTGTAGCGGCCGTCGGCATCGACGGTGGTGGCGTAGGCCTGGCCATTCACCGTCAGGGTGACGGCGTCGCCGCTCTGGTATTCCCCGCTCACGGTGCCGGTGACGGTGACGTCGCCCCCCGCTTCGGCGGCGTTGACGATGTTGTCGGCAGTGATGGCGTCGACGGCGATGGTCGCGGCAATGGTGGTGTCGACGCCATGGCTGTGCACGGTCGTGGCGGTGACGCGGTTGCCGGCCGCGTCGGTGGCGACCACCTGGGCGTCGATGGTGCTGTCGGCGGCGAGGTCGCGGCCGGCGATGGCCACGCTGTAGCGGCCGTCGGCATCGACGGTGGTGGCGTAGGCCTGGCCGTTCACCGTCAGGGTGACGGCGTCGCCGCTGCGGAACTCGCCCGTGACCGTACCGGTGACGGTGACGTCGCCGCCGGCTTCGGCGGCGTTGACGATGTTGTCGGCGGTGATGGCGTCGACGGCGATCTGCGCTACCGGAGCGACAGTATCGACCGCTGCGCTGTCGCTGCCGCCGGTGCCGGCATTTCCGGCGAGGTCGGTATAGCTGCCGCTCGCCACCGTCACGCTGGCGGTGCCGGTGTAGCCGGCCGTCGGGGTGAAGGTGGCGGTCCAGGTCTGGCCGCCGTCGCTGCTGCTGACGTCGCTCAGCGTGCCACCGTCGACCGTGAGGTCGGCATTGCTGAAGCCGGTGACCGCTTCGCTGAAGGTGAAGGTGACGGTGCTGGTCTCGCCGGCCTTGAGGGCGTCGGCGGCGAAGTCGATCTTGACGCTAGGGGCCGTGGTGTCGACACCGTAGCTATGCACGCTGTTCGCCGTAGAGCTATTGCCGGCCGCGTCGGTGGCGACGACCTGGGCATCGATGCTCGAGTCGGCCGCCAAGTCGCGGCCGGCAATGGCCACGCTGTACTTGCCATCGGCATCGACGGTGGTGGCATAGGACTGGCCGTTCACCGTCAGGGTGACGGCGTCGCCGGCCTGGAATTCCCCGCTCACGGTGCCGGTGACGGTCACGTCTCCACCCGCTTCGGCGGCGTTGACGATGTTGTCGGCGGTGATGGCGTCAACGGCGATGGCGGCCACCGGTGCCAGGGTATCGACCGCCGCGCTGTCGCTGCCGCCCGTGCCGGTATTGCCGGCCAGGTCGGTGTAGCTGCCGCTCGCCACCGTCACGCTGGCGGTGCCGGTGTAACCAGCCGCCGGGGTGAAGGTGGCGGTCCAGGTCTGGCCGCCGTCGGCGCTGCTGACATCGCTCAGCGTACCGCCGTCGACCGTGAGGTCGGCATTGCTGAAGCCGGTAACCGCTTCGCTGAAGGTGAAGGTGACGGTGCTGGTCTCGCCGGCCTTGAGGGCGTCGGCGGCGAAGTCGATCGTCACGCTCGGCGCCGTTGTGTCCGTCACGCCTGCCGTGTTGGCTGTCGTGGCCGCGGCGGTGTTGGCATCGTCGGCAGAAGTCACGCTGTTGACCGTCGTGTTATCCACAGTTTCGGAAACGATATCCGGCGCAACAAGCGATTCGCTGACGCGCGCCAAGCGGATGAACGAGCTCCCGCTCTCTTCCGATCCAGCGCCGGTGAGACCCGCAGCGGCCGGCTCCAATTGCTCCAACGGATCCTGGCCCGCCTCCAACGCCGCCAGCACGCGTTGCGCTTCGGGCTCCAGCTTGGCAATCGCCGCTTCGGTCTTGTCGATCGCCTGGGGAACGATGGTTTCTTCGGTCAACGTCAGCTCCCGCGGACCGTCCACCGCCACCACTTCGCCCCCCGCCCGTTCAAGGCTCAGGCTGGCACCGTCCTGCAGCACGACGCGCTCGCCCGGACGGATGACATCGCCGGCCTTGAGCACACGCTCATGCCCGCTGGCGTCGATGACTTTTACGATGCCGTGGACGGCAAGAACTTTACCCTGGATGGCGGACGACTCATTCATTACGGACGGCTCCTGGCAATACAATTGTCATGGTGCCGAGGATAACCGCGCCACCAATAGGGCAACAGTGTACGGAAGGGCAGAAAATGACGGGCGGACCCCGGTCGGAATCCGCCGCGGAGAAAACGGCTAGACGGTGGTCAGCTTGAGCAACAGCTGCAGCCGGTCTTCCACGCCGAATTTCTGGAAGACCGAGGTGAGACGGGCCTTGACGGTGCGTTCGGAGATATCCAGCTGCCGGGCAATTTCCTTGTTGGACAACCCGCGCTTGAGCGCCTCGACCACCTCGGTCTCCCGCGGGGACAGGCGTTCCGCCCAGGCACGGGTCTGGCTCGGCGCCGAGCTCAGTTGGCCGAAACGCGCGCACATCTGCTGCATGATGCTGCGGCCTACCCAAATCCCGCCCGACTGGATGGTGCCGGCCACCTGTTTCAGCACATCGGAGGTACTCAAGGCATGGGCGTAGCCCGCAGCCCCCAACTGCAGCCAAATCATGCCTTCGCTGTTGGAGGGACTGGAAGACAGCGCCAGCACCCGATACTGCTCGCACACCTGGTGCGTTTCGATCTGCTGAGCGAGTTCCGCGTCGGTGGCCAGATCGAGCAACACCAGGCTCTCCGCCGCGATCGGGCGCTCAAGCAAGCTGGCAAGGCTGTCCACGTGGATGGCGTCGCGCGACTCGAAGACACCGGCCCAGTAGTCGGCCAGCGCCCGGCTGGCCGTCATGAAAACCAGGTTCATCGTCGTCATCGCTCCGTCAAGGCATTCGCTTTGGCGCGCAGCACCGGCTTGAGCAAGTAGGACAGAATGCTCTTCTTGCCGGTCATGATGTCCACCTGAGCCACCATGCCCGGGATGATCGGCAGTTTCTGTTCGCCCAGCATCCCCGCATTGGTTCTCACCCGCACGATGTAGAAGGCGTTGCCCTTGTCGTCGGTCACCGTATCGGCGCCGATTTCCTGCAGCACCCCCTCCATCCCGCCATAGATGGTGTAATCGTAGGCGGTGAAGCGCACATTGGCCTGCTGGCCGGGGCGCAGGAAGGCGATATCCCGCGGCGACACGCGCGCCTCGACCAACAGGGAATCTTCCAGCGGCACGATCTCCAGGATGTCCTTGCCCGGCTGCACCACCCCGCCCAGGGTGTTGACGAACAGGCGCTTGATCTCGCCTTTCACCGGCGAGCGGATCTCCGACATCTTCACCTTGTCGGCCAGGCCGGAACTGCCGGCGGACAGGCTGTTGATCTTGGCCATGGTATCGGAGAGTTCGGCGCTGGCGAGGTTGCGGAAGGTCAGCTCGACCTCGTCGATCTTGCGGCTGGCCTCCGAAATCGCCGCCTGGATCTTGGGAATCTGGGCACTGGCCATGTCGCGCTCGCCCTGGTAGCGCGACACATCCCGCTGCAGCCTGAGCAAGTCGACGTCCGACACCGCCCCCGACTCCTTCAGCGGCCGGGTCACCGCCAGCTCCTTGGCCGTGAGTTCGTAGCCCTGCTGAGCCTGGGCACGGCGCGCCTTGACCTCATTGAGCTCCTGGGTGCGCTGCGCCAATTGCTGACGGGCGATCGACAGGTTGGTCTCCAGCTCCAGCCGCTTCGACTGGTACAGCTCCATTTCCTGCTTGGCGATGTCCGGCGCCTGCTCGACGACCTCCTTCGGCAACTCCAGCGGCTTGCCGTTGGCGATGGCGCGCAGCCGCGCCGCCTTGCCCTGCAAGGCCAGGTACTGCGCCTGGTTCTCATTGAGCGACGACACGAAACGGGTGTTGTCGATCTTGAGCAGCAGCTGCCCCTTCTGCACCACCTGCCCCTCCTTCACCAGGATCTGCGACACCACGCCGCCGTCCAGGCTCTGGATATGCTGGTTCTGGGACAGCGGCACCACCTTGCCCTCGCCGCGCGCCACCTCGTCGACCTTGGAGAAGCCGGCCCAGATCAAGGCCACCAGCAACATGATGCCGAGTGCCCAGATGAAGACGCGTGGCCGCGCCGGATGCTGTTCCAGAATGGCCCAATCGGCGTCGGCGATGAAATCCTGCCGGCTCTCCAGGTCGCGCGCGGCGGCCCAGTCCATCAAGCGTTCCCAATACGGCGCGGTCCTGGCCTGGCCACTCCGGACCCAGGCCTTAAATCGATCTTTCCACGAAGTTCTCATCAGCCCGCCCTCCCCACTTTGCCCTGCTGCAGCGCTTCGATCACCGCCTCCTTCGGACCATCGGCCACCACGGTGCCGTTGTCGATCACGATCAGCCGGTCCACCAGATCCAGCAGCGCGTTGTGATGGGTGATCAACACCATGGTCTTGCCCTGCATGACATTGCTCAGCATCTGCTTGATCTGGGCCTCGGTGCTGTTGTCCATGTTGCTGGTCGGCTCATCCAGCAGCAGGATGGGCGGCGCGTTGAGCAGCGCGCGGGCGATGGTCACCGCCTTGCGTTGCCCGCCCGAGAGCGACTCGCCGCGCTCGCCGATGATCATGTCGAAGCCCTGCGGGTGGCTGTTGATGAACTCGGACAGGCCCGCCAGCTCGGCCGCCGCCGCCACGCTGGCATCGTGCGCGAACGGCGCGCCCATGGTGATGTTCTGCCGCAGCGTGCCGTAGAACAGCACCGAATCCTGCTGCACGTAACCGACGTGGCGGCGCAATTCGGCCGGGTCGACCTGGTTGAGGTCGATGCCGTCGATGCGCACTGAGCCCTCCGTCGGCTGGAACAGCCCGAGAATCAGCTTCTGGATCGTCGACTTGCCGGACCCCACCCGGCCGATGATGGCAACACGCTCACCCGGCTTGATCTTGAACGAGACGTTGCGCAAGGCAATCATCGGGTTGTCGGGGTAGGAGAACGAGACGTTGTGGAACTCGATGCCCCCGCGGAAGCTGGTGCGATGGAAGAAATTCGCCTCGTGCTCGCGCTCCACCGGCATCTTCATGAAGCCATCCAGCGACGAGAGCGAGGTCTTGGCATTGTGGTATTGCGTCAGCAGACCGACGACCTGCCCCATCGGCGCCATGGCCCGGCCCGACAGCATCACCGCCGCGATCACCCCGCCCTGGCTGGTATTGCCGGCCATGATCTCGTAGACCCCGAGCACCAGCATGCAGATCGACACCACCTGCTGCACGAAGCCGGAAAAATGGTTGGCCGACGCCGCCAGCAGTTTGAACCGAGCCCCGACCTGGGCCAGAAACAGCGTGGCCTGCTCCCACTGCCCCTGCTGCTGCCCCTCCGCCGCCAGCACCTTGATCGTCTCCAGCCCCGCCAGGTTCTCCACCAACTGGGCATTGCGCTGCGCCGAGGCCCTGAGCGTCGCCTCCGCCAGCGTCTGCATCTTTTCCTGGATCATCAGCGCAAACACCACCATGACCAGTGCCCCGACGATCATCGGGACGCTCAGGATGGGCGCAATCCACAGCACCACCAGCAGGAAGATCAGCACAAAGGGCAGATCGATCAGCGCGGTGACCGACGCCGACGCGATGAAGTCGCGTATGGTTTCGAAGGCGCGCAGGTTGGACGAAAACGCCCCGACCGAGGCCGGGCGGGCCTCCATGCGGATGCCCAGCACCCGCTCCATGATCAGCGTGGACAGCGTGACGTCCACCCGTTTGCTGGCCTGATCGATGAGAAACGCCCGCGCCATCTTCAGCCCGAAATCGAAGACCAGCGCCAGCAAGGCACCGATGGCCAGCACCCACAGCGTATCCGTGGCCATGTTGGGCACGACCCGGTCATACACGTTCATCGACACCAGCGGCGTGACCAGGGCGAAGACATTGATCAGCAACGCCGCCAGCATGGCGTCGCGGTACAGCGGCCAGCCGCCGTAGACAGTCTGCCAGAACCAATGACGCGAACGGATCTCCCCCAACTCCGGCGCCCGGCGCTCGTAGCGGAAACGGGGCCGGACAAAAATGGCCACCCCGGCGTACTTCTCGGCCAGTTCCGCGATCGGCATCTCGATCTCGGACTCGGTCAACTCCGGGAAGCTGATCTTGGCCAGCCCGCTGTGCTGGTCGATGCCGCGCAGAATGCAGGCCTCGTCGCCCTTGAGCAGCAGCACCGCGGGCAGCAGGGCCTCGCGCAACTTTTCCAGAGGCTGCCGCACCACCCGCGACGACAGGCCGATGCGGCGTGCCGAGCGGGAAAACATCGACGGCGAAAGACGATTGTTCTGTAGCGGAATACCTGCCACCAGCGATTCACGGGTCGCGTTGATGCCGTAGGAACGGGCTAAAGCAAACAGGCAGTCCAATAAGGGATCGAGGTGGGTTGCCTGCAGCGGAATAGAGCCGGCCTGCCCAGCATGAGGTCCGGAATGCATGTTGATGCCCCTTGCAATAAGGATTTTTGGCTATTTTGATGTGGGTTTTCACCGGCACGGGCCGGGTCCAAGGCAGATATTCTAGATCAATATCTTTGCAGATGGATGCCTACAATTTTAAATTTAATTTAAAGTTTAAAAAACAATATGTTTTAGAAAGACATGCTATCAATACGGCCCGGAATAGACTCCATAGTATATTGATGTACGACCTTCCCCGCTGATGTGGGGATCACTAGTCGATGATCTGCATGTGTCAGGCGACATCGTAAATTGACCCCCTAGCGACACGAAGAACTGACCCCCTTGTTTGCAAGGAGGCAGTCGTTGGAAACGCAGTATTCAGCGAGTCATCCTGTACCCCGTGAGGTTTGTGGAGTACGGGAGATGTTGGAGCCGGAAGCAGTAACGGCAATCGTTCGACTGGGGCAATCCGGCTGGGGGGCGAAGCGGATTGCCAAGACGCTGGGAATCGCCCGAAATACCGTGCGGCACTATTTGCGTGCCGGCGGCCCGGTGCCATACCAGCAGCCGCAACGCAGCGGCGTGCTCACCGGGCACGAGGCCTGGCTACGTGAGCAGTTTCTAACGCACAAGGGCAACTGCGACGTGGTGCGTCAGCTNCTGGCTAAGGAACACGGTATTGCCACCAGCCTGCGCACCGTTGAACGCGCCTGCCGGCCATATCGGCAGGAGCTTGAAGCCAGCCGGCGAGCGACGATCCGGTTCGAGACTGCTCCTGGCGAGCAGATGCAGATCGACTTCGGCCAAGTGCGCATCCAGATCGGTGGCGAACTGGTGCGTGTGTACCTGTTCGTGGCGACGCTTGGCTACTCGCGCCGTGGCTTTGTTTGCCCATTCCGTCACGAACGGCAGAGTGCTTGGTTTGGCGGTATCGAAGCGGCGTTCGAGCACTTCGGTGGACGGGTGCAGACTCTGCTGATCGATAACGCCAAGGCCCTCGTGGTCGAGCACGACATGCAGACCCGGCAGGTCCGCTTCAACAGCCGCTTCGAGGCGTTCTGCCGGCATTGGGATGTGCGCGTGAAGGCCTGCGCGCCGTTCCGTGCGCGCACCAAGGGCAAGACCGAGAACGGCGTTGGCTATGTGAAGAAGAATGCTATCGCCGGTTACACATTCGAGAGCTGGGCCGCATTGGAGGCTCACTTGACCCGCTGGCAGCGGGAGGTGGCCGATACCCGCATCCACGGGACGACCGGCATGGCGCCCAAGGAGCGGTTCGACGGCGAACGTCCGCATCTGCGTCCTGTTGCCGGCATAGTGCCGTTCCTGCAAGTGCGGGAGCTGATCCGTCGCGTCAATGCCGAAGGCTGTGTCGAGCTCGATACTAATGCCTACAGCGTGCCCTGGCGGCTGATCGGCGAGATGGTCACGGTCGCTGTACGAGCAGGCACGGTGACGGTCCATTACGCCGGCCAGGAAGTAGCGCATCACGCCGAGTTGGCCGGCAGTCGCGGACGGCAAATTGACCGCGCCCATCTGCTTGGGGTCGTGCCGCCGCTATCCGAGCCGGTCCCGCCACACGGCGGCGCTTTGCTGCGCCCGCTGGCAGAGTATGAGGAATTGGTCGGAGGGGGCTGGTGATGATCGAACCCGACCGACTGGAAGAACTGTTGACCCGGCTGCACTTGACGGCGATCCGGGATCAGCTGGATAGCCTGCTGGACGAAGCGAGCCGTGCCCAAATGACACTGCGCGAAGCGCTGCTGTTCCTGGCCGAGCGAGAGGTGGCCCGGCGCGATACGCGACGCATCCAGATGGGGATGAAGCTGGCTCGATTCCCCTGTGTACGCACGCTGGAGGGCTTCGACTTCGATGCGCAGCCGTCGATTGATCCCGGCCAGGTCCGGGATTTGGCCACCGGGCGCTGGATTGGCCACGGTCAAGCGTTGTTGCTGCTGGGACCGCCCGGAGTCGGCAAGACGCATTTGGCGGTAGCACTCGGGCGTGAGGCGGTAGAGCGGGGTTACACGGTGCTGTTCAGTTCTGCTGCGTCGCTGATGGCTGGACTGACGAAGGCGCATGCCGATGGGCGCTTGGAGGAGAAGCTGTTGCAGCTATCGAAACCCAAGCTGCTGATCGTCGATGAATTGAGCTACCTGCCGCTGGAGCCGGCTGCAGCGCACCTGTTCTTCCAGCTGGTCTCGCGGCGCTATGAGCGGGCAAGCCTACTGATCACCAGCAACCGCCCGGTGGGGGAATGGGGCCAAGTGTTTGGTGACGCAGTGGCGGCAACGGCCATCCTGGATCGGCTGCTGCATCACAGCCAGGTGGTCACGATCCGGGGAGATAGTTACCGGCTACGCGACAAACGACGGAGCGGCCTGCTGCAGAAGGCGACGGCCGAACCGATTACATCAACTAGTTGATTAACCCTGGGGGTCAATTCCAGATGTCGCCAGGGGGTCAAATCCTCGTGTCGCTTGACAGCATGTCCTGGCGGTTGATCGGTTCATCCCCGCTGGCGCGGGGATCACCATATAGAACCCCGGAGGGGCGGTGACAATCAGAGGCCGCCTTCAGATCCCCATCTTCAGCTTGTGTTTAGCCCCGGAACGAGAGTAGTCGCCATCGGGCTGGGTCTTGCCCCAATAGCGCCAATAAGCAGGGGACGGGAGAGGCATGCGATCATCCATCGGCATTCTCCGGAACAGGAATAGAAAATCGGCCCACGACCCCGCTGCCCGAATAGGCCAGCCAAGCCATGAGCCGATCAGCATACTGTCCGGCGGTGCCCCATGCCATCTTGCACGAATACCGCGCAACGCCTCCTCAGTTGCACACCGTCGGGGCCATCGCTAAGAGTAACTCAAGCCCTCCGCCTTGCCCCAGAACACCCGGTAGGCGTACACGCTGTAGCCGACGATGGTCGGCAGCACCACCGCCGCGCCCCACAGGATCACGCGCAGCGCCTCGGGGCTCGATGCCGCCTGCCAGAGGGTGAGACGGCCGATGACGATGTCGGGAAAGACGCTGTAGGCGAGCCCCCAGAACGACAGCAGCACGATGCCCACCGTCGCGGCGAAGGGCAGCCAGCACAGGGAGTCGTTGCCGGCGGCCTGGCGCCGCGCCAGCCGCGGCAGGCTCAGGGTGAGCAGCACGAACAGCGCCAGCGAGCCCAGCGGCAACGGCAACAGCAACAGGAAATCCGGCAGCACGAACCACTTGGCGGCGATGTGCGTGCTCGCCAGCGGCGTGGCGATCGAGACGGCCAGCACCGCCATGCCGGTGCCGTAGAGCGCCCAGCGTGCCCAGCCGATGGCGCGCGCCTGCAGCGCCCCACAGGTTTTCATGATCAGCCAGCCGGCGCCGAGCAAGGCGTAGGCCGCCGCCAGACCGGCCCCCGCCAGCAGTGCGAAGCCCCACGCCGCCGCACCCGGAGCGAAACCGGTGAGGTAGCGCCCCAGCATCACGCCCTGGCTCAGCGCCGCCAGCAGCGAACCCGCGGCGAAGGCCGCATTCCACCACGGCTGGTGCGGGTCACGCGCCTTGACGCGGAAGTCGAACGCCACGCCGCGCAGGATCAGGCCGAGCAGCATCAGCGCCACCGGCAGGTAGAGCTCGCCCAGGATGATGCCGTGCGCCAGCGGGAAGGCCACCAGCAACAGCCCCACCCCCAGCACCAGCCAGGTTTCGTTGGCGTCCCAGAACGGCCCGATGCTGGCGATCATGGTGTCGCGCTCGGCGGCCGAGCCCAGCGGCAGCAGGATGCCCACCCCCAGGTCGTAGCCATCCAGGATGACGTAGGCCAAGAGCGAAATCGCCATCAGGCCGGCGAAGACGGCCGGCAACCACAGTTCCGCGTTCATGCTTGTTCTCCTGCCAGTTTGGCCGAAAGCGGAGCGCCCTCGTGCTTGCCCGCCTTGCGCGCCAGATAGAACACCACCGAGACGTAGCTCGCCAACAGCACCACGTAGAGCGCCAGGTACATCAGCAGGGTGGAAAGAATCATGCCGCCCGGCACTGTCGAGGCGGCGTCGGCGGTGGTCAGCACGCCGGTCACCAGCCAGGGCTGGCGGCCGATCTCGGTGACGTACCAGCCCGCCAGCGTCGCCAGCCAGCCGGAAAAGGTCATGGCGGTGAGCAGGGTGACGGTCCAGCCCGCAGGCTCGCCACGGCGCCGCAGCTGCCAGGCCGCGAGCCACGCCGTCGCCAGCATCAGCACGCCCACCGCCACCATCACGCGGAAGCTCCAGAACACCTTGCCCACCG
The DNA here is from genome assembly GCF_000527175.1 of Pseudogulbenkiania sp. MAI-1. Classification (NCBI taxonomy): domain Bacteria; kingdom Pseudomonadati; phylum Pseudomonadota; class Betaproteobacteria; order Neisseriales; family Chromobacteriaceae; genus Pseudogulbenkiania; species Pseudogulbenkiania sp. MAI-1. The sequence continues at coordinate 651,400 of NZ_AZUR01000001.1, read as the reverse complement.
GCGGATGCTGGCCGGCGAACTCGTTCAGGCCGCGGATCTCGCCGTCCGGCTGGTGCGTGATGATCAGGCTCGCCAGCCTGGGGATGCCGATCTGGTAGCGGTTGGACTGGCTCGCCTCGTCCGGCAGCGCGAACAACAGCAACGGCGCACCCCGCTCGGTATGCCACACCCCCTCCATCGCCGCCAGCTTGGCCGGCTGGTGATGGAAGGTGTTCAGGCCGTGGGCGTCGCCGGCGAGCATCTGCAAGGGGATCAGCAGCGCCGCCAGGTAGACGCCGGTCTTCAGGCTATGGCGTACCGCCCTCCCCCGCTCGCCACGCCCCCAGCGATAGGCCGACAGCCCCGCCACCAGGAACGCCACGGTCAGCCCGGACGCCAGCAGCATGTGGGTCAGGCGGTACGGCATCGACGGATTGAAAATCACCTCCAGCCAGTCGGTGACGTGCGCCTGGCCGTTCACCATGGTGAAGCCGGCCGGCGTCTGCATCCAGGAATTGAGGGCGATGATCCAGAACGCCGACACCGTGGTGCCGAACGCCACCAGGAAGGTCGCCAGGGTGTGCATGCGGTTGGACACGCGCGAGCGGCCGAACAGCATGATGCCGAGGAAGGTCGCCTCCAGAAAGAACGCCGTGAGCACCTCGTAGGCCAAGAGCGGCCCGGCGATATTGCCGACGGTGCGCATGTAGCCCGGCCAGTTGGTGCCGAACTGAAAGCTCATGGTGATGCCGGACACCACCCCGACCGCGAAGGTCAGCGCGAACACCTTGACCCAAAAGCCGTAGGCCTCCATCCAGGCCTCGTCGCGTGTGGCGTTGAAGCGCCATTTGAAGAACAACAGCACCCAGCCCATGGCGATGCTGATGGTCGGAAACAGGATGTGGAAACTGATGTTGGCGCCGAACTGGATGCGGGCCAAGGTGACGGGGTCGAACTCCATGACTCACTCCTCCTTGCCGTCGTCGCGCCCGGTCAGCCGCCCCAGGCTCTGGGTGAACTGCAGTATCTTCTGCACCTGCGCCCCCAGCTTCATCAAGCGCTGCAGGGTTTCGACGTCCATGTCGCGGATGTCGGCAAACCACTTCGTCACCAGTTCGATGAGCTGGTACATCTCCTTCATGCGCACCTGGGCGTGGCGCTCGTCCTCGCAGCTCGGCGTCTCCATGATGGCGCCGCGCAGCATGGTGAGCGTGGGCTCCACCTCGCGCTTCTGGCGCTCCTCGGCCAGGGTCTTGAAGATCGCCCACACGTCGTCCGGGGTGGAAAAGTACTCGCGCCGGTCGCCCGGCAGGTGCTGCAGCTTGACCAGACGCCAGGCCTGCAGCTCCTTCAGCGCCATGCTGGTATTGGAGCGCGAACAGCCGATGGCCTCGACGATATCGTCGGCGTTGAGCGGCTTGGACGAGACGTACAGCAGGGCATAGATCTGGCCGACGGTGCGGTTGATGCCCCAGTGGCTGCCCATTTCACCGAAATGCAGCACGAAGGATTGGGTCAGGGGTGGCAGGTTCATTTTTTCCTTCTCGGATTTTCAGTAATTTCTGAAAGTTTGATACAGATCATAGACCGATGGCTTTTTACTTGCAACCAGCCCTCGTTGCAGCTAAAGGCCGCACCCGATCCGTCCCTGCCCGCGCCACCTACAGGAAGCGGCGACAACTGCGGTAAAATGGCCGTTTTTATCCAGCGGACGCCCCATGCGGCCGTCATCTCCCAGATTCTCCACGGACTTGGCATGACCACACCCCAGCACACCCCGATGATGCAGCAGTACCTCGCCATCAAGCGCGAACACCCGGACAAACTGGTGTTCTACCGCATGGGGGACTTCTACGAACTGTTCTATGAAGACGCCGAAAAGGCGGCACGGCTGCTGGACATCACGCTGACCACGCGCGGCGCCTCGGCCGGCACCCCGATCAAGATGGCCGGCGTGCCCTATCATGCCGCCGAGGGCTATCTGGCGCGGCTGGTGAAGCTGGGCGAATCGGTGGCCATCGCCGAACAGATCGGTGACCCGGCGCTCGCCAAGGGGCCGGTGGAACGCAAGGTGGTACGCATCGTCACCCCCGGCACACTGACCGACTCGGCGCTGCTCGACGACAAGCGCGACAACCTGGTGCTCGCCCTCCACAGCGTGCGCGGCAGGCTGGGGCTCGCCTGGCTGTCGCTGGCGAGCGGCGAATTCAAGGTGATGGAAACCAGCGTCGACGAGCTCGCCAGCGAGTTGGAACGCTTGAAGCCCGCCGAACTGCTGCTGCCGGACGAGAGCCAGGTCGGTCTGCTGGAACAGTTGTCGATCCCCAAGAAGAAGCTGCCGGCCTGGCAGTTCGACCAGCAATCCGGCCAGGAGACGCTGACGCGCCACTTCGGCACGCGCGACCTCGCCGGTTTCGGCGCCGAAGAACTGACCGTGGCGATCGGCGCCGCCGGTGCCCTGCTGGGCTACGTCAAGTCGACCCAGGGCGTGAACCCCGCCCACATCGCCAGCCTCTCGGTCGAAGACGAGAGCGACCTGATCCGCATGGACGCCGCCACGCGCCGCAACCTGGAACTGACCGAAACCATCCGCGGCGAACCGAGCCCGACGCTGAGCTCCCTGCTCGACTGCTGCGCCACCAGCATGGGCAGCCGCCTGCTGCGCCACTGGCTGCACCACCCGCTGCGCCGCCACGGCAAGATCCGCGAGCGCCTGGGCGCGGTGCGCGCGCTGCTGGCACGGCACGGAGACGTTGCCGAGCAGCTCGCCGAAGTGGCCGACATCGAACGCATCACCTCACGCGTGGCGCTGCGCTCGGCACGCCCGCGCGACCTCGCCGCGCTGCGCGACTCGCTCAAGGCGCTGACCGAGGTGAAAGGCCTGGCCGAACAACTCGACAGCCCGCTGCTGCGCCAGCTCGCCGTGCTGCTGCCGGCCGACAGTCCGGTGGCCGACCTGCTCAGCCGTACCATCCTGCCCGAACCCGCCACCTTCCTGCGCGACGGCGGCGTGATCAACCACGGCCACTCCCCCACCCTCGACGAGTTGCGCGCCATCCAGACCAACTGCGGCGAATTCCTGCTGCAGCTCGAAGCCCGCGAGAAGGAACGCACCGGCATTCCCTCGCTGAAAGTCGAATTCAACCGCGTGCACGGCTTCTACATCGAAGTCAGCAAGGCGCAAGGCGACAAGGTGCCGGACGACTACCGCCGGCGCCAGACGCTCAAAAACGCCGAGCGCTACATCACGCCGGAACTGAAGGAATTCGAAGACAAGGCATTGTCGGCACAGGACCGCGCCCTGGCGCTGGAAAAGCAGCTCTACGAGACCCTGCTCGACGAACTCGCCCCGCACATCGCCGAGCTGCAGCTGATCGCCCAGGCGGTCGCCACGCTCGACGTGCTGGCCGCCTTCGCCCGCCACGCCGAGACCCGCAACTATGTCGAACCGGAATTCGTCGACGACGTGCGGCTGGACATCGTCGAGGGCCGCCACCCGGTGGTCGAGGCCGAGGTCGAGCGCTTCATCGCCAACGACACCTGCCTCGCCGACAGCCGCAAGCTGCTCCTGATCACCGGCCCGAACATGGGCGGTAAATCCACCTACATGCGCCAGACCGCGCTGATCACGCTGATGGCGCACGTCGGCTCGTTCGTGCCGGCCGATTCCGCCGTGCTGGGCCCGATCGACCGCATCTTCACCCGCATCGGCGCCTCCGACGACCTGGCCGGCGGCCGCTCCACCTTCATGGTAGAAATGACCGAGACCGCCAACATCCTCAACAACGCCACCGACAAATCCCTGGTGCTGATGGACGAAGTCGGCCGCGGCACCTCGACCTTCGACGGGCTGGCGCTGGCCTGGGCCATCGCCAAGGCGCTGATCGAAAAGAACCGCGCCTACACGCTGTTCGCCACCCACTACTTCGAGCTCACGCGGCTCGCCAGCGACTACCCCGGCGTCGCCAACGTCCACCTCTCCGCCATCGAGCACAAGGACAAGATCGTGTTCCTGCACCACGTCGAAGACGGCCCGGCGAGTCAGAGCTACGGCCTGGCGGTGGCGCAACTCGCCGGCGTGCCGGGCAAGGTGATCCGCGAGGCGCGACGCCGTCTCGCCGAGCTGGAAAACCAGTCCGCCGCGGCCCAGCAACCGGACCTGTTCGCCGCGCCGCTCCCCGTCGCGGCCGCCGATCCCGAGCCGCACCCGGTGCTGGAACGGCTGGCCGAACTGCAGCCCGACGAACTGACTCCACGCCAAGCCCTCGACCTGCTCTATGCATTGAAAATAATGGCTAATTGAGCAAGCAAAACCGGGGGGCTTGCCTACAATGAAAAGCGGATACACCACTTGTAAAGGAGAGCGACATAATGCAGTCGGAAAGTGCAGTGGCCAACCCGGGGCTGGTCAGATTGTTCGGTCAAACCGAAGCGGGAGAAGCGGTCTCGTTGACCGCCATCCGCGGACGCGCCAGCAAGCAACTCACCCGGTTCGCCACCCTGGCACAGCAGCAGCTGGGGGACCGCGCCATCACCATTCCGCCGGCACTCAGCCTGGTGAGCCGCCCGGAAGGAGAATTGGAACTGGAAAGCCAGCATCCGCAAGCCGATGCCATCCGGGCATGGCTGCGTGGGAACAGCACAATAGCCAAGAAATTCAAGGAGGTGGAAGTACTGTTTGAAATCGTGCGGGCAGCAGAACACCCCGGCGTCGTGTTTCCGGAAGAGTCCTGCTTTCATATCGGTCTCACCAGCGCCGGGCCGATCGCCTACTTTGAGGACCACAGCTGCACGCCTGGCGGGCACTGAGTCATACTTTCCGACCAAGACAAGGGGACGGTATGCCGTCCCCTTTGTCATGCCACTCCCTCTGCGCGTTTAAACCGGCTCGGCCAGGGTGGGCTCGGCGCGGGCACGCCTCCCCCGGCCATAGCTGGCGGCGAAGCGGTTGACGAAGCGCATTTCCAACGGATACGGGTAGAAATCGTCGATGTAGCCGTCGCGGATGCGCTGCTGTTTGTGCTGCCAGAAACCCGCGTCGAGCAGATCCTTGTGGTACCGCAAGAACACCTTCCTGACCTCGGCATCCCCCAAGAGGAAGGTGGCGAACTCCTCCGGGAACACGTCGCCCTTGGCGACCGGGTACCACACCTCGCCCGACATCTCCATCTCCGGATTGGGAGCCGGCGGGATGCGGCGGAAATGGCAGTCGGTCATGTATTCGATCTCATCGTAATCGTAGAAGATCACCCGGCCATAACGTGTCATGCCGAAGTTCTTGAACAGCATGTCCCCAGGGAAGATATTGGCCGACGCCAGCTCGCGGATGGCGTTGCCGTAATCGCGCACCGCCTCGACCTTCTCCTCCGGCGACGCCGTCTGCAGGTAGAGGTTGAGCGGCTTCATGCGCCGTTCGATGTACAGGTGCTTGATGACGATGCTCTGCTCGTCCTCCTCGATCTGCGACGGCGCCTGTTGGCGCAGCTCATGCAGCAGCTCCTCGGTGAAGCGCCGCTTCGGGAACGCCACGTTGGAGAACTCCAGCGTATCGGCCATGCGCCCGACCCGGTCGTGCCGCTTCACTAGCTGGTACTTGGCGCGCACGGTGTCGTGATCGACCTCCTTGGTCACGCCGAACACGTCCTTGATCAGCTTGAACACGTAAGGGAAAGACGGCAGCGTGAACACCAGCATCACCAGCCCGCGGATACCGGGCGCCACGATGAACTGGTCGTTGGAATGCTGCAGATGCTGGATGAAGTCGCGGTAGAAGGTGTTCTTGCCCTGCTTCTGCAAGCCCAGCATGGTATAGAGCTCGGCCTTGCTCTTGGTCGGCAGCATCGAGCGCAGGAACTGCACGTAGCCCGAGGGTACCGCCATGTCCACCAGGAAATAGGCCCGGCTGAACGAGAACAGCACCCCGATGCGCCATGGTTCGAGCAGCACGGTATCGAGGTAGAGCTTGCCGTCGGCGTCGTGCAGCACCGGCACCGCGAAGGGATAGCTGGAACCGCCGTTCACCACCTTGCCGAAGATGTAGGCCGTCTTGTTGCGGTAGAACGCCGAGGACAGCACCTGGATCTGGAAATTGGCTTCGAGCTTCGGCCAGCGCCCTTGCAAGTAGTCGTGCGTCATGCGCAGCACGTAGCCGATGTCGCGCGCCAGGCTGGCGAAAGGCCGCCGCCAGCCGAAATCGCGCACGATCTGCCGCAGCACCGAACGCAGCCCGTAGTGCAGCGGGTAATAGCTGCGGTAGGACGGCGGGTCCGCCTCGATGTACTCGGTGGAAATCGCCGGGCGCACGAAGATGAAATCGTTGTTGAAATAATCGCGGTGCAGAATGCGCGTGAACACCGAATTGAAAAACGTCTCCGCGCACTCCGGCTGCTTGTGGTTGGTCAACAGGCCGATGAAGTACAGCTTGGCCTGCTGCCAGATCTCGTCGTCCAGCAATTCGGCGTGGAACTCGCGATGCAGCCGCTCCACCGTCTCGCTGACGCGCTCGTCGTAGAACTGGATACGGTCGCGGATGGCCTGCTGAATCCCCTGCCAGTCGCCCTCTTCGAACAACAGCTTGGCTTGGCGGTTGCACTCGCTGAACAGGCGGTAGTGCTTGTCGAAGCCCTCGACCAGCGCCTGAGCGATATCACGCGCGACGGGGTTGTAGTACTCGGGTATCTGCATACGCTCGCCTTTTGCTGCGCAGGCCGCGCCTCGGGCGGCCGACGTGAGTCACCAGTCTGTCGGCCATGGCGAACGTACAGAAGCACTAGGACTTCTTGGCAAACCGGAAGCGCGGCGCCGGACGGGGGCCAGGCGCCGGTTCGGCGGCCTGCCGCCCCGGCTGCTGCACGGGCGCCTTGCCGACGGGTTTAGCATGCCCCGCACGCGGCAAATCGGCAAGCGACACCTCCAGCCGGCGGAACTCACCCGGCTGCAGTCCCTCGAGCCGCCACGGTCCGACCGCCACGCGCACCAGCCGCAGCGTCGGCAACCCCACCTTGGCGGTCATGCGCCGCACCTGCCGGTTTTTGCCCTCGCTGATGATGATCTCCAGCCACGCGTCGGGCACCGTCTTGCGAAAGCGCACCGGCGGCTTGCGTTCCCACAGCTGCGGGGGCTCGGATAGCAGGCTCACCTCGGCCGGCTGGGTGACGAAATCACCGAGGTTCACCCCGGCGCGCAACGCCTCGAGTTGCTCCTCGGCCGGCGTCCCCTCCACTTGCACCCAGTACGTCTTGGGCTGCTTCCAGCGCGGGTCGCTGATGCGATGCTGCAGCTCGCCATCGCCAGTCAGCAGCAACAAGCCCTCGCTGTCGGTATCCAGCCGCCCGGCCGGGTACACCCCGGGAATGTCGATATGGTCTTTCAGCGTGGGATGCAACTCGTGCTGCGAGAACTGGCAAATCACGCCGTAAGGCTTGTTGAACAGGATCAGTTGGGGCATGGCGGCACACCGGCAAAAACACAGGAATGCGCGAATGATAACAAGCCCGGCAGGTGCCGGGCAGTGACTGTTCGTACTCGAACCCGACCGCGCCACCCGGATGGGTGAGCTGACGGCACACCCCTGTTTTCGTTTTTTCACATTCCGGCGAGCCGGCGCGCGCGGGGCGCCCCACCTTGTCCACGGCGCAAAACCATGCCTCTTAACGGAAAATTGCCGCGAATTAATGAAAATTGCTGCTATTTTTGAAAAACGGCATTTTCAATTTTGCGCCGAATAGGGGACAACTTCTATTCAAACAGCCGTTTGAACACCAAATCCGTACAAAAAGCGACATCAAAGTTCGGATACGCAACAGAACAGAGCGCTATAATTCGCTTTTGAAAAGCCCCCGAGAGTCTACGGACGACCACCGCACCCCGGCACGGCGTCCGCCTTTCCGCTGCCTTTCATCGCGCCGGCACCCTCACCCGCCCGGCCGCGCTACGCTCTGACGTCGTAATAATCATGGAGATAGAGTAATGCCTTCGGAACGCCCGACCATCATCTACACACTCACCGACGAAGCGCCCGCGCTGGCAACCAGCGCCTTCCTGCCGGTCATCCAGACCTTTACCGGCCCGGCCGGCATCAATATCGATACCGCTGACATCTCGGTGGCCGCGCGCGTTCTGGCCGAGTTTCCCGACTATCTGAGCGACGAACAGAAGGTCCCGGACACCCTGGCCGAACTCGGCCGCCTCACCCAGGACCCGGACACCAACATCATCAAGCTGCCCAACATCAGCGCCTCCGTGGCCCAGCTGATGGCCTGCATCAAGGAACTGCAAGCCAAGGGCTACGCCCTCCCCGACTACCCGGAAAACCCGGCCACCGACGAAGAAAAGGCGATCAAGGCTCGTTACGCCAAGTGCCTGGGCTCCGCCGTGAACCCGGTGTTGCGCGAAGGCAACTCCGACCGCCGCGCCCCGGCCGCCGTCAAGAACTACGCCAAGAAGCACCCGCACTCCATGGGCGAATGGAAGCAGTGGTCCCAGACCCACGTGTCCCACATGGATCACGGCGACTTCTACCATGGCGAGAAGTCGATGACACTCGACCGCGCCCGTGACGTGAAGATGGAACTCACCACCAAGAGCGGCCAGAACATCGTGCTCAAACCGAAGGTCGCGCTGCAGGAAGGCGAGATCATCGACTCGATGTTCATGAGCAAGAAGGCGCTGTGCGACTTCTACGAGAAGGAACTGGAAGACTGCCGCCAGTCCGGCATCCTGTTCTCGCTGCACGTCAAGGCCACCATGATGAAGGTGTCGCACCCGATCGTGTTCGGCCACTGCGTCAAGATCTACTACAAGGAAGCCTTCGAGAAGCACGGCAAGCTGTTCGACGAGCTGGGCATCAACGTCAACAACGGCATGGCCACCCTGTACGAAAAGATCGAGACCCTGCCGGCCTCCAAGCGTGAAGAAATCATCCGCGACCTGCACGCCTGCCAGGAACACCGTCCGCGTCTGGCCATGGTGGACTCCGCCAAGGGCATCACCAACTTCCACTCGCCCAACGACATCATCGTCGACGCCTCCATGCCGGCCATGATCCGCAACGGCGGCAAGATGTGGGGTGCCGACGGCAAACCGTACGACTGCAAGGCCGTGATGCCGGAATCGACCTTCGCCCGCATCTACCAGGAGATGATCAACTTCTGCAAGTGGCACGGCAACTTCGACCCGCGCACCATGGGCACCGTGCCGAACGTCGGCCTGATGGCGCAGAAGGCCGAAGAATACGGCTCGCACGACAAGACCTTCGAAATCCCGGAAGACGGCGTGGCCAACATCGTCGACCTCGCCACCGGCGAAGTGCTGCTGAGCCAGAACGTGGAAGCCGGCGACATCTGGCGCATGTGCCAGGTCAAGGACGCCCCGATCCGCGACTGGGTCAAGCTGGCCGTCACCCGCGCCCGCAACTCCGGCATGCCGGCCGTGTTCTGGCTCGACCCGTACCGTCCGCACGAGGCCGAACTGATCAAGAAGGTCGAAACCTACCTGAAGGATCACGACACCGCAGGTCTCGAAATCCACATCATGTCGCAAGTGCGTGCGATGCGTTTTACCCTCGAGCGCGTCGCCCGCGGCCTCGACACCATCTCGGTGACCGGCAACATCCTGCGCGACTACCTGACCGACCTGTTCCCGATCATGGAACTGGGCACCTCGGCCAAGATGCTGTCCATCGTTCCGCTGATGGCCGGCGGCGGCATGTACGAAACCGGCGCCGGCGGCTCGGCACCGAAGCACGTGCAGCAGTTGCTCGAAGAAAACCACCTGCGCTGGGATTCGCTGGGCGAATTCCTGGCCCTGGCGGTATCGCTGGAAGAGCTGGGCATCAAGACCGGCAACGCCAAGGCCAAGCTGCTCGCCAAGACGCTGGACGAGGCCACCGGCAAGCTGCTCGACAACGACAAGTCGCCGTCGCGCCGTACCGGTGAACTCGACAACCGCGGCAGCCAGTTCTACCTCGCGCAGTACTGGGCGCAGGCGCTGGCCGAGCAGACCGACGACAAGGAACTGCAGGCCCACTTCGCGCCGCTCGCCAAAGCGCTGACCGCCAACGAGCAGAAGATCGTCGACGAGCTGAAGGCCGTACAGGGCAAGCCGGCCGACATCGGCGGCTACTACCTCGCCGACGCCGAGAAGTGCAATGCGGTGATGCGCCCGAGCGCCACCTTCAACGCCGCGCTGGCCGCCGCACGCGCCTGAGCGCCATGACCGGGAAGCTCGCTTCGCGAGCCTTCTGCCAAGACCGAACGCCAGGGTTCCTCCTGGCGTTTTTTCATGCCGGCCAATTGAGGACAATCATGTTCCACCAAGCGTGCGCTCGGCTACAATAAGCGCAGCAGCGTACATCGGGAAATCGGTAGTTGCCCCGGCGCGCATCTCCGTCAAGCTAACAATCAAGAGTAGCCTGCACTGCTACCGGCAGTGCACAGCGGCGACAGCACCGGGACATGGTAGACAACAGGTCAACACAGAAGGAGAAGGAGAAACAATGAGTGCATCCCACATCAAGGTTCCCGTCGGTGGCCAGAAAATCGTCCCGGGTCAGCCGATCCCGAACAATCCCATCATCCCGTTCATCGAAGGCGACGGCATCGGCGTCGACATCACCCCGGTCATGATCAAGGTCATCGACGCCGCGGTGGACAAGGCCTACGGCGGCGCGAAGAAGATTCACTGGATGGAAGTGTACGCCGGCGAGAAGTCAACCAAGCTGTACGGCCCGGACGAATGGCTGCCGAAGGAAACCTTCGACGCGCTGAAAGAGTATTCGGTGTCGATCAAGGGCCCGATGACCACGCCGGTAGGCGGCGGCATCCGCTCGCTGAACGTGGCCCTGCGCCAGGAACTGGACCTGTACCAGTGCGTGCGCCCGATACAGTACTTCCAGGGCGTGCCGTCGCCGCTGAAGCACCCGGAACTGGTGAACATGGTGATCTTCCGCGAAAACACCGAAGACATCTACGCCGGCATCGAATGGAGCGCCCAGTCCGAAGGCGCCCGGAAAGTCATCAAGTTCCTGCAAGATGAAATGGGCGTCAAGAAGATCCGCTTCCCGGAAACCTCCGGCATCGGCATCAAGCCCGTTTCCATCGAAGGCACCCAGCGCCTGGTGCGCGCCGCGATCAAGTACGCCATCGACAACGATCGCAAGTCGGTGACCATTGTCCACAAGGGCAACATCATGAAGTTCACGGAAGGCCTGTTCCGTGATACCGCCTATAAGCTCGCCCAGGAAGAATTCGGCGCCGAGCTGATCGACGGCGGCCCGTGGTGCAAGTTCACCAACCCGAACACCGGTCGCGAGATCATCGTCAAGGACGCCATCGCCGACGCCTTCCTGCAGCAGATCCTGCTGCGTCCGGCCGAATACGACGTGGTAGCCACGCTGAACCTGAACGGCGACTACATCTCCGACGCACTGGCCGCCCAGGTCGGAGGCATCGGCATCGCCCCCGGTGCCAACATCTCCGACCAGTACGCCTGCTTCGAAGCCACCCATGGCACCGCGCCGAAGTACGCCGGCCAGGACAAGGTGAATCCGGGTTCGCTGATCCTGTCTGCCGAAATGATGCTGCGCCACCTGGGCTGGAAAGAAGCCGCCGACCTGGTGATCAAGTCGATGGAAGCCGCCATCGCCGACAAGCAGGTGACCTACGACTTCGCCCGCCTGATGGACGGCGCCACCGAAGTGAGCTGCTCCGCCTTCGGCGACGCGATGATCGCGCGCATGTAATCCCGCCCGACGGGAGACATAGGGCTTGCCAAGTGCAAGCCCTTTTTCATTCGAGCATGACAAAAATGCCTGTCAATACAATAACAATTACTGCGCGGATGGCATGGAAAATACCCTGTTTTAGATTGAGCGAAACCAAATAAAAAACCCGCTTATTAGCGGGTTTTTTCATCCAGGTGCTGGCCTCATTAACTGAAGCCGGCGATAACCATAGTGGTTACTGCGGCTGGATATTGGATGCTTGCTTGCCTTTCGGACCGTTCACCACGTCGAAGCTCACACGCTGCCCCTCTTTCAGGGACTTGAAGCCTTGTACGTTGATAGCCGAGAAATGCGCGAACAGGTCTTCACCGCCTTCATCCGGGGTGATGAAACCGAAGCCTTTAGCATCATTGAACCACTTGACAATACCAGTTGCCATCTTACTTCCTTGCATTTAACAGGCTGGTGAGGCCGACCAACAAAAGCTTAAAAGCGCTTCGGTTTTCCCTGCCGGGAAACCTCATTCATTTCAATTAAGCCAAGCACCAGACTCCTTTCTACGCAACCCAAGGCCCAGCGTCAAGCCCAAGAGGAAAAGAATTCTGCCCCCCTTGAAAAAAATCCTGGCGGAACCAAAATAAAAGTGAAATGCCTCATTGCTGAAAGCCGACATGTCTACGCAGTTCAAGGACGATGCCCAACTGGAGGCATCGCGGGCGAAGACACGCCCACCGTCGATGTATAAGGTCTTGTTATTGAACGACGATTACACTCCGATGGATTTTGTGGTAGAGATACTGCAACACTTCTTCCACAAGAACCGGGAACAGGCCACACACATCATGCTGCAGGTGCACACCCAGGGCCGCGGGGTGTGTGGCGTTTATACCAAAGATGTCGCCGCGACCAAAGTTGAGCAGGTGTTGCAATTTGCGAAAGCACACCAGCATCCGCTCCAGTGCGTAATGGAGGAAAACTGATGATTGCCCAAGAGCTCGAAGTAAGCCTGCACATGGCGTTCATGGACGCCCGGCGCAAACGGCACGAATTCATCAGTGTCGAGCACCTGCTGCTGGCGATGACGGACAACCCGTCCGCGGCGGAAGTGCTGCGTGCATGTGGAGCGAATCTCGATCAGCTCAAGAAGCAGCTGACCGACTTCATCGACGAACACACCCCGACCGTCCCCGGCGAGGCCGAGGTGGAAACCCAGCCCACACTGGGCTTCCAGCGCGTGATCCAGCGCGCCATCCTGCACGTGCAGTCGTCCGGCAAGAAGGAAGTGACCGGCGCCAACATCCTCGTCGCCATCTTCGGCGAGAAGGACTCGCACGCCGTGTACTACCTGCACCAGCAGGGCATCTCCCGGCTGGACGTGGTCAACTTCATCTCGCACGGCATCACCAAGCAGCGTTCCCAGCCGTCGCCCAGCGAGCAGCGCGACAACAGCGACAACGAGGCGGAAGACGCATCGGCGAACGTCGGCGGGGCGCTGGAGAACTACACCCAGAACCTCAACGCGCTGGCCCGCGAAGGCAAGATCGATCCCTTGATCGGCCGCGAGCACGAACTGGAGCGCACCGTGCAGATCCTCTGCCGGCGCCGCAAGAACAACCCGCTGCTGGTCGGCGAGGCCGGCGTCGGCAAGACCGCCATCGCCGAAGGCCTGGCACGCCGCATCGTCAACGGCGAGGTGCCGGAAGTGCTCGACCGCGCCACCGTCTACTCGCTGGACATGGGGGCGCTGCTGGCGGGCACTAAGTACCGTGGCGATTTCGAGCAGCGCCTCAAGGCCGTCATCAAGCAGCTGACCGAAGACCCGCACGCCATCCTGTTCATCGACGAGATCCACACGCTGATCGGCGCGGGTGCGGCCTCCGGCGGTACGCTGGACGCCTCCAACCTGCTTAAGCCGGCGCTGTCGAACGGCTCGCTGCGTTGCATCGGGGCGACCACCTACAACGAGTTCCGCGGCATCTTCGAGAAGGACAACGCCCTGTCGCGGCGCTTCCAGAAGATCGACATCAACGAGCCTACCGTCGAGCAGACGGTGGAAATCCTCAAGGGGCTCAAGTCGCGCTTCGAAACGCATCATGGCGTGAAGTACACCCACGGCGCGCTGGTCACGGCCGCCGAGTTGTCGGCACGCTACATCAACGACCGGCACCTGCCGGACAAGGCCATCGACGTGATCGACGAAGCCGGGGCGGCGCAGAAGATCCTGCCCAAGTCGCGCCAGCGCAAGGTCATCAACAAGGCCGAGATCGAGGACATCGTCGCCAAGATCGCGCGCATCCCGGCCAAGACCGTCTCGTCCAACGACAAGAACGTGCTGAAGAACCTCGACCGCGACCTGCGCAGCGTGGTGTTCGGCCAGGACAAGGCGATCGAGGCGCTGGCGACGGCGATCAAGATGGCGCGCTCCGGCCTGGGTAATCCGCAGAAGCCGATCGGCTCGTTCCTGTTCAGCGGTCCCACCGGCGTCGGCAAGACCGAGGTGGCCAAGCAACTGGCCTACTTCCTCGGCGTCGAGATGCTGCGCTTCGACATGTCCGAGTACATGGAACGGCACGCGGTATCGCGCCTGATCGGCGCCCCGCCGGGATACGTCGGTTTCGAACAAGGCGGCCTCCTGACCGAGGCCATCAACAAACACCCCTACGCGGTGCTGCTGCTGGACGAGATCGAGAAGGCCCACCCGGACATCTACAATATCCTGCTGCAGGTGATGGACCACGGCACCCTGACTGACAACAACGGACGCAAGGCCGACTTCCGCAACGTGATCATCATCATGACCACCAACGCCGGAGCGGAATCGCTGTCCAAACCGAGCATGGGCTTCACCAACGCCAAGCAGACCGGTGACGAGATGGCCGACATCAAGCGCCTGTTCAGCCCCGAGTTCCGCAACCGGCTGGATGCCACCATCCCGTTCCGCATGCTGGACGAGAACATCATCCTGCAGGTGGTGGACAAGTTCCTGATGCAACTGGAACACCAGCTGGCCGAGAAGAAGGTCGACATCCACTTCACCGATGTGTTGCGCAGCTACCTGGCGAAGAACGGTTTCGACCCGCTGATGGGTGCCCGCCCGATGGCCCGCCTGATCCAGGACACCATCCGCAAGGCGCTGGCCGACGAGCTGCTGTTCGGCCGGCTGGTGGACGGTGGCGAGGTCACTGTGACAATCGACGCCAACGACAAGGTCGAGCTGCAGTTCGACGAGAAGACGCCGCTGGCGGCGGAACCGGCCTGAACCTGACCCTCTACGCCATACAGCACAACGCCCGCATCTGCGGGCGTTTTCTTTGACTCAACCGCGCGGGTGATGCCGCTCATGCAACTGGCGCAGCCGCTCCCGGGCGACATGGGTGTAGATCTGCGTGGTGGAGATGTCCGAGTGCCCGAGCAGCAGCTGCACCACGCGCAAATCGGCACCGTGGTTGACCAGATGCGTGGCGAAGGCGTGGCGCAGGGTGTGCGGGCTGACCGGCGGCAGGCCCTGGCGGCGGGCGTAGCCGGAAATCAGATGCCAAGCCATCTGACGCGTCATCCCTGCCTTGAGGCGGGTGACGAACACGTGCTCGCACGCGGCACCGGCCAGCAGGGCAGGCCGGCCTTCCGTCAAATAACGCGCCAGCCAGTCCTGCGCCACCTCCCCCATCGGCACCAGCCGCTCCTTGCCGCCCTTGCCCAGCGTCATCACCACACCGCTGTTGAGATCCACCTGCTGCAGCGTCAGGCCGACCAGCTCCGACACCCGCAGCCCGGTGGCGTACAGCACCTCCAGCATGGCGCGGTCGCGCAGGCCCAGTGGCGTGGCGGGATCCGGGGCTTCCAGCAGGGCGACCACATGGCCCTCCGACAAGGACTTGGGCAAAGGCTGCCCGTGCCTGGGGCGATCGAGCACGGCGGAAGGGTCGTCCGGCCGCTGGCCGCTGGCGTGCAGGTACTGGTAGAAGCGGCGCACGGCACTGACCAGACGCGCCCTCGTCGTCGCCTTCTCCTTATCGATGCCAAGCAACATGGCGTGCTGCAGATCCGCCACACCCGCCGTGGCCAGCGCCACCCCGCCCTCCTCGTCCAGGCGGGCCGCCAGCTTGAGCAGGTCGCGCCGGTACGCCGCCAGCGTATTGCGCGACAGCCCGTCGCTGAGCCACAGCTGGTCGAGGAACAGGTCGATCTGCTCAGCGTTGCTGTTCATGTCGCAACAGCCAGAACTTGATGGACAGGGTCTGCTCCGCGCTCGAATGGTTGAAGCCTCCCAGGCCGGAACGCGCCAGCACCCGGTGGCAAGGAATCACGATAGGCAGGGGATTGTTGCCGCAGGCCTGCCCCACCGCGCGGGCAGAGCTGCCCAGCAGTTGGGCGATGGCGCCGTAGCTGACGGTGGCGCCGGGAGGAATGTCGGCAATCGCCTGCCACACCCGCTGCTGGAACGCGGTACCCTGGGGCCGGCACGGCAGATCGAAGCGGAAATCGGAGTGCCGGAAGTACTCCTGCAACTGGCGCGCCACTTCCTCGGCCAGAGAGCCCGGCTCCGGTGGCAGCAGCGGGACCGGGGCATCCAGGAACTCGATGCGGCTGACGATCCGGAACGGCGCCACGATGCCGAGATGGCCGAACGGCGCCGCGATGACGGCGGTATAGGGCATGGCAAAGTCCGAAAAAAAAAGCGCAAGGCATGCACCTTGCGCTCTCATCATAGCTGTTAGCCGGGCACTCAGCCTTGCTTGCGAGCCGGCAGCTTTTCCTTGATGCGGGCGGACTTGCCGGTACGGCCACGCAGGTAGTACAGCTTGGCGCGACGCACGTCACCACGGCGCTTCACTTCGATCGAAGCCACCAGCGGGGAGTAGGTCTGGAAGGTACGCTCAACGCCTTCGCCGGCGGAAATCTTGCGCACGATGAAGGAGCTGTTCAGGCCGCGGTTACGCTTGGCGATCACCACGCCTTCGTAAGCCTGCAGACGCTCGCGGTTACCTTCCTTTACCTTCACCTGAACGACAACGGTGTCGCCCGGGGCGAAAGCCGGAACGGTCTTGCCGATGCGGGCAATTTCTTCTTGCTCGAGTTGCTGGATCAGATCCATGTCAATGCTCCTGGTTTTTCGGGAGGTCTTGTTCCTGCTGGTACTCTGCCAGCAGCCGAGACTCCTGTTTTGTCAAAGGGCGGTCTTGCAACAGGTCGGGACGACGCTTCCACGTCCTTCCCAGCGCCTGCTTCAACCGCCATTTTGCGATCAAGGCATGATTACCGGACATCAGCACGTCCGGCACCCGCATGCCTTGATATTCTTCGGGTCGGGTATAGTGCGGGCAATCCAACAGCCCGTTCACGAAGGAATCCTCGTAAGCCGACTGGGCATCGTTGAGCACTCCCGGCAGCAGCCTGACGACGGCATCCATCAGCACCATGGCCGGCAGCTCGCCACCGGACAGCACGTAGTCGCCGATGGAGATTTCCTCGTCGACGCGACGCTCGATCAGACGCTCGTCGATGCCTTCATAGCGCCCGCACAGCAGAATGAGGCCGGGGCGCCGGGACAGTTCGACCGCCTTGGCATGGCCCAGAGGCTTTCCCTGCGGCGACAGGTACACCACATGGCTCTGCGCCACGCCGGCTTGGCGCTGACGTTCTTCCGCCGCCGCAATGGCCGCCTCCAGAGGCTCGATCAGCATCACCATGCCTGGTCCGCCGCCGTAGGGGCGGTCATCCACGGTACGGTAATTGTCCGTGGTGAAATCCCGCGGATTCCAGGCCTGGAACCCCCAGATGCCCTGCTCCAGCGCACGCCGGCTGACGCCGAAACGGGAGACAGCCTCGAACATCTCGGGGAACAGCGAGATAGCGTCGATCTGCATCAGTCGTCGAGGTTCCAGTCTACCGTGATGCGCTTGTCAGCTAGGCTGACGTCGAGCACGAACTGGCCGACGAAGGGGATGAGCCACTCGCGCTTGCCTTCCCGGACCACCAGCACCTCGTTGGCGCCGGTTTCCATCAATTCGGCCACCTGACCGAAACGCTGCCCGTCCTTGTTCACGACATCCAGGCCGATCAGGTCGGACCAGTAGTACTCGTCCTCGGCGGTGTCCGGGAACTCGCTGCGCGGGATGGCGATCTGCATGCCGCGCATGGCTTCGGCCGCCTCGCGGCTGTCGACGCCTGCCAGCTTGGCCACCAGGGCCTTGGGCTGAACGGCGCCCTCCTCGAAACGATAGGACGACCACTGCCCGTCCCGCCCCAGCCACCAGACCGGGTACTCGAACAGGCTGTCGGCAAACTCGGTGTCGGCGTGGATTTTCACCCAGCCACGAACACCGAAGGCGCCGCGCACATACCCCATCAAGACGAGATCATCGTTGCGCATGCGCCTCTAACCCTGCGTATAGCGTGGCGGCCTGCAATCAGGCAGCTACTTTTTGCTCTTTGACCAGCTTGGCAACGGCATCGGTCAGCTGAGCGCCAACGCCAACCCAGTGGTTCAGGCGATCGGCGGCGAGGCGGACGCGCTCTTCTTTCTCGTTGGCAACCGGGTTGTAGAAGCCCAGGCGCTCGATGAAGCGACCGTCACGACGGTTGCGGGAGTCGGTCACCACGATGTTGTAGAACGGACGGTTCTTGGAGCCGCCGCGGGCCAGACGAATCACTACCATTGTCGATTGTCCTTGAATAAAAACGGTATCGTAGAAAAGCCCACGATTTTAGGGCAGTTTTCCCTTATCTTGCAAGCGCTTATTCCGGCCGTCCATCGCGGCCGGTCAAGCTTGCAACACCTTGGTCACCAGCATCAGCGCCCGATCCTCCAGGTGGTACTCGCTGGCGAAGCCCAGTTTGTGCATCAGCTTGAGCATGCCCTTGTTGCCGGAGAGCACCTCTCCGCGCATCACTTTCAGCCCCTGATCACGCGCCGCGTCGAACAAGGCGCTCATCAGGATGAAGCCGATCCCCTTGCCTTGCCACTGGTCGGCCACCTCCAGGGCGAACTCGCAGCTCTCGTTGTCCGGGTCGGTGACGTAACGCGCCACGGCGAGCTGCTCCTCGCCCTGCGGGGTCTCGCGGGTCATGGCCAGCGCCATCTCGCGGTCGTAGTCGAGCTGGGTGAAGCGCACCAGCATGCTCTGCGACAGTTGCTTGATGCTCGACATATAGCGGTTGTAGCGGCTTTCTTCCGACAGATTGCGCACGAACTCCTGCTGCATCTGCGCGTCCTCCGGGCGCACCGGGCGGATGGTCACCTGGGTCTGATCCTTGAGCCGGGAACACACCACCATGTGCGAGGGGTACGGCATGATGGCCATGTGGCGATACGGCTTGCCGTCCGTCCTGGCCGCCTGCACGATGATGCGCGCGTCCAGCGCGACTACCCCCTGCTCGTCGGCCAGCAGCGGATTGATATCCATCTCGCGGATTTCCGGCAGCTCGCACACCATCTCCGACACCCGCAGCAGCACCTCCTTCAACTGGTCGATGTCGGCTGCCGGCAGGTTCTTGAACGGACCGAGAATCTGTCCGATACGCGTCTTGCCGATCAGGCTCTCGACCAGGTAATGGTTGAGCGGCGGCAGGGCGAGTGCCCTGTCGTTCATGACCTCGACCGCGATGCCGCCGGCACCGAAGGTGATCACCGGACCGAACGCGTTGTCGTGCGTCACCCCCACCATGACCTCGCGGGCAAAACGCCGGCTGCGCATCGGCTGCACCGAGACACCGGCGATGGTGGCGTCGGGGCGCGCCTGACGGCAGCGCTCGACGATGTCGGCAAACACCTGGCGCAGCGCCGCCGCACTGCCGATATTGAGCTCGACGCCACCGACGTCGGACTTGTAAATGATGTCCGGCGAATCGATCTTCAGCACCACCGGGTAGCCGGTTTCTTCGGCCAGCCTCACCGCCTCGTCGGGGTCGCGCGCCAGCCGGGTGCGGTTGACAGGGATATTGAAGGCCGACAACACCTCTTTCGACTCGCGCTCGGACAGGATCATCCTCCCCTCGGCCAGCGCCGCGTTGATCAGCGAGCGCGCCCGCGCCACGTCGGGCGACACCCACGTGCCCTCCAACGGGCCCGGCGTCTGCATCAACAGCCGCTGGTTGTGATGGTAGGCCGCCAGGTTACGGAACACCTCGACGGCGTATTCCGGGGCGCGGAAATGGGCGCACTTAGCCTTGCTGAACAGCTCGCGGCTCTCCGACACCTTGGCGTCCCCCAGCCAGGACAGCAGGATGGGCTTGGTCGACTCGCGCTGCAGCCCCACCATCAGCTGCGCGGTGGTCAGATGGTCGGTGCCGGCCTGCGGGGTGAAGATCACCAGCACGCCGTCCACGTTGGCATCGTCGAGGCAGGCCTTGACCGCCGTGCGGAAACGCACCGGGCTGGCGTCACCGATGATGTCGACAGGGTTGCCGTGCGACCAGTTGCGCGGCAGCACGTCGTCGAGCAAGGCCAGGGTCGGCTCCGACAGCTTCGCCAGTTCCACGCCGTTGAGATACGCGCTGTCCGCCGCCAGCACCCCCGGACCGATACCGTTGGTGACGATGGCCAGCCGCCGCCCCTGCACGCGGAAACTGGCAGCCAGTACCTTGGCGGCGGTGAACAGCTGAGAGATCGACCCCACCCGCAGCACGCCGGCGCGCGACAGCACCGCGTCGAACACGTCGGCGCTCTGGACCAGATTGCTGGAATGGGTCAGGCCGGTCACGTCGTCCTCGTAGCGGCCGGACTTGATCACCACCACCGGCTTGGTGCGGGCGGCGGCACGCAGCGCGCTCATGAAGCGGCGCGCATCGTGGATGTGATGGACGTGCAGCAGGATTCCCTGGGTGAAGGTATCCGCCACCAGGTAATCGAGAATCTCGCCGAAATCCACGTCCAGCCCCTCGCCCACCGAGATCACGCTGGAAAAGCCGATACCCTTGCTGTCGGCCCAGTCGAGCATCGCGGTGCACAGCGCGCTGGACTGCGACACCAGCGCCAGGTTGCCGGGACGAACCTTGCTGGAGTAATTGGAGGCGTTGAAGCCAGCCACCGGCCGCATCAGGCCGAGCACGTTGGGGCCGAGCACGCGAATGCCGAAATGCCGGGCGATCGACAGCGACTCCTTGAGGATCTCGCGCTCGAGCTGCTCGCTGTCGGCGAACTCCTTGGCCAGCAGCACCGCCTTCACCCCTTTCTTGCCGCAATCCCGGAGGATGGCCGGCAAGGTCCTCACCGCCGTGGTCACCACGGCCAGCTCGACCTCGCCCTCGATCAGCCGGACCGACGGCACCGCGCGCATGCCCCCGACCACCTTGTGGTTGAGGTTGACCGGGTGCAGCTGCCCCTGGAAATTGCCGGCCAGGAGGCTGGCGAACACCGCCTGGCCGATCGAACCTGGGGTATCGCTGGCGCCGACCACGGCGACCGAGCGCGGGGAAAACAGGGGGGTGAGATAGTGCGGTTTCATGGCAACTCATCCGATGTTCTGATCTGAACCGGTACCTGGCGCACAGCAGGGGGCGACGGCGACCACTCGGCTTGCAAAGTGACGTGATCGATATGGAAACGGTGCGACAGCATGCGCTGCGCGGCGGCCAGCACCTGCGGCCAGTCCTGCGGCGTAGCGATGCCCAGATGCGCCGACAGGGCGATGCGCTCCGACGACATGTACCACACGTGCAAGTCATGCACCGAACCGACGCCGTGAATCGTCGCCAACGCCTGGCCGATCGCGTTGTAGTCCAAATGCTCGGGCACCCCTTCCATCAACACCAGCAAGGACTGCCGCAACAGGCGCCAGGTCGACGCCAGGATCAAGGCGGCCACCGCCACCGACAGGATAGGGTCGGCCGGCGTCCAACCGGTAAACCGGATGATGGCGCCGGAGGCGATCGCCGCCACCGAGCCCAGCATGTCGCCCATCACGTGCAGCAAGGCGGCCCGGCTGTTGAGCGTATGGGCGCCACGGCTCAAGATCCAGGCCGCCAGCACGTTGACGGCCAGCCCCGCCGTGGCGATCAGCATCACGCCGCCGCCATTGACCGGCTGCGGATTCAGCAGCCGCCCCACCGCCTCGACGGCGATGAAGATGATGACGCCGAACATGAACAGGCTGTTGATGAAGGCCGCGATCACTTCCGCCCGACCATGACCGAACGAATGCCGGGCATCGGCCGGCTGCCGGGCGAGATGCGCCGTCAGCAGCGCCAAGAGCAGCGAGCTCGAGTCGGTCAGCATGTGGCCGGCGTCCGACAGCAGCGCCAGCGAACCGGACCACCAGCCGCCGAGCGCTTCGACCACGGCAAAGCCGAGGGTGAGCATGACCGCGAGACGCAGGGCTCGGCTGCTGGCATGGCGCGCCTCGTTCGGGTCCAGGCCATGCCGATGGACATGGTGATGGTTGGCCGAATGATCGTCATCATGAGCGTGATCGACCACGCCATGGTCGTCATGCAGATGAAAATTCAGGGACATGCATTCTCCTGCGGGGCAGCTTCCGGCATCGACGTCCGAACGCCACAGCCGGGCTTGCCATTAGCATCAAGCGCATACGGCGGCTGGCAAGCCGGCCTCAATGTTGTTAATCTTCACACTTTAGATACAAATCTTCATTGTGCCGCGTCAAAGGAAGGTGCCGAAGATTCCCCAGCGCGGACGGAGCCAAGGTCATCATGACGAAACGCGTCGTCACACTCGCACACTACTACACCCAGCCGGAAATTCAGCAGATGGCGGACAAGGTAGGGGACAGCCTCGAACTGTCGCTCTACGCCCGCGAGGCCGAAGCGGACATCATCGTGTTCGCCGGCGTCCGCTTCATGGCGGAAACGGCCAAAATCCTGAACCCGCGGGCCGAAGTCATCCTGCCGGACGCCGGCTCCACCTGTTCGCTGGTCACCCAGACCGATGTCGCGGCGCTGAAGGCCTGGCGCGAAGAGCACGCCGACTACGTCCACGTGTCGTACATCAACTCCAGCGCCGAACACAAGGCGCTGTCGGACTGGATCGTCACCAGCCGCAACGTCGATGACATTATCGCGCATCTCTATGAGCAAGGTAAGAAAGTCATCTTCTCGCCCGACCGCAACATGGGCGCCTACCTCAACTACCAGTACGGCTACGACATGCCGCTGTGGTCGGCCGTGTGTGAAGTGCACGACAAGTTCAACGAGGCGGCCCTCAACGAGGCGCTGAGTGCCGTGACCGGCGAGGCGCATCTGATCGCCCACCCGGAGAGCCCCTTGCCGGTGCTCAAGCGCGCCGACTACGTCGGCTCGACCTCGGGCATGCTCAACTGGGTCAAGCAGTACCAGGGCAGCCCGGACTCCGTGATCTTCGTCGCCACCGAAGATGGCATTCTGTACAACATGAGCCAGGCCCGCCCCGACCTGGACCTGCGCCAGGCGCCCATCTATGCCGGTTGCCAGTGCAACTCCTGTCCCTACATGAAGATGAACACCATCGAGGCGGTCAAGCGCGCCCAGCAAGGCGGTGGCACGCGCATCGACTACCTCAGCGCGGAACAAATGGACGCCGCTCGGGTGCCGATCGAGCGCATGCTGGAGTTCAGCCAGCGCTACTACGCCTGACCCCGAAACCCGCCGCCCGGCGGGTTTTTTGTTCGCCCGCGCCGATGACAGGAAGGTTTTCATCGGACTCCCGGCAGCGATACAATCAGCACGACCCCTCAGGAAAACGGCATGAAGTTTCTCATCAGCAACGACGACGGTTACTTTGCCCCCGGCATCGCCACCCTGGCTGAAACCCTTTCCCGACACGGCGAGGTGGTGGTCGTGGCCCCCGAGCGCGACCGCAGCGGCGCCAGCAACTCGCTGACCCTCGACCGCCCGCTCAACGTGCGCAAGGCAGCCAACGGTTTCTTCCACGTCAACGGCACCCCCACCGACTGTGTGCACGTGGCCGTCACCGGCTTGCTCGACTTCCGCCCCGACATGGTGTTCTCCGGCATCAACCACGGCCCGAACATGGGCGACGACACCATCTATTCCGGCACCGTGGCGGCGGCCACCGAGGGCTTCCTGCTGGGCATCCCTTCCGTTGCGGTGTCGCTGGCGGGCAAGAGCGGTGCACATTTCGCCACCGCGGCCGCCGTCGTCGACCGGCTGATGGAACGCCTGCTGCGGGAGCCCTTCCACACCCCGGTGTTGCTTAACGTCAACGTCCCCGACATCCCGCTCGACCAGCTCAAAGGCATGACAGTCACACGACTGGGGCGGCGCCACTATGCCGAACCGGTCATCAAGGCGCAAAATCCGCGCGGCGATACCGTATACTGGGTCGGTCCGGTCGGTCCGGCACAGGATGCACGTGAAGGAACCGACTTCTGGGCACTTGCCAACAACCAAGCCTCGGTCACACCGTTGATGCTCGATCTGACCGCCTACGGCCAACTGGACGGAATCAAGACATGGCTTCACAGCTGACACCGGAGCGTCAGAATTACGGCATGCTGTCCGACCGGACGCGCATGCGCATGGTCGACCGCCTGCGTCAGGCCGGCATCTGCGACGAACGGGTATTGGCGGCCATGTACGAGGTCCCGCGCCATCTATTCGTCGACCAGGCGCTGGCGACCCGCGCCTACGACGACGTGTCGCTGCCGATCGGCCACGCCCAGACCATTTCGCAGCCGTTGACGGTGGCCCGGATGACCGAGTTGCTGATCGCCGGCCGCTCTCCCGGCAAGATACTGGAAATCGGCACCGGCTGCGGCTATCAGACGGCCGTACTGCTGAAAACCGGCGCCCAGGTTTTTTCGATTGAACGGTTGGCGCCGTTATTGGACAAAGCTAGACAACACCTGCGTGCCGCACGGCTGGTCCATGCCCGGCTGGTGCACGGCGACGGCCACTTCGGCCTGCCGGAAGCCGCCCCGTTCGACGGCATCATCATGACCGCCGCGGCAAAAAGCCTACCCGAAGCCTTGGTCGGCCAGTTGGCCGAAGGGGGAAAACTGGTCATGCCCATGGGGGACGGCGAGCAATTCCTCTGGCTGATCGAGAAAACGGCGCAGGGCCTGCAGAAAACCAAGCTTGACCCGGTAAAATTCGTCCCCCTGCTGCCTGGCCGCGGCTGACAGGCCAAAAACGCCACAACATCGCCAGCGGACAATTTACAACCATTAACCTACTGACATATAACATCACCAGCATGCGCATCCAGCTCGACCGAAAAGTCCCCACCCTGATCACCTTGCTGACCGCCACCCTGCTATCCGGCTGCAGCACTCTGGTCCAAGAGGCGGCCCCGGTGGAAAGCGGGGCCGCGACGACGACGAACAGCGCGGCGGCCACGTCCGCTCCTGCCGTCACCGCCCCAGTCGCAAACGGCAACGGGGCCGTCGCCACGCCGTACCGGCAGGGCACCAGCATCAAAGCCGCAACGGGGAACGCTGCCAAGACGCATATCGTGCAGCCGGGAGAGAACCTGTTTCGCATTTCGCTGAATAACGGCTTGAAGTATCAGGACGTCGCCGCCTGGAACAAGCTGCCCGACTACCAAATCAAGGTCGGGCAGGTGCTGCGGCTGACTCCGCCGGACGCCGAGCCAGAAGCCCCGGCAAACGGCACGGCGGCCAAACCGGCGGCAACGGCGACGCCAGCCGCAACGGCGCCTGCCGCCAATGGACAAGCGGCGCTCAAGGCCTATCCCAAGGCCTTGAAGCTGCCTTATTCGGAGACGGCGGCCAAGACGCTGGCGGCACAGAGCGAAGGCAGCAGCGCCCCGGCGGCGGCCAAACCGGCGGCCCCTGCGGTGGCGCCGACCACACCCAAGGTCGAACCCAAGGTCGAGCCGCAGGGGACGGCCAAGCCGGAAGCCAGCGCTCCGGTAGAGGCGCCAGGCAAGGCAGGCGAAGGCGACATCGCCTGGGCCTGGCCGGTGAAGGGCAAGGTGCTGCGCGGTTACTCGGACAGCAACAAGGGGGTGGATATCGGCGGGCGCATGGGCCAGCCGGTCCTGGCCGCCTCCGACGGCAAGGTGGTATATAGTGGAAATGGCCTACGGGGTTATGGCAAGCTGATCATCATCAAACACAACAAGACATTCCTCTCGGCTTACGCTCACAACAGCCAGCTACTGGTCAAGGAAGGACAGGCAGTAAAGAAAGGTCAGCCCATTGCCGAAATGGGAAATACGGACGCGGACCAAGTGAAACTGCACTTTGAGATCCGCCGCTTCGGCAAACCGGTTGACCCGTTGCAATATCTTGACAGCACATCCTGACGGGGACGCGTCCCCGTCGGATAACAGCGAAGGGGGTAGAAATGAGCAACGACCTGGATATTCTCGACGACGACGATATTACGGCGGAGGAAGAGGCCAACGAGGAAACCGCGGCGGAAACCGACGGTGACGAAGTTCAAGAAACCCCATCCAGCTATGACGATATTGCCGACGTCACCCAGATCTACCTGAACGATATCGGTAACAACGCCCTGCTCAGCCCACAGGAAGAGCAGGCCCTGGCGCGGCAAGTAGTACAAGGCGATTTCGAAGCGCGCCAGAAGATGATCGAGCACAACCTGCGCTTGGTCGTGAACATCGCCAAACGCTACATCAACCGGGGCCTGGCCCTGCTCGACCTGATCGAAGAGGGCAACATCGGGCTGATGCATGCGCTGGAAAAGTTCGACCCCGAGCGCGGCTTCCGCTTCTCCACCTATGCCACCTGGTGGATACGCCAGAGCATCGAGCGCGCCATCATGAACCAGTCGCGCACCATCCGCCTGCCGGTCCATGTCATCAAGGAACTCAACGTCTACCTGCGCGCTTCGCGCCACCTGGAAAGCCAGATCGGGCGCGAGCCCTCGGTCGAAGAAATCGCCCATCTGGTCGACAAGCCGGTCGAAGATGTGCGCCGGGTGATGAACCTGAACGAGCGCATGGCCTCGCTGGATGCCCCGCTGGACATCGACCCGATGCTGTCGATCGGTGAATCGATCCCGGACGAGCAGCACGACGAACCGGAAATCCAGTTGCACAATGCCCAGCTGGAAAACTTCGTCCACGAGTGGATGGCCCAGCTCAACGACAAGCAGCGCATGGTGATCGAGCGCCGCTATGGCCTGAATGGCCATGAAATCTGCACGCTGGAAGAACTGGCCAGTACCCTCAACCTGACCCGGGAGCGGGTGCGCCAGATCCAGATCGAGGGCCTGGAACAATTGCGCCGCATCCTGCGCCGCAAAGGCATAGGCAAGGACCTGTTGCTGTAATAACTCCTGCCCCACCGCCATGCTCGACCCCGGCTTGCCGGGGTTTTGTCGTTCAGCGCACCGAAGCCGGCCGAAAACGCCGCACCTCGCGCAGCCAGCGCCGCGCCGCTCTGGGAGAGACTTCAGCCGTCGTCCGGTAGCGCAGGCCGGCGTAAGCATCCAGCAGGGCCATCAACTGCGCCCGGTCGGCCTCGGCCAGGCCGGCGGCCCGGTGCAAGACCTCGGCCGGCGTATCGGCCGGCGTGACCGCCACCCCAACCCTGCGCAAACGCCGTCCCAGCAGCGACCACCCCACCTGCAACGGCTCTCGCTGCGGCTGGCGGCGCCACCACCACCAGAACGGCATGACCATGAATACCGCCCCCACCAGCAGACCTTTCAACACGGCAGGAACATCGACCTCCTGCCCCAGCCCGAGCGAGCGGAACAGCAGGCGCTGACGGCCTGCATCGTAGCCCACCACCCACTGCTGCCAGTTGAAGTTGGCCGCCTGCCAGTATTGGCGCAAGGCCAGCATCCATTCGGGGGGGCGCCCACCCAGCATCGGCACCGTGGCGCGCACGCCCGGAACGACCTGGTCGACTCCCCGCTCGATGCGATCAGGCGATACCGCCGCCGTCGGATCGATCCGCCACCAGGCCTGCCGCGAAGCCAGCCAGACCTCGACCCAGGCATGGGCATCGGAGGAACGAATCTGCCAGAATCCCCCGGCCGGATTGTATTCGCCCCCCTGATATCCCACGATCACACGGCTGGGAATGCCGGCGGCACGGGCAAGAAAGGCCAGGGCCGAGGCGTAATGCTCGCAGAACCCCTGTCGCGTCTCGAACAGGAACTGGTCGACGACAGCCCCGCTCAACGGTGGCGGCGACAAGGTGTAACGGAAGCTTTCCAGCCGGAAATGCTCGAGCACGGCCCGGATGTAGGCCTCGTCGTCGCGGCTGCGGGCGCGGATGCCGGCCGCCAGTGCCCGCGTCCGCTCATTGCCCGCCGGCAAATAGCGGTAAAACGCCTGGTGAACCTCATCCAATGGCTCCGCCAGCAGCGCACCGGCGTGGCTGGCCGCCCGATAACGGATGCGGACATCGCTGACCCGCTGCTGCTGCCAGACCATGCCTGCCCGCTCGCGCAGGCCTTCGGCGACGCTGCCCGGCAAATCGAGCACCGGCACTCTTCCCTTATCCGGCACCACCGTCAGCGTGTAGCCGACGGGCACACCACCCATCACCTTCCCACCGGGCTCGGCAATCGCCCCGGCATTGAACCAGCGCCGGCCGTCGAAGCGATCGAACAGCATGACACGCCAGTAGAAATCGCGTTGCGCCGGAGGTGTTCCGGCAAAGACGGCGGTGAAGACCGGCTCGTTGCTCGGGATCAGCTGGCTGATGCTGCCCGGCGCCATGTCGTCGGACAGCCCGCTGCTCGCACTCGCGCCGGCGGCCGGCATGCTCCACAACGGCCCTGGCAGGCGGGGCATCACGACGAACAGCACCAGCATCAGGGGCAAGGAAAGCAGCAGGGCCAGCAGCGTGGTCCGTAAGCTGGCAAGCAAAGGCTGCTTGCCATGCAGCGCCGCCATCGCCCAGGTCAGGCAGAACAGGCTCAGCACCAGCCAGGCCGCCGCACCGGGCGACTGGTCGAACAGCAAGGGCGTCGCCGCAAGGAAAAAACCCAGCCCCAGCAAGACCCGCCAGTCGCGCAGGCCGAAGGTCTCGAATGTCTTGAAGCCCACCAGCAACAGCAGCAGGGCACTGCCGCCCTCGCGTCCGACCAGGGTGCGCAGGCTGAGCCACAACAACACCAGCGGCACCGCCAGGGCCAGCGCCACCAGCCAGCGCGGCGGCAGCTGGCGGTGCTGCCACAACAACACACCGCGCGCCAGCAGCATGGCGCCAGATAAGGCGGCCACCCAGCCCGGCAGGTAAAGGGCCAGCGGTGCGGCCGTAATCGCCAGCGCAACCAGCACCGGCAGCGCGCGCCGCAGAACGTCGTTCCCCATCATGACGGCGCTCCGAACCGGGCCAGTGCCGCTAGCGCTTGTTCGCGTTGGTGCGGCTGCGGTCCGACCTCGACTCCCGGCAGACGCAGCCGATAACACTGGTGCTCGCGCTCGCACTCCAACACGCGCCAGGCCAACCAGGAAAGCCGGGGCTCGGTGCCCTCGGCGGGCGGATAGTCGTACCAATCCAACACCCGGCAGCCGGCGGCGGCCATGCCGGTAAAGCGCTTGCTCGCCAGGACATCGCGCCGCGCCAGGACTTTCCAGGCAATCTGGCGTGGCGTATCGCCGTCCCGATAGGCGGCGAGATGGGAGAATTCGTCCTCGCCCGCCGCGGACAAGGCCCCTCCCTCCCGGTGCGCGCCCTGCCCATGGCTTACTGCATCGCGCCGGGGCGCCGGATAAACCAGGACCTGCTCGCGCAAGCGGACGTAGGCAAAGGCCCTGACCAGACCGAAGGGGACATCGCTGCCGAGCGCGAGCGCCGGCATGGCCAGCAGGCCGCGCTTGTCGGTGACCAGAGGCAGGGAGAGCCAGACGCTGGATCGGGCCGGCAGAACAACGCTGACCGCGCGATCGGTGCTGCCCACCAAATGACCTTGCAGGGTACGCGCCCAAGCGGAGGGGTTGTCGAGCCGCACCGAGAAGCGGGCGATTTCTCCGGCAAACACCGGTTCGGCCGTACCGGCCTGCAGGGTCAGGCCGGCCAATTGCCGATACGCCATCAGCACCGACACCAGCAACAGGCCGATGACCCAGAACGACAAGGCATACGCCAGGCTCACGGCGTAATTGAGGGCGCCGACCCAGATCGCCAGCGCCACACCCAGCAACATCCAGCCGAAGGAGGTAGGCAGCAGGTAGACACGCTGATGGCGCAAGGTCCATTGCGCCGACAACGGCAGGCGGCGGATCAGCCAGGTTCGCAGGCGGCTACGGAATCGCAACGCGCGCCACCAACGCAGCCAGCTCGTCGCCCGGCACCAGCCCTCCCCCCGGCACGGCCGCGCTCAGGCGGTGGCCAGCCACCGCCGGGAACACCGCCTTGATGTCGTCCGGCAACACATGGTCGCGCCCTTCCAGCAAGGCCCAGGCCCGAGCCGCCGCCACCAGGGCCAGCCCGGCGCGCGGGCTCAGCCCCTGGGCGAAGCGCCGCTCCTGCCGGGTCGCCTGAAGCAGGGCCAGCACATAATCGGCCAGCGCCGGGCTGACCGTCAGGCGGCCCGCCTGGGTCTGCAACTGCAGCAACGTTTCCGGCGACAAGGCCGGCACCAGCTCCTCCATCACCCGGCGCCGCTCCTCGCCCAGCAACAGCGCCCGTTCCGCCTGCGGCGGCGGATAACCGAGCCCGATGCGCATCAGGAAACGGTCCATCTGTGACTCGGGCAACGGGAAAGTACCGACCTGCTCGAGCGGATTCTGGGTGGCGATGACGAAAAACGGCTGCGGCAGCACGTGTGTCTCGCCGTCCACCGACACCTGCTGTTCCTCCATGGCCTCCAGCAGCGCCGACTGCACCTTGGGCGAGGCGCGGTTGATCTCGTCGGCCAAGAGCACCTGGGCGAACACCGGTCCACGGTGAAAGCGGAACGAGCCGGCCTCGCGCTCGAAAATATTCACGCCGACGATGTCGGCCGGCAGCAGGTCGCTGGTAAACTGCACACGCCGATACTCGAGGCCCAGCACACGTGCCAGGCCATGGGCCAGCGTGGTCTTGCCGACACCGGGTACGTCCTCGATCAGCAGGTGGCCTCGGGCGATCAGGCAGGCCAGCGCCAGCTTGATCGCATCGTTCTTGCCGAGCACCAGCGTATTCAGTTGACGATAAGCAAAGGCGAGAGATTGCATTTCCGGGTGGTTCCGCGCACTATTTATCGAAAAGTCATAGATTGCGTCCCATTCTACGCAACAAGGAAACGCTCGTGTTCAACTGGCTGAAAAACCGCCTGCCCCATAACGGACTGACCGCCTATATCACCCATTCCGACTGCCTGCTGCACAATATGGGGGTCGGCCACCCGGAATGCCCGGAACGGCTGACCGCCATCCGCGACCAGTTGATGGCCTCGCAGCTGTTCGACTTTCTGCAGGAGGTCGAGGCACCGCTCGTCACCGACCAGCAGCTGGCCCGCATCCACCCACCGCGCTATGTCGAATACATCGAATCGTGCGCACCGTCGGTCGGCACCTTCCGCATCGATCCGGACACCGCCATGTCGCCGGGAACGTTGCCCGCCGCGCGCCGTGCCGCCGGTGCCGTGGTCAAGGCGGTGGACCTGCTGTGCGAGGGCAAGGCCCCCAATGCCTTCTGTGCCATACGCCCGCCCGGCCACCATGCGGAAAGCGACCGCTCAATGGGTTTCTGCTTCTTCAACAACCTCGCGGTCGGCGTGGCGCATGCTTTGTCATACTACAAGCTGGAGCGGGTTGCCATCATCGACTTCGACGTCCACCACGGCAACGGCACCGAACAGATCTTCCGCGACGACCCGCGAGTGATGATGGTGTCCACGTTCCAGCACCCGTTCTACCCCTACTGCGGCGACCAGCCGCTCGGCCCCAACATGCACAACGTCCCACTCAAGGCCGGCAGCGGCGGCCGTGAATTCCGCGAAGCGGTGGAGAACGTCTGGCTTCCGGAGCTGCGTCAGTTCCAGCCGCAGATGCTGTTCATCTCGGCCGGCTTCGATGCGCACCGCGAGGACGACATGGGCTCGCTGGGGCTGGTGGAGGCGGATTACGAATGGGTGACGCGGAAGTTGGTAGAGCTTGCCGCGCAATACGCCGAAGGCCGCATCGTGTCGGTGCTGGAAGGCGGCTACGACCTGTCGGCGCTGGCGCGCAGCGTGGCGGCGCACCTGCGGGTGCTATCGGAGGGGTAACCTCTTCGGCCAACCCAAAGAAAGCCGACCAGAAGTCGGCTTTTTCATGTCACGGCCTTACTGCCCCCCAGTACCGTTGCGGGCCGAGCCGTCGGCCTTGTCGCCGATCTTGCCCTCCTGCCCGGTCAGCAGCTTGATCAGGTTGGACTTGTGGCGATGCACCACCAGGATGGCGATGATGATGGAGGTGCCGAAGTACACGCTGTTCGGCCCGACGATGAAAAAGGCGTAGACCGGCGCCAGCACTGCGGCGGTCAGCGCCGACAGCGAGGAGATCTTCACCACGACGGCCATGAACAGCCAAGTCGCCACGGCGGCCAGCGCCAGCCACAGGTTTAAGCCGAACAGCACGCCGACGGCGGTGGCCACCCCTTTGCCGCCCTTGAAGCCGAAGAATACCGGCCACATGTGGCCGACCAGCACGGCGATGGCCGCCATGCCCACCGCCTGCTCGCCCAGACCGTAGCGGGGACCGAGCCACTGCACCAGCGCCACCGCCACCCAGCCCTTGACGCCGTCGCCCAGCAGCGTCAGCGCGGCGGCCAGTTTCTTGCCGCTGCGCAGCACATTGGTGGCGCCGGGATTGCCGGAACCGTAGGAGCGCGGATCGGCCATGCCCATCAGGCGGCTGACGATCACGGCGAAAGACAACGAACCGATCAGGTAGGCCGCCACCAGAAAAGCAAAAGCTGTCGTGGTCATCGTATATCCACTAAAATGCAAGACTTCGAATTTTACGGTATCAGGCGGCAATCCCCAACTGCCGCGCTCCAATGGACATCATCTTCTTGCGCGAGGTGCGCGCCGACACCGTCATCGGCGTCTACGAATGGGAGCGGCAAGCCCCGCAAGTCATCGAAATCGACCTGGAAATCGGCATTCCGAGCGAGGTGCCCTGCCATAGCGACGATATCGGCGACACCATTCATTACGGCGTCGTCGTCGAGCGCCTGCGCAAGGCGCTGGCGGAACAGCATTTCCTGCTGATCGAAGCGTTGGCCGAATACATCGCCAAAGTGATCCGCGAGGACTTCGGGGCACCATGGGTCAAGGTGTCGGTCACCAAGCTCGGCATCCTGCCGGGGGTGAAGCAGGTCGGGGTGATGATAGAACGCGGCCATCGCCCGCACTGAGTCCAGAAAACACCACGGCCCGCCTGCGCGGGCCGTTTGCCATTGAAAACGGAAATTACCACTGCCACTTCAGGCGCAGCTCGGTCTGGTGCTTGTTGACCTTGAGCGACAGGCGGGCATCGTCGCTAAGCCGCCAGCTTGGCCGCAGATCGAAACGGTCGAGCACCCCGGGGGTTTCGACCTTCTCCAGCGCAAACGATCCGTATTGCAGCACCAGCGTCTGCTGGGGGGCACCCCAGTTTTCGTTCTTTCCGGCGTAGGCCGAGGCGGGGCTCGCGCACATCCAGGCCGTGCGGGAACAATTCGCCAACGCTGGCGCAACCGCGCAGCAGCAACACAACGAAGCGATCCAGCACCACGAGCGTTCCATGGCCATCGTCCAGAAAAGTCGATGGGAAGCCCCCACTCATATCAGCATGGATCATCTCCCGACCCATTCAAGTAGTTATTTCATTTTCAATTATCCGTTTATTCTTGCTGATTGCGCATGAAGTCGGCGGTATTGAAAAACGCCTCCAGCAGCTTCTCCTTCAGGCTCTCCTCGACCATCAGCTCGGAAACCGCCCGGCTCATGCAGGACATCCATTGATCGCGGGCGGTACTGTCGACCGGGAACGGCATGTGCCGGGCGCGCAGGCGCGGATGGCCGTACTTCTCGATGTACAGCGACGGGCCGCCGAGCCAGCCGGAAAGGAACATGTACAGCTTGTCGCGCGACTCGGTCAGGTCCGCCGGGTGCATGTCCCGGAGCTCCTTGACCGCCGGATCGCTGTCCATGATGTCGTAGAAGCGGTCGGTCAGCCAGCGCACCACGCCGGCACCGCCCATCAGTTGGAAAGGAGTCATGTCCTGCATCGTTCTATCCTGCCAGTTGGGCAGCCACAGGGTCGGCCGCGCTTGTGCCGCAAGCAAGGCCCACACCGGATCAGCTGCCGGTAAAAGGGAAATCCAGCGGCGGACGGCGTCCGCCGATGATGTCGGCCAGCGCCCGCCCCGAGCCCGGCCCTTCGGTCCAGCCCAGCGTGCCGTGGCCGGTGTTGAGGTAGAGACGCGGGTAGCGGGTGCGCCCGATCAGCGGCACGTTGCCCGGCGAGGCGGGACGCAGGCCGGTCCAGTACTGCGCATCGCCCTCCCAGTCGCAGGCGTCGGGGAACAGCGCGCGCGCGCGCTCCACCAGCAGGCCACAGCGCACCGGGTTGAGGGTCGACGAGTAGCCGGCGAGTTCGGCCGTGCCGGCCACGCGCAGCCGGTCCCCCAGTCGCGACATGAACACCTTATAGCTTTCCTCGGTGAGCGCCACCGTCGGCGCCGCTTCCGGATTGCACACGCGTAGCGTGACCGAATACCCCTTGGCGGGGTAGATCGGCAGGCGCAGGCCGGCGGTGCGGGCGATCGGCGTGCTGTAACTGCCCAGCGCCAGCACGTAGGCATCGGCCGTCACCGTCTCGAACAGGCCGTCCGGGCGGGTCACCGACACGCCGGCGATGTCGCCGCCTTCGGTCAACAGGGCATTGATGCGGGTGGAAAAACGGAATTCGACGCCCAGCTCGGCGGCAGCCTCCGCGAGGCCGCAGGTGAACTTGTAAATGTCGCCGGACTGGTCGCTGTCGCAATAGGTCGCCCCGGCAATCCGGTCGGCGTAGCCGGCCAGCGCCGGTTCGATGCGCACCAGTTCGGCCCGCGAGACTTCCCTCTTCTCGACGCCGAAGGCGCGCATGGTCTCCGCCGCGCGCAAGGCGCGCTCGAGTTCCTGTTGCGACTGGAACAGGGTCACGATGCCGCGTTCCAGATGATCGAAGGCGACGCCGGTCTCCTGGCGGATCAGCGCGAAGGTTTCCCGGCTGAAGCGGCCGAGCGCCAGCATGCGCAGCATGTTACGGTGTGCCCGCTCCGGCAGGCATTCGCGCAGGAAACGCAGCGCGAAGGCCCATTGCGCGCTATCCAGCCGCGGCCGGTACAGCAGCGGGGCGTCTTCCTTCAGCAGCCACTTGAACACTTTCCAGGGGGTGGACGGCTGTGCCCACGGCTCGGAATGACTCACCGAGATCTGACCGCCGTTGGCGAAACTGGTCTCGCGCGCCACCCCGGCGCTACGCTCCAGCACCATCACGTCGTGCCCGTCACGGGCCAGGAACCAGGCCGTCGAGACGCCGATAATGCCCGCGCCCAACACCACCACCTTCATTGAGCTACTCCGTTCGCGATGAAACAGCGGGCCTGCGAACCCGCTGCGCAATGGATCAGGGTAACGCCAGCCGGGAATGCGTTCAAGCCGGCCGACCGGCGCCGTGCGTGGCCAGTTCGTACACGGTCTTGCCGCGCAGCTTGAACAGGTCGGCGGCGAAGTAGAAGTTCTCGGAATGGCCGACGAACAACAGGCCGTCCGGCTTCAGCAGCGGAGCGAACTTCTTCAGCACGGCCAGCTGGGTCTCGCGATCGAAGTAGATCATCACGTTGCGGCAGAAGATGGCATCGAACTGCTTGCGCAGTGGCCAGTTGTTGTCGATCAGGTTCAGGCGCGAAAAGCTGATCATGCTGCGCAGCGAGGCCTTGGCCTGGTAACTGCCGTCCGCCAGCTTGTCGAAGAAGCGTGTGGCATGGCCGGCCGGCAGACGCGAGATCTTGTCGGCGGGATAGATGCCCTGGCGCCCGGTCTCCAGCACCGTGGTGTCGAGGTCGGTGGCGGCGATCGTCACCCGCGCCCCCGGCACGCTCTCCTGTGCGGTCATCGCGATCGAGTACGGCTCCTCGCCGGTCGAGGCGGCGGCGCACCAGATGGCGATCTCACCGCCCTGCTGCGCCTTCTTCTTCAGGTGCTCGGAGAGGATGGGGAAATGGTGTTCCTCGCGGAAGAAGAAGGTCAGATTGGTGGTCAGCGCATTGACGAACTGCTCGAACTCGCGCAGCCCGGCGGCCGACTCCAGCTGATCGAGGTAGGCGGCAAAGCTCGCGAGCTTGAGCTCGCGGATGCGCCGCACCAGTCTGCCGTACACCATGTCCTTCTTGGACGGGTTCAGCGCGATGCCCGCCTCGCGGTAGATCAGCTTGCGGATGCGTTCGAAATCCGCGTCGCTGAAGGCGAACTCACGCGTGTACTCGACCTTGGGCAGGACAATCGATGGCAGCTTGATCATGAAATCCACATAAAAAAACCCGGGCAGAAGCCCGGGTCTTATCTTAACGTGGATTGCTTACACCGAGAAGGACGAACCACAACCGCAGGTGGTTTGCGCGTTCGGGTTGCGGATCACGAACTGCGAGCCTTCCAGGCTTTCCTGGTAGTCGATCTCGGCGCCGACCAGGTACTGGTAGCTCATCGGGTCGACCAGGAAGGTCACGCCGTCGCGCTCGATGGAGGTGTCGTCCTCGTTGACGATTTCATCGAAAGTGAAGCCGTACTGGAAACCGGAACAGCCGCCGCCGGTCACGAAGACGCGCAGTTTCAGGTCCGGATTGCCTTCTTCCGCCACCAGGTCGCGCACTTTGGCGCAGGCGCTGTCGGTGAACACGATCGGGCTCGGCATTTCGGTCGTAGCAGTCATTTTTACCTCACAAAACAAACAAATGCCGTCAGCACGGCTTTCATCCTACTATTTTAGTCGGATATTAGGCCGGCTGACCAGCTTTCAATAGCCGGACTGGCGCAGAAACCACGGTGGACACCCCGAACCAAGCGCTGGCAGCCCGCCGCCACCTAGCGCGGCGGGCATCGGACAGCGGAATCCGGACACGCTGCCGATGGCTTCGGCCCTGTTACGGCAGCAGCGGTACGATGTCGAGACCGGCGTTTTCCGGCTGACCGAACATCAGGTTCATCACCTGCACCGCCTGCCCGGAAGCGCCCTTGACCAGGTTGTCCTCGACCACCAGCACGATCAAGAGATCACCGTTGCCCGGGCGATGCAGGGCGATGCGCGCGGTGTTGGAGCCGCGCACCGAGCGGGTCTCGGGGTGGCTGCCGGCCGGCAGCACGTCGACGAACGGCTCGCCGGCGAAGCGTGCCTCGAACAGCGCCTGGAAGTCGGTGTCGAGCGCCTCGGGGCGGATGCGCGCGTAGATGGTGGAGTGGATACCGCGGATCATCGGCGTCAGGTGCGGCACGAAGGTCAGCTTGACCGGCGCGCCGTGGATCGCCGACAGCCCCTGCATGATCTCGGGCGAGTGGCGGTGCCCCTTCACGGCGTAGGCCTTGAAGTTGTCGCCGGCTTCGGCCAGCAGCGTGCCGACTTCGGCCTTGCGCCCGGCACCGGACACGCCCGACTTGCAGTCGGCGATCAGGGTGTCGACGTCGACCAGCTGCTTGCCGCCTTCCAGCAGCGGCAGCAGGCCGAGCTGGACCGAAGTCGGATAGCAGCCGGCCATGCCGATCAGGCGCGCCTGCTTGATGGCCTCACGGTTCACTTCGGGCAGGCCGTAGACGGCTTCGGCCAGCAGGTCGGTGCAGGTATGTTCCATGGCATACCATTGCTGGAACACGGCGGGATCCTTCAGGCGGAAGTCGGCGGCGAGGTCGATCACCTTGACGCCGGCCTCCAGCAGTTCGCGCGCCTGGGCCATGGCCACGCCGTGCGGGGTGGCGAAGAACACCACGTCACACTCGGTGAGCTTGGCCTCTTCAGGCGTGGAGAAGGCGACGTCGACGCGACCACGCAGGCTGGGGAACATCTCGGCCACCGGCATGCCGGCTTCCTTGCGCGAGGTCACCGCCGTCACCCGTGCCCCCGGGTGCCCGGCCAAGAGACGCAGCAGTTCGACCCCGGTGTACCCGGTGCCGCCGACAATACCCACCTTGATCATGCCCAACTCCTTGTAACTGTAAAACAATGTCGCAAAACCGACAGTCTAAGTACAGTCACCCGACAACGCAACAAAACAAAAAAGCCACCCAAAGGTGGCTTTTTTCGATCCAGTCCAAAAGCGGATTAACGCTTGGAGAACTGCTTGGCGCGGCGTGCTTTGCGCAGACCGACTTTCTTACGCTCGACTTCACGGGCGTCGCGGGTAACGAAGCCGGCGTTGGACAGAGCGGGCTTCAGCTCGGCGCTGAAGTCGATCAGGGCACGGGTGATGCCGTGACGGATGGCGCCGGCTTGGCCGGTTTCGCCGCCACCAACCACGTTCACCTTGATGTCGAAGGACTCGAGGTGCTCGGTCAGAGCCAGCGGCTGGCGGATCACCATGCGGCCGGTTTCACGGGCGAAGTATTCGTCGACCGGCTTGCCGTTGACGACGATCTGGCCGGAACCCTTTTGCATGAATACGCGCGCTACCGAGCTCTTGCGACGGCCGGTACCGTAGTAATATTTACCGTTCATCTTTTGCCTCTAAATCAGAATTCCAGCACTTTCGGCTGCTGAGCAGTGTGCGGATGTTCGCTGCCGGCGTATACCTTGAGCTTCTTGATCATGGCGTAACCCAGCGGACCCTTCGGCAGCATACCCTTGACGGCTTTTTCCAGAACACGTTCCGGGAACTGGTTTTGCAGTTCGGTGAAGGAACGCTCTTTGATACCGCCCGGATAGCCGGTGTGACGGTAGTATTTCTTGTCGAGTGCCTTGGCACCGGTAACGCGCAGCTTGTCGACATTGACGACAACGATGTAGTCGCCGGTGTCAACATGCGGGGTGAATTCCGGTTTGTGCTTGCCACGCAGACGGCGGGCAACTTCGGCCGCGAGGCGACCCAGCACCTTGTCCGAGGCATCGACCACGTACCACTCGCGCTTTACTTCATGCGGCTTGGCAGAAAAGGTCTTCATGGAGCTCTTCCATCGTAAATTCTTGAAAGTTCCGGATTCTATTACAGTGCCCGGGGGCTGTCAAACCCTTGGGCGGCAACAGAAAAGCCCTGGCGGGGCGCACTCGGAAAAGTGTGGTAACGGCGTCGCAAAACGCAGGGAAAGCCCTACCCCAGACTTGGGCGAAAGGCAAAAAAAAGCGCAACCGTCTAGATTGCGCCAAGTTCCACCTAAGAAGGAGGATGGAGGAGACAACACCAAAACGCACACATTGCATGTAACGTCCTGATGCAGTACCGATTATCGACAGGTGTTATCGATTACGCAAGTATTTTTTGTGCAGCGCAGTATAAATTTACAACAGACGCTTGAATCACACCCGCCTCGCCTCGAGAATCCCTTGCAGATCAAGCACATGCGACAAAACCCGATTGATGTCGTTTACTTGCCTCACTTCGACGGTGAAACGCATCCTGGCCTTCAGATCCTTGGACAGCGTGTTCACGGCGATGACATTGAGCTTTTCCCGCGACAGCACGTCGGAAATATCGCGCAGCAAGCCATTGCGATCGTGCGCGATCACTTCGATGTCGATCGGGAACACGCTGGCCTTCTGCTCCCCCCAGTCGGCGGCGATCAGCCGCTCGGGCGCGTCGGCCGATAGCCGCTTGAGCGTCAGGCAGTTGGCGCGGTGGATGGAGATGCCGCGCCCCTTGGTGACGAAGCCGACCACCGCGTCCGGCGGCGCCGGCTTGCAGCAGCGCGCCAGCTGCGTCATCAGGTTGTCGATGCCCTCGATCAGGATGCCGCCGGCGTTGTGGCCGCCCTTGCTGCGCTTGACCACGTCTTCCGGCGCGAGGTCCGGCGGCGGCGGCGGGGCGAAGCTTTCGATCGCCTGCGCCAGGGAGCGGAGGGACAGCTCGCCGTGGCCGAGCGCGCCGTAGAGGTCGTCCATGCGGGCGAAGCCGAGCTTTTCCGCCAGGCTGCCCAGATTGGGCTGCAGGTTGGGGTGGCGCGCCAGCTCCTTCTCGAACAGCTGGCGTCCGCTCTCGCGCACCGCGTCGGCGTTCTGCATCCGGATGTGCTGGCGGATCTTGGAGATGGCGCGGTGGCTCTTGACCCAGCCTTCGTGCAGCCAGTTGACGCTGGGCCCCCCTTCCTTGGCGGCGAGGATCTCGACGCGCTGGCCATTCTGCAGGGGCGTGGAAAGCGGCACAATCTGCCCTTCCACCTTGGCGCCGCGGCAGCGGTGGCCGAGATCGGTGTGGATGGCGTAGGCGAAGTCGATGGCGGTGGCGCCGCTGGGCAGCGCCAGCACCCGGCCGTTGGGGGTGAGCACGTAGATGGTGTCGGCGAACAACTCGGTCTTGAAGGCGTCGGTCAGACCGGAGCGGTCGGACACCTCCTCGCGCCAGTCCAGCAGTTGCCGCAGCCAGGAGATCTTTTCCTCGTAGGCGGCGTCACCTTTGCCGCCTTCCTTGTAGCGCCAGTGCGCCGCCACGCCGAATTCGGCGTGCTCATGCATGTCGAAGGTGCGGATCTGCACTTCGATGACGCGGTCTTCCGGGCCGATCACGGCGGTGTGCAGGCTGCGATAGTCGTTGGACTTGGGGTGCGAGATGTAGTCGTCGAACTCGCCCGGCACCGGCTGCCACATGCTGTGGATCAGGCCGAGCACGGTGTAGCAGTCCTTCACCGAGTCGACCAGCACCCGCACCGCGCGGATGTCGTACAGCTCGGAGAAGTCGAGGTTCTTCTTGCGCATCTTCTTCCAGATGGAATAGATGTGCTTGGGCCGTCCGGCCACCTCGCCGTTGATGCCGGCGCTGCGCAGCTCGCCGCGCAGCGTATCGAGCACGCGCGCAATGTAGTCGATGCGCTCGAGACGGCGCTCGTCGAGCAGCTTGGCGATCTTCTTGTAGTTGTCCGGTTCGAGGTGTCGGAAGCCGAGGTCTTCCAGCTCCCACTTGATCTGCCATACCCCGAGGCGGTTGGCCAGCGGCGCGAAGACGTCCATGGTTTCCTGCGCGATGGCACGGCGCACCGGTTCCGGACATTCGGTCAGGTAGTGCATGGTCTGGGTGCGCCAAGCGAGCTTGATCAGCACCACGCGGATGTCGGCCACCATGGCGAGCAGCATCTTGCGCATGGTTTCGGCCTGACGCGCACGCTCTTCCGGGGTGTCGAGCTTGTCGATGCGGGCGATCTCGGTGAGCCGGCGCACGCGGTTGACGCCGTCCACCAGCATCGCCACGGTGGGGTTGAATGCGCTCGCGAGCCAGTCGTGCCAGTCTTCGCGGTAATCCGGCACGGCGAACAGCAGCGTGGCGACCACGGCGTCGGTGAGCAGGTCGAGATCGGCGACGATGGCAGCGGCCGACACGGCGTGGCTGAACACGTCCTCGCCGGTCTGCGCCAGGCGCTTGTCCGCGTACAGTTCGCGCGCGGCGGTGAAGGCGCGGGAGAGGGTCACCCGGTCGGCATCGTTTTGCGAGGCGGACAGGTGTTCGAGCCAGCGCTGCGGATCGGCGGCGCCGGCCAGGGTATCGGCTACGGAACGGACTACGGAAACCATGATTCTCTATTCTCGTGACGGCATCGCTGCCGTCCTCTTCGTCAACATCGGTACACCGAAGGTTCAGCGTTCTTCGGCCAATTTTTGCAGCAGCCGGCGCACCGGGGCCGGCACGCCGGCGTCGGGGGCCTCGGCCAGCGGCAGCCAGCCACCGTTTTCTTCCCGCGCCACCCGGCCGTCCAATGCATCAAGGCGCAGCGGCTGCGGCGTGATGATCAGCCGGTAGTGCGAAAACACGTGTTCCAGTTCGGGCCAGACCGGCAGCAGGTCGCCGGCGCCGCGCTCGCGCCGCCATGCGTCGACCGCCTCGGGCGAGTCGAACTCCGGTAGCGACAGCAGCCCGCCCCAGATGCCGCTGGGCGGGCGGCGCTCGAGCCAGACGCGGTCCTGGTGCACTGCCAGCATCATCACGGTGTATCGCGTCGGCACGGCCTTCTTGGGGCGGCGCGTCGGCAGTTCGGCGCAGCGTCCGTCGCGAGCGGCGACGCAACGGTCGACCATCGGGCAGATGGTGCAGGCCGGCTTGCTGCGGGTGCAGACGGTCGCGCCGAGATCCATCATGCCTTGGGTATAGGCGGTCATGCCTTGATTTGGCAGCAGCGATTCGGCCAGCGCCCACAATTGCTGCTCGACCTTCTTCTCGCCGGGAAAGCCCTCCACTCCGAAACAGCGAGTCAGCACGCGCTTGACATTGCCATCGAGGATGGCCTCACGCTGGCCGAAGGCGAAAGCAGCAATCGCTGCAGCGGTGGAACGGCCAATGCCGGGCAGCCGTTCGATCTGGCTGCGCTCGTGCGGGAATTGCCCGCCGAACTCACCCATCACCATGCACGCTGCCTTATGCAGATTCCGTGCCCGGGTGTAGTAGCCCAGCCCGCTCCACAAGGCCAGCACGTCGTCGAGCGGGGCGGCGGCGAGGCTGGCGACGTCGGGGAAGCGCGCGAGAAAACGCGCGTAATAGCCCAGTACCGTGCTTACCTGGGTTTGCTGCAGCATGATTTCCGACAGCCACACCCGGTAGGGGTCGCTCACCTGCCACGGCAGGCCGTGCCGTCCGTGGGTTTGCTGCCATTCGATCAGGCGCTCGGCGAAGGCGCTTTCCATGCTGCTTTTCCTGCTGAGAAACGAACCGGACATGGTACTGCAAAGCACTGGCGCGACCAAGACGCCATGCCTCTTCCAGCATGGGGACGTGTGCGGGAATTCCAAGCGCCGCCGGACGAACTGGCTTAAAATACGGGATTGATTTTCACGAGATGTACCATGTCTAGCTTCCGCTCCCGCCAACGCGCCAACCTGCGCCGCGACCAGACCCACCGCGATCGCCAGGCCCAGGCCGCTTCAACGCCCGGTAACGATGCCCCGGCAGGCCAGCCAACCGGCAAGCCGCCGCGCCAGGATGAGCGCCGTCATTTTGACCGGAAGCCGGACAGCCGCCCCCATGGCCAAGGCAAGCCACCACGCCGGGAGGGTGAAGGCTTCAACAAACCAGGCAGCCGTGGCTTCGGCCAACCCCGCCAGCAAGGCGAGGGACAGGAACGTCGACCGGCTCCACGCCGCGAGGGCGAAGGTTTCAGTCAGCAAGAACGCCGCCAGTTCGGCGACAAACCGCGTTTCGGCCAGCCGCGCCAGCAAGGTGAAGGACAGGAGCGTCGACCGGCTCCGCGCCGGGAGGGTGAAGGCTTCGGCCAGCAGGAGCGCCGCCAATTCGGCGACAAGCCGCGCTTCGGCCAGCCGCGCCAACAGGGCGAGGGGCAGGAGCGTCGACCGGCTCCACGCCGTGAAGGTGAAGGTTTCGGCCAGCAGGAGCGCCGCCAATTCGGCGACAAGCCGCGCTTCGGTCAGCCGCGCCAGCAGGGCGAGGGGCAGGAACGCCGTCCCAGCCCGCGCCGCGAGGGCGAAGGTTTCGGCCAGCAGGAACGCCGCCACTTCGGCGACAAACCGCGCTTCGGTCAAGCCCCACGCCAACATGACGAGGGGCAGGAACAAGGCCCGGCCTTCGACCGCAACAAGCGCCATTATGGCCAATCGCGCAAGGACAGCGCCGCCTTCGGCAAGGCTGAGCAGCACGACACTGGCGGCCAGCCGCGCTTCGGCCAACCGCCCCGCCAGCAGGGAGAATGGCAGGAGCGCCGCCCCGCCTCACGCCGTGATGACGAAGGGTTCGCCAAGCCGGGCAAGCGCCACGGCGGCGATCAGCCGCGTTTCAGCCGTGACCGCTCCGACCAGCCGCGTCGCCACGAAGGCGGGCGTCGTCCGGAAGACGACGCGCTGCCGTTCACCCCGAGCCCGACCGGCGCCAGGAAACCGAGCTTCATCAAGCGCGCCGAGGACGTCGAGTCGCGTCCAGCCCCGCGCGACAGCCGCGGCGCACCGTTCCACGGTGGCCATCGCCACGACGCTCCGCGCCAGCCGGCCCCCAGCGCACCGCTGAACGTCGGCCGCAAGGTCCAGCTGTCGCTGTTCGCGCCTTGCCCGCGCGGCCTCGAAGGCGTGCTGGCCGAGGAACTGGGTGCGCTGGGCGCGCGCCACGTCCAGCCGACCGACGGCGGGGTCGGCTTCAGCGGCGATGCCACGCTGATGATGCGCGTCAACCTGCACAGCCGCACCGCCAGCCGCGTGCTGATGCTGGTCGCCGAGGGCGGCTACGCCTCCGAGCACGACGTCAATCGCCTGGCGCTGCAGGTGGACTGGCCGCGCTTCTTCGACGTCAGCCGTACCATCAAGCTCAAGACCGACGGCGTCGGCTCGCAGGTGCGCAGCCTCGACTTCGTGTCGCTGACCGTCAAGGACGCCATCTGCGACCGCTTCCGCCAGTCCGGCCTCGGCCGTCCTTCGGTCGACACCCGTACGCCGGACGTGCGCGTGCAGGTGTTCCTGACTCCGGACACCGCCAGGATCTACCTCGACACCAGCGGCGAGCCGCTGTTCAAGCGCGGCTGGCGCGAGGAAACCGGCGAGGCGCCGCTGCGCGAAAACCTCGCCGCCGGCATCCTGCTGCTGGCCGGCTACGACGGCAGCCAGCCGCTGATCGACCCGATGTGCGGCAGCGGCACCTTCCTGGTCGAGGCTGCCGACATCGCCCTCAAGCGCGCCCCGGGCCGTCACCGCCGCTTCGCCTTCCAGCAGCTGCGCGACTTCGATTCAGTGGCCTGGGAGGCGCTGCTGGCCGAGGCCCGTTCGGCCGAACAGCCGCTGGCGCCGCTTGCCATTGCCGGTTCCGACCGCGATGCCGTGATGACCGCCATCGCCCGCCGCAACCTGCAGGCGGCGGGT
Organism: Pseudogulbenkiania sp. MAI-1; assembly: GCF_000527175.1. Classification (NCBI taxonomy): domain Bacteria; kingdom Pseudomonadati; phylum Pseudomonadota; class Betaproteobacteria; order Neisseriales; family Chromobacteriaceae; genus Pseudogulbenkiania; species Pseudogulbenkiania sp. MAI-1. The sequence goes on along the minus strand of NZ_AZUR01000001.1, from coordinate 606,881 downwards.
CTGGCCGACGTCGTCGCGCTCAAGACCTGCGACGTGCTCGACGTCCGCCCCAGTGCCGACAGCGGCCTGATCGTCAGCAACCCGCCGTACGGCGTGCGCCTCGATGAGCAGGATGCGCTGGCCGCGCTCTACCCGCAGCTGGGCGACTGGCTCAAGCAGCACTTCGCCGGCTGGACCGCGCACTTCTTCACCGGCGACCTGCGCCTGGCCAAGCTGATCCGCCTCGAGGTGAAGCGCCGCGTGCCGCTCTACAACGGCGCGCTGGAATGCCGTCTGTTCGCCATCCCGCTGGTGGCCGGCAGCGCGCGCCGTGACAAGGGCGATGAGCACGCCGGCTGAGCCTCACGCCACATTACCCCCCGACAAGCCGCCATCCGCCGATGGCGGCTTCGTTTTTGTCGCTACGCCCCTCTCCCCCGCTTCGCACAATTCCGATCAGGAATGACGACCATTCCGGTTTGTTAGGGATTTCGCCAATTAGCCAACGCTAATGTCGCTGTTAGCATCCGTCGCGAGTCGTGCCACAGCCCTACCGCGGTCCGGCCACGGCGTTCACACACGATATTGTTGATAGCGACAGGGATTGACATGAAGAAACCGTTCTACACCCGTCTTTACTTCCAGGTGCTGCTGGCGATCGCCATCGGCGTCACGCTGGGCGGCGTGGCACCGGAACTCGGTGCCAAGATGAAACCGCTGGGCGACGCCTTCATCAAGCTGATCAAGATGATGATCGCCCCGATCATCTTCACCACCGTGGTGGTGGGCATCGCCAAGATGGGCAGCATGAAGGAAGTCGGCCGTGTCGGCGGCAAGGCCCTGCTGTACTTTGAAGTGGTGACCACGCTGGCGCTGGTGATCGGCCTGGTGGTGGTCAACGTTCTCAAGCCGGGCGCCGGCCTCAACATCGACCCGTCCACGCTGGACGCCGCCGCCGTGGCCAAGTACGCCGACGGCGCCAAGTCGATGAGCACCATCGACTTCCTGATGAACATCATCCCGCACAGCGTGGTGTCCGCCTTCGCCGAAGGCGAGATCCTGCAGGTGCTGCTGTTCTCGGTGCTGATGGGAGTGGCCCTGTCGGCCATGGGCGAGAAGGGCAAGCCGCTGGTAAGCATTCTGGACGAATTCTCCCACGCCATGTTCCACATCATCGGCATCATCATGAAGCTGGCCCCGATCGGCGCCTTCGGTGCCATGGCCTTCACCATCGGCAAGTACGGCGTGGGCTCGCTCAAGCAGCTGAGCTACCTGATGCTGTGCGTGTACCTGACCTGCGCCGCCTTCGTGTTCGTCGTGCTGGGCGGTATCGCCAAGCTGTCCGGCTTCAGCCTGTGGAAGTTCCTCGCCTACATCAAGGAAGAGCTGATCCTGGTGCTCGGCACCTCGTCGTCCGAATCGGCGCTGCCGCGCATGATGACCAAGCTGGAAAACCTCGGCTGCGCCAAGCCGGTGGTGGGCATGGTGGTTCCGACCGGCTACTCGTTCAACCTCGACGGCACCTCGATCTACCTGACCATGGCCGCCATCTTCATCGCCCAGGCGGTGAACGTGGACCTGACGCTGGGCGAGGAACTGGGCCTGTTGGGCGTGCTGCTGCTGACCTCGAAGGGCGCGGCGGCGGTGACCGGCGGTGGCTTCATCACCCTGGCCGCGACGCTCGCCACCATGGGCGGCAAGCTGCCGGTGGAAGGCCTGGCTCTGCTCTTGGGCGTAGACCGCTTCATGTCCGAAGCGCGCGCCATCACCAACCTGATCGGCAACGGTGTGGCCACCGTGGTGGTCGCCAAATGGGAGAATGCGCTCGACGTGGAACGCATGAACCGCGTGCTGAACGGCGAAACCGTGGAAGAAGCCGACGAGCCGGAAGCGGTAGCCGAGCAAGCACTGGATACCATGGTGCTGACCAGCAAGACCGGCAACGCCTGAGTTTAGCGCGCTATAGAATCGACAACCCCGTCCTCGCGACGGGGTTTTTGTTGTCGTACGCCCGCCCTGCCGGGCGCACAAACAAAAAGCCCGCTACCGGAGTAGCGGGCTTTTCGTGAAACCTGGTGGCCAAGGGCGGAATCGAACCACCGACACGCGGATTTTCAATCCGCTGCTCTACCAACTGAGCTACTTGGCCATGAAAACGCATTCTGTCGCCGATGACCACTCGAAAGATTCAAGTGGTGGCCAATCTCGGAATCGAACCAAGGACACGCGGATTTTCAATCCGCTGCTCTACCAACTGAGCTAATTGGCCCCATGCGACATCACTGCGTCGTCAGAGATGCGCATTAAATCAGAATCCAGCCTAGGGCGTCAAGCCCTAATGCAAACTGACAGGCAAACAGACGACTTTCGGACCACGCAGGGCCCGCGAACGCCTGCCACCCTACCCCGCTCAGGCCGGCGGCGCATCCGGCTGGCGCGACGGGTGGGCGGCGGCGAAGGCCGGCAGGCGCTCCAGCACCTCGCCCACGGCGACCAGACGCGGGTACGGCGTGAGGTCGACCGAGAAACGCCGGGCGTTGAACAGCTGCGGCACCAGGCAGACGTCGGCCAGCGTCACCGTCTCACCGAAACAATACGGGCCGGCGCTGTTCGCCAGGGTCCGTTCCAGCGCGGCAAAGCCCAGCTCCACCCAATGGCGATACCAGCCGTTGCGCGCCTCCTCGTCCACGCCCAGCTCCTGCTTCAGGTAGTTCAGCACGCGCAAGTTGTTGAGCGGGTGGATTTCACAGGCGATGGCCTGAGCGATGGCGCGCACCCGGGCGCGTGCCACCGGTTCGGCCGGCAGCAGTCGCGGCGTATCCGGATAGGCTTCGTCGAGGTATTCGCAGATCGCCAGCGACTGGGTGAGCAGCACACCATTGTCGGACAACGCCGGCACCAGCCCTTGCGGGTTGAGCGCCAGGTAGTCGGGCGCCTGCTGCTCACCCTTGACCAGGCTCACCGGGGCCTGGGTATAGTCCAGGCCCTTGTGGTTGAGCGCGATGCGCACGCGGTAGGCGGCGCTGGAGCGGAAGTAGCCGTACAGGGTGCGGGACTCAGTCATGCGCCACCACCGTCTGCTCGATGGCACCGAACAGGCTTTCGCCGGCAGCGTTCTTCATCTCGATGCGCACCTTGTCGCCCACCTTCATGAACGGCGTGCGGGCCTCGCCGCTGTCGATGATCTCGATCATGCGCTGTTCGGCCAGGCAGCAGCTGCCGACGCTGCGGTCGTGGTTGGACACGGTACCGGAGCCGACGATGGAGCCGGCGGCGAGCGCACGGGTCTTGGCGACGTGAGCCACCAGCTCGGGGAAGCTGAACTGCATCTCGACACCGGCGTTGGGGCGGCCGTAGAAGGCGTCGTTGTAGTCGACCAGCAACGGCAGATGTACCTTGCCGCCTTCCCAGGCTTCGCCCAGTTCGTCCGGCGTGACCGCCACCGGCGAGAAAGCAGTGGCGGGCTTGCTCTGGAAGAAGCCGAAGCCCTTGGCGAGCTCGTTGGGGATCAGGTTGCGCAGTGTGACGTCGTTGACCAGCATCAGCAGGCGGATGGCGCGGCCGCAGGCCTCGACGCCGGCGCCCAGCGTCACGTCGCCGGTGATCACCGCCACCTCACCTTCGAAGTCCAGTCCCCAGGCCGGGTCGCGTAGCGGAATCGCCGCGCGCGGCGGCAGGAAGTTGTCGGAGCCGCCCTGGTACATCAGCGGATCGCTATAGAAGCTCTCCGGCACAGTGGCGCCGCGCGCCTTGCGCACCAGCTCGACGTGGTTGAGGTAGGCACTGCCATCGGCCCATTGGTAGGCGCGCGGCAGCGGGCTGTGGCAGCGGGCCTGGTCGAAGGCTTCCGCACCGGCGGCCTCGCCGCGGTTGAGCGCCTGGTAGACCTGCTGCAGTTGCGGTTCGATCTTGTCCCAGTCGTCGAGCGCCGCCTGCAGGCTGGCGGCGATGTGCGGGACGGCGACGGCGCGGGTGAGGTCGCGGCTGACGACCATCAGCTGGCCGTCGCGGGTGGAGTTCTGGTAGGTGGCGAGTTTCATCGGTGGGTTCTCGTCTTGCTCGTTGTTCGGACGGAGACGCGGTTCTCGACGCGCGGCGCAGGCGGCTCGGCCGGCGGGAATGCAAAGCCGCCAAGGGCCGCAGGCCCGGTCACAGAGCCCGAAGGCCCTGTCACAAGGCCACTCCGGTGCGGGCCCCCGCGCCGGAGCACGGCATGCGCGTCGAAAGCCGATTCTCAGGCCTTGGGTTTCCAGCTGTCCACATAGCCGGTCCATTCCGTCCCGGCCATGGCCTCGCCCTGCTCCAGCGCATCGCGTGCATCGATCATCACCGCCACTTCGTCGGTGAAGGTCTTCGGATCGCTCATCGCCTTGGCGAACGCCTTCGGGTGCGGGCCGTGGGTGAAGCCGGCCGGGTGGAAGGTCAGCATGCCGGGCTTGATGTTGTCGCGGCTGAAGAAGTCCCCGGCGTGGTAGAAGATCACTTCGTCGTAGTCGTCGTTGTTGTGATAGAACGGCACCTTGAGCGCGCCGGGATCGGATTCGATCGGGCGCGGCACGAAGGTGCAGATCACGAAACGCTCGGCGACGAAGGTGCTGTGCGCCGACGGCGGCAGGTGGTAGCGGTGCGACATCAGCGGGCGGATGTCGCGCCAGTTGATGCGGCACACCGCGAGATTGCCGTGCCAGCCGATGGCGTCGAGCGGGTTGAACGGGTAGGTGACGGTGGAGAGCGCGCCGCGGCGCTTGATCACCACCTGCCATTCGTCCTCGGTCTGCTGGGCGCGGAAGGCGTCGTCGATCTGCGCCATGTCGAGCATGGCCTCGTCGAAGATGGCGTGCGGCCCGACCAGGCCCTTGTCGGGCAACTGGTAGGCGCCGTTGGTGGCCTCGATCAGCAGCATCGTGGTGCGCTCGGCCGGTTCGATGCGCCAGCTGGTCGAGCGCGGGATCAGGATGTAGTCGCCGTCGCGGTAGCTCAGGTGGCCGTAATCGCAGAACAGCTCGCCGCTGCCTTCGTGGATGAACAGCACGTCGTCGCCGTCGCCGTTGCGGAACAGCGCCGGCATGGCCTGGTCGACGCTCCAGATGCGGAAGTCGCAGTGGGCGTTCTTCAGCACGGTGGCGGCGGAAAACGGCATGGCGCCGACCTTGGGCAGTTCGTTCAGGTCGAAGGCACGGGGACGCAGCGGCCCCTCCCAGGCGCTCCAGGCAGTGGGCGGGTGCTTATGGTGCAGGTGAGTGGCCGGACCGAAGAAGCCACTGCGGCCGACTTCGCGTTCGTAGATGGCCTCGGCCGGCAAGTCGGCGTGGGCCTGGCGCGAGACGGTGCCCTCGCGGTGAGGAAAGCTGATCCATTTGCGCATGATGCAATTCCTGTGTGGTCTGGCAGGCTTCGGCCAAACTTAAAAGTTGGCCGAAAGACAACAATTGGCGGCTCAGGACTTGTGCAAGAAATCGTTGCGAGCGCCCCGCGGCCGGTTCGAGAAGCACAGCCGTACAAGTGGTACGGCGAGCATCACAGGACCGGCCCCGGGGGGCACAGCAGATTTATTCACAAGTTCTCAGTCGGCCTTCAACACGCCGCGCCTGATCTGGTCTTCCTCGATCGACTCGAACAAGGCCTTGAAGTTGCCCTCACCGAAACCCTCGTTGCCCTTGCGCTGGATGATCTCGAAGAAGATCGGCCCGATCACCGTCTCGGTGAAGATCTGCAGCAGGATGCCCGCGCCTTCCACCGGCGCGCCGTCGACCAGGATGCGGTTCTTGCGCAGCCGCTCGAGGTCTTCGCCATGCCCCGGCACGCGCTCGTCGACCTTGTCGTAGTAGGTGTCCGGCGTGTCGAGGAAGCGCGTGCCGGCGGCCTTCAGCGTTTCCACCGTGTGGTAGATGTCGTCGGTGGACAGCGCGATGTGCTGGATGCCCTCTCCGTGATAGGCGCGCAGGAATTCCTCGATCTGGCTCTTGTCGTCGGACGACTCGTTGATCGGGATGCGGATCTTGCCGCACGGGCTCGTCATCGCCCGCGACACCAGTCCAGTCAGCTTGCCCTCGATGTCGAAGTAGCGGATTTCCTTGAAATTGCCGATGCTCTCGTAGAAGCCGGCCCACTTGTCCATGTTGCCGCGCATCACGTTGTGGGTGAGGTGGTCGATCTCCTTGAGCCCGACGCCGACCGGGTGCTGGTCCACTCCCTCCAGCGGCACGAAATCGACGTCGTAGATATTGTGTTCGTCGCCGTAGCGGTCGACGAAGTACAGCGCCGAACCGCCGATACCGCCGACCGCCGGGATGTTGAGCTCCATGCAGCCGATCGGGCGCTCATACGGCAGGGCTCCGTGCTCCAGCGCATACTCGTAGGCCTTGGCCGCGTCCTTCACGCGCCAAGCCATGGCGCAGGCCGACGGGCCGTGCACCTTGCCGAACTCGCTAGCAGGCTGGCTGCGCTCGCCGTTCAAGATGAAGTTGATGTCGCCCTGGCGGAACAGCCGCACGTTCTTGCTGCGATGGCGGGCGATTTCGGTAAACCCCAGCGACAGGAAAAGCTGGCGCAGATGTTCCAGCTCTTCTTCCTTCGGCGCGGTGAACTCGACGAATTCGAAGCCGTCGGTAGCGAGCGGGTTGCCGGTCATGGTTTCCATCTTCATTGATCGTTTCTCCTCGGAGCCCTCTGCCGGGGCCGTCCTTGTGTGGGTGGGGGAACTGCCAAAGCCTCAAGCCAGACCGTTCTGTTCGGTCCAGCGGGCGAATTCGTTTTCCAATTGGTCGAAACTGTCGATCACGAACAGCTGATCCTGCATGTGCCAGATGTCGTACGAAGTCTCGGCGATCAGCCCGATGTCGAAGTCGACCTTGCGCGTCTTGTCCGACAGGCTGTAGAGCACCTCGTTGGGCGAGGACAGGATGCCGGCGCCGTAGATGCGCAAGCCTTCCGGGTTGCGGATCAGGCCGAACTCGACGGTGTACCAGTAGATGCGCGGCAGCCAGACGCGGCCGGGATGTTCGCTCTCGAAAGCCTTGACACCGGCTCGGCCGAAACGCTCGAAGAACGAGGCGAAACGCGGGTTGGACAACAGCGGCGCATGCCCCAGCAGGTCGTGGAACATGTCCGGCGCCGGGGTATAGCCGATCTCCTCGGGCTTGCGGATGAAGTCGGTGGACGGGAAGATGCGCTGCGCCAACAACTCGAAGAACTCCTTGTCCGGCACGATGCCGTCGACCCGGGTCAGGCGCCAGCCGGTGGAGGCCTCGATGCGGTCGCTGATGTCGGCCAGGCGCGGGATGCGCTCCGTGGGAAAGTCGATCAGGGACAGCCCCGCCAGGAATTCGTTGCAGGCCCTGCCCGGCAGCACCGCCCACTGGTTGCTCAGCAGCGTGGCCCAGGTATGGTGCTCGATATCGGTATAATCCGGCACCGCCGCCTTGTGAATGTCCAGTTCGGACGGCAAGGCGGACAACTGCATGTCCGCGCGCTCACGCGCCGCTTCTGCGGTGTACATGGCGTTATCTCCTTGGTAAACAATCTGCAGCGGTCTGACGCCACTGTTAAAATGCAACATGCTTCCAAGCTCATTTTAGGCAATTTGCTTCGCAATTTCCTTGCAAAGAAACCCGAAAATTACTAATAACTAAAATAAAATTTTACTCTTTAGCGAAAATACGAGAACAAAATGCCAGACATCACCCTAGACAAGACAGATCTGAGAATCCTTGCCGAACTCCAGCTCAACGGCCGTCTGAGCAACGTCGAGTTGGCCGAACGCATCGCGCTCTCCCCGTCGCCCTGCCTGCGTCGCCTCAAGCAGCTGGAGGAATCCGGCGTCATCCGCCAGTACGTGGCACTGCTCGACCCAGCCCGCATCGGCCTGGGCCTGCAAGCCTTCGTACGCGTCATGCTGGAGAAGCGCGGCAACCTGGACCTGTTCATTGAAGCCGTGCAACGCTGGCCCGAGGTCATCAATTGCTACGCCATGACCGGCGAGATGGACTACCTGCTGCAGGTCTACTTCGAGGACATGGAGCACTTCTCGCGCTTCGTGATGGACCAGCTGCTGCAGCAGCCCGGCATCCAGGACGTCAAGTCGAGCTTCGTGCTGAAGGAATTCAAGCGCACCGCCGCCCTGCCACTCGAGCATCTGAAGGGCGGCTGAGCGTGCCCCGTCGCTGGTTCGGGGTCCTGCTGCCGCTGATATGCTGGCTGCTGCCGCAGCCCACCCTCGCCTTCAGCGTGGCCTTCGTCAACCCGGGACGGCACGACGAGCCCTACTGGCTAAGCGCCAGCCAGGCCATGCAGGCCGCCGCGCGTGATCTCGACATCGAGCTGGAAGTGCTCTACGCCGAACGCGACCATCTGAAGATGATCGATCTGGTGCGCCAGGTCACGGCGCGCTCGCAGAAGCCCGATTACCTGATCGTGGTCAACGAGAAGCTGGTCGCTCCGGCCATGCTGCGGCTCGCCAACGCTGCCCGCCTCCCCACCCTGCTCGCCTACAACGAACTCTCGCCCGAGCAGCGCGCCGAGATCGGCCGCCCGCGCCGGCAACTGCGCTACTGGCTGGGTTCGCTGGCGCCGGACAACGAACAGGCCGGATACGACTCGCTCGAGGCCCTGATTGCCGCCGCCCGCCAGCGCGGCCTGCTGAACGCCCCGGCCGAACTGCTGATGATTTCCGGCGACCCCGCCACCCCGGCCTCGGTGGAGCGGCTGCGCGGCGCGCAACAGGCGCTGGCCGCCTACCCCCAGGTGCGGTTGGTTCAGGTGGTCAACGGCATGTGGCAGCGCGAACGAGCCTACCAACAAGCCAACTGGCTGTTGGCGCGCCATCCCCGCACCCGGCTGATCTGGACCGCCAACGACCTGATGGCGTTCGGCGTGCGTCAGAGCCTGCAGGAATACGGCCGGCAGCCCGGCCGCGACGTGCTGATCGCCACCGTCAACAACTCGCAGGAAGTGATGCGCGCCCGCATCGACGGCGAGATCAGCGCGCTCAGCGGCGGGCACTTCCTGACCGGGGCGTGGGCACTGGTCATGCTCTACGACTACGCCCACGGCAAGGACTTCGCCACCGAGGGGCTGGAGTTGAGGAAGCCGATCTTCGGCCTGATCACCCCAGCCATGGCGCAACGCTATCTCGATAAATTCGCCGGCAACGACTTCGACGGCATCGGCTTCCGGCGCTTCTCGCGCCGGCTGAACCCGACGCTCCGGCATTACGATTTCCGCTTCCAGCGGGTGCTGGAGTAAACCATGCCGCGCCCGTTCAAATCGCTGGCACGACAGCTGATCCCGCAGTTACTGCTGCTCGGCGTGCTGCTTGGCCTGGCTACCAGCGCCGTGCGCATCGGGCTGTTGCTGCAGGATGAGCGGCAGCAGCAGAACAAGATGCACGAGACGGTGCAGCAGCTATTCGTGCCGCTGATCGCCCAGAGCGTCTGGGACGTCGACCTGCCCGCCCTGCATCGCGAACTGAAGGCGCTGGCCCGCTTGCCCGGCATCGACCACGTCGTGCTGCATACCCGTGACGGCCAGACCCTGCGCGCGAACGCCTCCCCCGCGCCCCGCTCCCATCAAATCCGCTACGAACTACCGCTGACAAGCGAGCTGAGTCCCGACAAGCCGCTGGGCACGCTGGAAGTGGTCGTCCGCGACCGTCCGCTGCTGGCCACGCTGGGCAGGGAACTGCTGGATTCGCTGCTGACACATCTGCTGGAATTGCTGGTGCTGGTCGCCCTGCTGTTGTGGCTGCTGCGGCAGCGTTTCGTCCTGCCGCTGCAGCAGCTGACCGACAAGGTACGCACCTTCCGCCCGGGACAGCCAGTGGCTCCGTTCAGCATCCGCCGCCGGCCGCGGCGCTGGACGGATGAACTCGACCAACTGGCCGACTCCTTCCTCTTGATGCGGGAGAGCCTCAACACCCACCTGCGCGAGCAGCTGCGCTACGAAGCCGAGCTGAAAACGCACCACGACCACCTTGCCGCACTGGTCGGCGAGCGCACCGCCGCGCTCGACCGGCTGCTGGACTTCCAGCAACTGATCGGCCGCATCTCCTCGCGCTTCATCAACATCCCGCTGGCCGACGTCGATCGGGCCACCGAGCTGGCGCTGGCCGAGATCGGTCGCGGCATGCAGGTGGAGCGCTCCTTCCTGATCGGCCTGGAATCTCCCTGGACCATCGGCAGCGTGTACGAATGGTGCGAGCACGGGGTGCTTCCGACCACACGCGACTTCACCGGAGACGACCTGAGCCGGCTGCCGTGGCTGACCGCCAGGCTGGAAGCCGACGGCTTCATCGGCATCGGCGACACCTTGGCCGTGCCGGACGCGGCCGGTGAATTTGCCGCCACCCTGCGCCGGTATGACGTAAAGAGCCTGTTGATGGTGCGCATCGACTATCAGGGCAAGGCCATCGGCCTGTTCGGCTGCAGCATGGTCAGCCAGCCCCGGAACTGGGACGAGAAGGAGCGACAGCAATTGCGCCTGATGGCCGATCTGCTGGCCAACATGATCATGCGCAAGCGCCAGCTGGAAGAACTGGAACACTCGCGCCAGCTATTGGAGCAGGCCAACCGCCATCTGGCGCTGATCGCACTCAACGACAGCCTCACCGGCATCCCCAACCGACGCCACTTCGACGAGCAGAAGTCCGCGCTGTTCGCCCGTGCCGTCGGGCGCCCCTTCTCGGCGTTGGCGATCGACATCGATTTCTTCAAGCAATACAACGACGGCTACGGCCATGCCGAAGGCGACCGCTGCCTGTGCCGGGTGGCGACCGAAATGGCGCGCCACTTCGGCAACGGCGACGCCCTGCTCGCCCGCACCGGTGGCGAGGAGTTCACCGTGCTGCTGCCGGACTGCCCGGCCGACACGGCCTGGCTGCAGGCGGAAGCGCTACGCCTGGCGATAGCCGCGCTGCGCATCCCGCACCAGCACTCCAGCGTGGCGCGCTGGGTCACCATCAGCATCGGTCTCGCCAGCGTCGTGCCGCAGCCCGGGCTGCACGTCGCGACGCTGATCGAGCAGGCCGACAGCGCGCTCTACCTGGCCAAGTCGGCCGGGCGCAACCGCGTGGCAAGCCATCGGCCCGCCACTGCGGTGGCATGAAAAACGGCCCCGCGGGGCCGTCGGCGTGTCGTACTGTTCAGTGCTTGGCGCCATGCACGGCTTTACAGCCCCAGCCGTTGCCAGATCGTCGACACGATGCCGGCCTGGTTCAGCGTGTAGAAATGCAGGCCGGGGGCGCCGCCCGTCAGCAGCCGGTCGCACAGTTCGGTCACCACGTCGAGGCCGAGTGCGCGGATCGAAGCGGTGTCGTCATAGTAGGACTGCATCCGCAGGCGCAGCCAGCGCGGTACTTCGGCCCCGCACATGTCGGAGAAGCGGCACAGCTGGCCGAAGTTGGAAATCGGCATGATGCCCGGCACGATCGGGATGTCCACGCCGCGCGCCTGCACCTCGTCGACGAAGCGGAAGTAGGCGTCGGCGTTGAAGAAATACTGCGTCATCGCCGAATTGGCGCCGGCCTGCACCTTGCGCACGAAGTTGTTGAGGTCGTCCTCGGCCGAGCGCGCCTGCGGGTGGAACTCCGGGTAGGCCGCCACTTCGATGTGGAAGTGGTCGCCATGCTCGGCGCGGATGAACGCCACCAGCTCGTTGGCGTAGCGGAACTCGCCAGCCTCGCCCATGCCCGACGGCAGATCGCCGCGCAGCGCCACGATGTGGCGGATGCCGTGGCTCTTGTACTCGTTGAGGATGGCGCGGATGTTCTCGCGGGTGGAGCCGATGCACGACAGGTGCGGTGCAGCGGCATGGCCCTCGTTGCGGATCTCCAGCACCGTCGCCAACGTGCCCTCGCGCGTGGTGCCGCCGGCGCCGAAGGTGACGGAGAAGAACTCGGGCTTGAACTGCGCCAACTGCTGACGCGTGGTGCGCAGCTTGGCGATGCTTTCCGCCGTCTTCGGCGGGAAAAACTCGAAACTGAAGGTACGCGGCTTGGTGCTCATGATCTGATCTCTGTCGCCGCCCCGTGCCCAGCATGGCCGAAGCGGTCGTTATTCCCGGTGGTGTCGTCCGCCGCCGTCGAACGGCGGCGGGAAAAGGCGGACTGCCCGGCCCGCCCTTCCTTGTACTCACATCAATAGCGCATCAATAGCGGTAATGCGCCGGCTTGTACGGGCCTTCCTTCGGCACGCTGATGTAATCAGCCTGCTGCTGGGTCAGCTCGGTCAGCTTGACGCCGATGCGTGCCAGATGCAGGCGCGCCACCTTCTCGTCCAGGTGCTTCGGCAGCACGTAGACCTCTTTGCCGTACTTCTCGCCGAACTGGAAGATTTCCATCTGCGCCAGCACCTGGTTGGTGAAGCTGTTGGACATCACGAAGCTCGGGTGGCCGGTGGCGCAGCCGAGGTTCACCAGGCGGCCTTCGGCCAGCAGGATGATGCGCTTGCCGTCCGGGAAGATGATGTGATCGACCTGCGGCTTGATGTTTTCCCACTGGTACTGGCGCAGGGACGCCACCTCGATCTCGCTGTCGAAGTGGCCGATGTTGCAGACGATGGCGTTGTTGCGCATCTTCGTCATGTGCTCGTGGGTGATCACGCCGACGTTGCCGGTGGTGGTGACGAAGATGTCGCCCTGGTCGCACACGTCGTCCATGGTCACCACGCGGTAGCCTTCCATCGCCGCCTGCAGCGCGCAGATCGGGTCGATCTCGGTCACCCACACCGTGGCGCCCAGGCCGCGCAAGCTCTGCGCGCAGCCCTTGCCCACATCGCCGTAACCCAGCACCACGGCGATCTTGCCGGCGATCATCACGTCGGTGGCGCGCTTGATCCCGTCCACCAGCGATTCGCGGCAGCCGTACAGGTTGTCGAACTTGGACTTGGTCACCGAGTCGTTGACGTTGAACGCCGGGAACGGCAGGCGGCCTTCCTTCTGCAACTGGTACAGGCGGTGCACGCCGGTGGTGGTCTCCTCGGTCACGCCCTTGATGTGCTTCAGGCGCTTGGAGTACCAGTTGGCGTCCCGTTCCAGGTAACGGGCGATGGCGGCGTACAGCGCCACTTCTTCCTCGTTAGTCGGCGAGGCGATCAGCGAGCGGTCGCTCTCGGCACGGGCACCCAGCATCAGCAGCAGCGTGGCGTCGCCGCCATCGTCGAGGATCATGTTGGCCGGCTCGTTCTCCGGCCATTCGAAGATCTTGTGCGAGAACTCCCAGTACTCGTCGAGCGACTCGCCCTTGAAGGCGAATACCGGGATGCCGGCCGCGGCGATGGCAGCGGCGGCGTGATCCTGGGTCGAGAAGATGTTGCAGGACGCCCAGCGCACTTCGGCGCCCAGCGCCACCAGCGTCTCGATCAGCACGCCAGTCTGGATCGTCATGTGCAGCGAGCCGGCGATGCGCGCGCCCTTGAGCGGCTTGGATTCACCGTACTCGGCGCGCAGCGCCATCAGGCCCGGCATCTCGGTCTCGGCAATCGCCAGTTCCTTGCGGCCCCAGTCGGCCTGTGCCATGTCGGCAACGTGGAAATCGGTAAAGGTATCAGCCACAGCGTTCATCAAGAACTCCACGATGTGGCCGGTGGGATGCGGCTCACCCGCAAGCCCGTCCGGCACGGGTTTATGAGGGTGAGCGCCGTTATTACGGAAACCGAGCCTGGGAGGTCGATCCCTCTCGCAGCGCTCCTCGGTCTAGCCGCGCATTGTACCTGCAAAACGGGCCGGCCGAACAGTCGACAAGCCCGGCTGCGGCGGCGCTGCCACACCGCTTTCGCGGCAGCTGCAGGGCTCCACGGCATGAAAAAAGCGGGCACGCGGCCCGCTTCCGGCATGAGAACGCCGTGCGCTTACAGCCCGGCAGCGGCGCGCAGCGCCTCCACCTTGTCGGTGCGCTCCCAGGTGAACTCCGGCTCTTCGCGGCCGAAATGGCCGTAGGCGGCGGTCTTGCTGTAGATCGGGCGCAACAGGTCGAGCTCCTTGATGATGCCCTTCGGACGCAGGTCGAAGTGCTGCTTCACCAACTCGACGATCTGCTCGTTCGGGATCACGTTGGTGCCGAAGGTGTCCACCGAGATCGACGTCGGCTGGGCCACGCCGATGGCGTAGGAAACCTGGATCTGGCACTGGCGCGCGAGACCGGCGGCGACGATGTTCTTCGCCACGTAGCGGCCGGCGTAGGCGGCCGAGCGGTCGACCTTGGACGGGTCCTTGCCGGAGAACGCGCCACCGCCGTGCGGCGCCGCACCGCCGTAGGTGTCGACGATGATCTTGCGCCCGGTCAAGCCGCAGTCGCCCTGCGGGCCGCCGATGACGAAGCGGCCGGTCGGGTTGATCAGGAAGCGGGTCTCTGCGGTCAGCATCTCCGGCGGCAGCACCGGCTTGATGATGTCCTCGATCACCGCCTCGGTCAGCGCCTTGTGGTCGATGTCCGGCGCGTGCTGGGTCGACAGCACCACGGTGTCGATGCGCTTGGGCAGACCGGTCTCGCTGTCGTAAACGCAGGTGATCTGGCTCTTGGCGTCCGGGCGCAGCCACGGCAGGCGGCCGTCCTTGCGCAGCTCGGCCTGACGCTGCACCAGGCGGTGCGCGTAGTAGATCGGGAACGGCATCAGCGTCGGGGTCTCGTCGCAGGCGTAGCCGAACATCAAGCCCTGGTCGCCGGCGCCCTGGTCGAGATCGAGGCCTTCACCTTCGTTCACACCCTGGGCGATGTCCGGCGACTGCTTGTCGTAGCCCACCAGCACGGCGCAGCCGCGGTAGTCGAAGCCCATGTCGGCGTTGTCGTAGCCGATGCGCTTGACGGTTTCGCGGGCGATCTTGATGTAATCGACGTTGGCGGTGGTAGTGATCTCGCCGGCCAGCACCACCAGGCCGGTGTTCACCAGCGTCTCGGCGGCAACACGGGCGTGCTTGTCCTCGCGCAGAATGGCGTCGAGGATGGCGTCGGAAATCTGGTCGGCTACTTTGTCCGGATGCCCTTCAGACACCGATTCGGAAGTAAACAGGTATTCGCTCATTGATTTTTCATTCCCGGAGAAAGCCTAAAACTGAAGGATGATAAAATAGGCCGCTTCCACTTCTGATTCTGAACCCGTGATGGCAACGTTGGTCCATTTTCTGCTCTCCCTCCTCGCGCGGCTGCCACTCTCGTGGCTGCAGGGGCTGGGGGCCTGCCTGGGACGGCTTACCTATCATCTGTCCCCCCGCTTCGCGGCGAGACTGGAGGAAAATCTTAGGTCAAGTCAAATCGGCAAAACTTATCAGGTTTTCCAAGACTTAGTCAAACAATCCGCCGCAGAAACCGGCAAGGGCGCGCTGGAACTGGCCATCGCCTGGTGCCGCGAGCCGGACGACATCGCCGCCATGGTGCGCCACTGCAGCGGCTGGGAACACGTCGAGAAAGCCCTCGCCGCCGGGCACGGCATCGTCTTCGTCACACCGCACCTGGGCAGCTACGACATCGCCGGGCGCTACATCAGCTCGCGCCTGCCCTTCCCGCTCACCGCCATGTACCGTCCGCCCAAGCTCGCCTGGCTGGAACCGGTGATGCAGGCCGGGCGCAGCCGCGGCAAGGGCAAGACCGCGCCGGCCACCGGCGCCGGCGTGCGCGTGCTGATGAAGGCGTTGAAGTCCGGCGAGGCCACCATCATCCTGCCCGACCAGGTGCCGGGCAACGGCGAAGGCGTGTGGGCGCCGTTCTTCGGCCAGCCCGCCTACACCATGACGCTGGTGCCGCGCCTGGCACAGCTCTCCGGCGTCGAGGTGCTGCTGTTCACCGGCGAGCGTCTGCCCAGGGGGGCCGGTTTCGCAGTGCACATCGAACCGCTGCCGGAACCGTTCAGCGGCGACAAGGAACAGGATGCCACGACGCTCAACCGCGCCGTCGAGACCCTGATCCGCCGCTACCCCGCGCAGTACCTGTGGAGCTACAACCGTTACAAATGCCCGGCCGGCGTCAGCCGGCCCACCCCGCAACGAGGATAACAAGCAACAATGAAGATCGTTTTCGCCCTGCTGTGGCTGCTCCGCCTGCTGCCGATGTGGCTGATCGGCGCGCTCGCCTGGCTACTCGGCAGCCTCGCCTACGCCCTGGCGCGCGAGCGGCGCCGCGTCGGCCTGATCAACCTGCGGCTGTGCTTTCCCGACATGTCGCTGGCCGAACGCAAGCGCCTGATCCGCCGCAACTTCCGCCACATGATCCGGCTCGCGCTGGAATACGGCGTATGCTGGTGGAGCTCGGCCGAGCGCATCCGCAAGCTCGTCACGGTCAAGAACCTGCACTACGTCACCGACCTGCGCACCAAGGGCGAAGACGTCATCCTGTTCTACCCCCATTTCGTCGCCTTCGAGATGGGTGCCTACCGCATGAACCAGGACATCCCGCTGGTCAGCGTCTACTCGCACCAGAAGAACCGCGAGCTCGACGCACAGATCTACAAGGGCCGCCAGCGCTACGACAACTGCTACATCGTGTCGCGCCAGGAAAGCCTGCGCTCGATCATCAAGGCGATGCGCCAGGACCACGCGCCCTTCCTCTACCTACCCGACCAGGACTTCGGCCCGCGCGACTCCATCTTCGTCAAATTCTTCGACACCGACGCCGCCACCATCCCCGGCCTGTCGCGCATCGCCAAGCTGTCCAAGGCGCACGTGGTGCCGGTGATCGCGCGCCGCGTCGGCAACCGTTTCGAACTGGAATACTACCCGCCGTGGGAAAACTACCCGACCGACGACGTCGAAGCCGACACGCGGCGCATGAACGCCTTCCTCGAGGAGCGCATCCGCGAGATGCCCGACCAGTACTTCTGGCTGCACAAGCGCTTCAAGACCCGTCCTCCGGGCCAGCCGCGCTTCTACTGAGTCCCAATCTTCCCGAGCCGACCACCCCGGTCGGCTTTCTGCCGCCCGGCGCGGCTTACTCCCCCGGCTGCTCGCAGCGCCAGCCCCCGGGGAGAGACCAAACCCCAAAGCGAACGGTCGATCCCCGTATGGGCAAGCCCACCGGTCTCCCATCCCCCCACAAACGGCAACCGCGCCCCCTTGTCCCCCCTGCCACGGCGCCAATCCACAACTCGCTCCAAACCCGCTGACGAACCATAGCCCCCACAGGCAAGCGGGGACGCTCACCGTCCCGCCAACGATCACCCTGGCGCAAAAAAACCCGACTGCACGCAGTCGGGTTTTTTTGACGGAAACGGCTTCTCGCTCAGTGGCGGCGCTTCTTCCAGAAATAGCAATACACGAAGCCCGGGAAGGCGAACACCAGGAACAGCGAGGCGGTCGTTGCGTAGAACTGCCAGTTCTGGCTGTGCACCGGCATCTGGCGCCCTTCCAGGAAGCGCGCCAGCAGACCGACCAGGAAGAACAGCACCACCAGCTCCAGCAGCCGCCAGCCGACATGCTTGGACTCGACCCTGATCACGCCGGCGATGCGCGGCATGAAAAACGGCAGGTTGGCCGCCAGCACGGCGACGAGCAAAACGGTGGCGACGCTGCTCTCCATGGCGACTCCTTACAGCACGGTCAGCGACTGCTTCATCGCTTCGACGCAGAGTTCGATCAGGCGCTGCGGCACCACGCCCAGCACCAGCAGGGCCAGGGCGTTCAGCGACAGCACCAGCTGCATGTCGCCCCGCACGCTGATCGGGCTCGTATCCTGCACTTCGTCGAAGTACATGTGCTTGACCACGCGCAGGTAGTAGAAGGCGCCGATCAGCGACATCACCACGGCGAACACCGCCAGCGGCACCAGGCCGATATCGACGATGGCCTTGATCACGGCGAACTTGGCGTAGAAGCCCACCAGCGGCGGAATGCCGGCCAGCGAGAACATCGCCAGCAGCATCAGCGCGGCGTACCAGCTGTTGCGGTTGTTCAGGCCCTTCAGGTCTTCCAGCTTGTCGCACTCGAAACCAGCGCGCGACAGCGCCAGGATGATGCCGAAGGCAGCCAGCGTGGTCAGCACGTAGGTGATGGCGTAGAACAGCGCCGAAGAGTAGCCCTGCTCGTTGCCGGCCAACAGGCCCAACAGCATGAAGCCCATGTGCGAAATGGTCGAATAGGCCAGCATGCGCTTCAGATTGGTCTGGGCGATGGCGGTGATGTTGCCGATCGCCATCGACAGCACAGCCACGATCGCCAGCATGCTCTGCCAGTCGCCGGTCAGGCCGTCCAGGCCCTGCACCAGGATGCGGAAGACGAACACGAAGGCGGCCAGCTTCGGCGCGGCGCCGATCATCAGCGTGATCGCGGTCGGCGAGCCCTGATAGACGTCGGGCACCCACATGTGGAACGGAACCGCGCCCAGTTTGAACGCGAGGCCGGCCACCAGGAACACCAGGCCGAACACCAGCAAGAGCTGGTTGGCCGAACCGCCGTGGATGGCCTTGGCGATGGCGGCGATTTCCAGCGTGCCGGTCGCACCGTACACCATCGACATGCCGTACAGCAGCAGGCCGGACGCCAGCGCGCCCAGCACGAAGTACTTCATCGCCGCTTCGGTCGCTGGCACCGAGTCGCGCTGCAGCGCAATCAGTGCGTACAGCGACAGCGACAGCAGTTCCAGCCCCATGTACAGCGACAGGAAGTGGCTGGCGGACACCATCACGTTCATGCCGAACAGCGCGAACAGCGCCAGGGTGAAGAACTCGCCCTTGTACATGTCGCGGTCGGCGGCGTACTGGCGGGAATACACCAGGATCATCGCGGTTGCGCCGTACATCGCCAGTTTCACCAGCGAAGCCAGCGGGTCGGCGACGAACATGTTGGACAGCGTGTACTGCGCATACGGCTCGAACGTGTATACCTGCAGCGCGGCGGTGCCGGCCAGGGTCAACATGCTGAGGCCGTAGGTGATGCCGCGCTTGGCATCCGAAATAAACAGATCGAGCAACAGGATGGCCGACAAAGCCGAGAGCAGGAAGATCTCGGGCAATACCGGCACCAGGTTCAAATCAGCCCAATTCATCGTGGTTTCCTTGTGGCCTCACAGCTTGCTTTGCGCTACGTGCGCGATCAGATCGTTCACCGACAGGTGCATCTTCGACACGAAGGCCTGCGGGTAGAGACCCATGCCGAGGACGGTAATGGCCAGGATGGCCAGCACCAGGAACTCGCGCTTGTTGACATCCTTCATCTCGGCTACGTGGCTGTTGCCGACATCGCCGAAGATCACCCGCTTGTACATCCACAGGGTGTAGGCCGCGCCGAAGATCAGCGTGGTGGCGGCCAGGGCGGCATACCAGAAGTTCACCTGCACCGCGCCCATGATCACCATGAACTCGCCGACGAAGCCGGAAGTGGCCGGCAGACCGGAGTTGGCCATGCCGAACAGCATCATGAAGGCGGCGAAGATCGGCATCTTGTTGGCCACGCCGCCGTAGTCGGCGATGTTGCGGCTATGCAGACGGTCGTACATCACGCCGATGCAGAAGAACATCGCAGCCGAGACGAAACCGTGCGACACCATCTGCACCAGCGCGCCTTCGACAGCCCACTGGTTCAGGTTGCTGCCGAGGAACATGAACATGCCCAGGGTCACGAAGCCCATGTGCGAAATCGACGAATAAGCCACCAGCTTCTTCATGTCGGACTGCACCAGCGCCACCAGGCCGATGTACACCACCGCCACCAGCGACAGCGCCACCATCACCCAGGCCAGCTCGCGCGAAGCGTCCGGCAGGATCGGCAGGGCAAACCGCAGGAAACCGTAGGCACCCAGCTTCAGGGTGATCGCCGCCAGCACCATCGAACCGCCGGTCGGCGCTTCCACGTGGGCGTCCGGCAGCCAGGTGTGCACCGGCCACATCGGCACCTTCACCGCGAACGACAGGAAGAAGGCGACGAACAGCAGCATCTGCACGCCCAGCGCGATCTTCATGTCATGGAAGGCCAGAATCTCGAAGGTCTTGCCGGCCTTGAAGTACATGTAGATGAACGCCACCAGCATCAGCAGCGAGCCCAGCAGGGTGTAGAGGAAGAACTTGACCGACGCGTACACGCGACGAGGACCGCCCCACACACCGATGATCAGGTACATCGGGATCAGCATCGCCTCGAAGAACACGTAGAACAGCATCGCATCGAGCGCGGCGAACGAGCCGTTGATCAGACCGGACATGATCAGGAAGGCCGCCATGTACTGCGCCACGCGCTTCTCGATCACTTCCCAGCCGGCCAGCACCACCATCAGCGTGGTGAAGCTGTTGAGCACGATGAACAGCATCGAGATGCCGTCCACGCCCAGGTGGTAGTTGATGTTGAGCGCCTCGATCCACGGACGCATTTCTTCGAACTGCATGCCGCCGTTCAGGTCGTTGAAGCCGGTATAGAGCGGCAACGACACCAGGAAGCCGGCCAGCGACCCGGCCAGGGCCAGCCAACGGGCCAGTGGCGCGCGCTGGTCCCCTCCCGTCGCCAGCACCAGCAACCCGGCCACGATCGGTGTCCAGATCACCAGACTTAACAGATTAGTGAACATAGTCAAAACCTAAGTTGTTATTCAATTCCAGTGTATCGACCTATCAGCGCAGGATGATGCCGGCAAACCACAGGGTCATCAGCCCCAGCACACCGATGATCATCGAAGCGGCGTAGCTGTAGATGAAACCGGTCTGCAGCTTGCGGGTCAGGCGGGAGAACACGCCGACCAGCTTGGCCGTCCCGTTCACCATCAGGCCGTCGATCAGCAGCATGTCACCCGCTTTCCAGCACAGGGTGCCCAGCGCGCGTGAACCTTTGGCGAACAGGTTGAAGTACAGATCGTCCATGTAGTACTTGTTGTCCAGCACCTTGTGCACGGCGCTGAAGCGCTGCTTGATGGCCGCCGGAATCTGCGGCGCCTTCATGTAGAAGAACCAGGCCACCACCACGCCGGAGAGCGCGAGCCAGAACGGCAGCGTGCTCAGGCCGTGGATGGCCATCGCCAGCGGACCGTGGAACTCTTCGGCCAGCTCGTGCATGCCCGGGTGCTTCAGCGCGTCGATGGTGATCGCGCCCTTGAAGAAGTCGCCGAACAGCAGCGGTTCGATGGCGAAGAAGCCGATCAGCACCGACGGAATCGCCAGCACCACGAGCGGCAGGGTCACCACCCACGGGCTCTCGTGCGGCTTGTCGTTCGGGCCCAGACCATGATGATGATCGGCGGTCGGCTCCTCGTCGTCGTGATCGCCTTCGTGGCCATGATGCGAACCGTGGTTCTCCATCCAGCGTTCTTTACCATGGAACACCAGGAAGTACATGCGGAAGGAGTAGAACGCGGTCACGAACACGCCGGCGATCAGCGCCCAGTAGGCAACGCCGGCGAACGGCAGGTGCGAGGCGGCCACGGCTTCGATGATCGAGTCCTTCGAGTAGAAGCCCGAGAAGAACGGAGTACCGATCAGCGCCAGCGAACCGATCAGCGAGGTGATCCAGGTGATCGGCATGTACTTGCGCAGGCCGCCCATGTTGCGCATGTCCTGATCGTGGTGCATGCCCATGATCACCGAACCGGCGCCGAGGAACAGCAAGGCCTTGAAGAAGGCGTGCGTCATCACGTGGAACATGGCGGCGGAGTAAGCCGACGCGCCCAGCGCCACGGTCATGTAGCCGAGCTGCGAAAGCGTGGAATACGCCACCACTTTCTTGATGTCGTTCTGCACGATGCCCAGGAAGCCCATGAACAGCGCGGTGATGGTGCCGGAGATCATCACGAAGTTCAGCGCGGTGTCCGACATCTCGAACAGCGGGCTCATGCGCGACACCATGAACAGACCGGCGGTCACCATGGTGGCGGCGTGGATCAGCGCCGAGATCGGGGTCGGACCTTCCATCGAGTCCGGCAGCCACACGTGCAGCGGGAACTGGGCCGACTTACCCATGGCGCCGACGAACAGCAGGATGCAGGTCACGGTCATCAGCGACCACTCGACACCCGGGAAGATCTGGATGGTCTTGTTGGCGAGCGCCGGAGCCGCGGCGAACACGTCGCTGTAATTCAGCGAGCCGCCGAAGTAGCTCAGCACCAGGCCGATGCCCAGCAGGAAGCCGAAGTCACCCACGCGGTTGACCAGGAAGGCCTTCAGGTTGGCGAAGATCGCGGTCGGACGCTTGAACCAGAAGCCGATCAGCAGGTAGGACACCAGGCCCACTGCTTCCCAACCGAAGAACAGCTGGATGAAGTTGTTGCTCATCACCAGCATCAGCATCGAGAAGGTAAACAGCGAGATGTAGCTGAAGAAGCGCTGGTAGCCCGGATCTTCCTGCATGTAGCCGATGGTGTACACGTGCACCATCAGCGACACACAGCTCACCACCACCATCATCATCGCGGTCAGGTTGTCCACCAGGAAGCCGACCGAGTACTCGTGGCCGCCTACGGTCAGCCAGGTGTAGACCGGGCCGTTGAAGACTTCCGCCTGCCCGGAGAGGAAGCCGGACAGCACCTTGAGCGACAAGGCAGCCGAAACCGCCACCCCCAGAATGGTCACGACGTGTGAGGCACGACGTCCGATGGCCCATCCAAACAAGCCCGCGATGAGAGACCCGGCCAGCGGCGCCAGGGCAATCAGCAGGTATAAGCTTTTCATATCCATGCTTTGTGCTTTGTAGTTTGGTATCCGGTTTGCCTTAGCCTTTGAGGCTGCCCAAGTCTTCGACGTTGATGGTCTGCAGATTGCGGAACAGCACCACCAGGATCGCCAGACCGATGGCGGACTCGGCGGCCGCCACGGTCAGGATGAAGAAGACGAAAATCTGCCCTGCCGTATCCGACAGGTAATGCGAGAACGCGATGAAGTTGAAATTCACCGCGAGCAGCATCAGCTCGATAGCCATCAGGAGAACGATCACGTTCTTCCTGTTCAGAAAGATGCCCAGCACACTGATAGCAAACAGGATTGCGGCCAGCACCAGGAAGTGAGTCAGCGTCAGCACGTTTCCTCCCTTATGTTGTTCGGCCGTCAGGCCTGTTGATCAGCGGACTCGGCTTCAGCAACCGGTTCCGAACGTTTTACGGCGGCCATCTTCACCAGGCGCACACGGTCGTCGCGGCGTACCACGACCTGCTCGCCCGGATTGATGAACTTGGTGTCCTTGCGCTTGCGCATGGTCAGCGCGATGGCGGCCACCATGCCGACCAGCAGCACCACGGCGGCCAGTTCGAACGGCCACAGGTAGGTGGTATAGATCAGGAGGCCCAGCTCGCGGATGTTGCTGGCGTTGGCCGCCAGCGGTGCGGCGGCCTGGTAGCTGCCGAGGCTGGCCTCGGGGCTCAGCAGGATCAGCACCATCTCGCCCACCATGATCAGGCCGACGGTGCCGGCCAGCGGAGCGTTCTTCCAGAAGCCCTCACGCAGCTTCTCGAAATTGACGTCGAGCATCATCACCACGAACAGGAACAGCACCATCACGGCGCCGACGTAGACCAGTACCAGCGCAATGGCGAGGAACTCCGACTCCAGCAGCAGCCAGTGACCGGCGCTGGTGAAGAACGCCAGCACCAGGTACAGCGCGGCGTGCACCGGGTTCTTGGCCGTGATGACGCGGACCCCGGCGAAGATCAGAATCGCCGACAGCACATAAAAAACGACGGTAGCAAAACTCATCACACCCCCTTAGCGATACTTGGCATCAGCCGCCTTGCGGGCGGCAATCTCGGACTCGTACTTGTCACCGATGGCCAACAGCATGGGCTTGGTGTAGTAGAGGTCGCCACGCTTTTCGCCGTGATACTCGAAAATGTGGGTTTCCACGATGGCATCGACCGGACAGGCTTCTTCGCAGAAACCGCAGAAGATGCACTTGGTCAGGTCGATGTCGTAGCGCGAGGTGCGGCGGGTGCCGTCGTCACGCTGCTCGGACTCGATGGTGATCGCCATCGCCGGACACACCGCCTCGCACAGTTTGCAGGCGATGCAGCGCTCTTCTCCGTTGGCGTAGCGGCGCTGGGCGTGCAGACCGCGGAAACGCGGCGACAGCGGCGTCTTCTCTTCCGGGAACTGCACGGTAATCTTGCGCGCGAAGAAGTGGCGGCCGGTCAGCATCAGACCTTGCACCAGTTCCACCAGCAAGAACGTTTTGAAAAAATTGCGAATCGTATCCATGCTCTTCACCTAACCCGTATCAGTTCCAGAGCGTCAACGGGCTCATCATCCACACGCCGACGACAAACACCCAGACCAGCGTAACCGGAATGAACACTTTCCAGCCCAGACGCATGATCTGGTCGTAGCGGTAACGCGGGAAGGTCGCGCGGAACCACAGGAAGCAGAACAGAACCAGCGACATCTTCAGCGCCATCCAGATGAAGCCGGAGGCACCCAGCAGACCCCACGAAGCCGGGAACGGCGACAGCCAGCCGCCCAGGAACATCAGCGAGGTCATCGCCGCGATCAGGATCATGTTGGCGTATTCGGCGAGGAAGAACACGGCGAAGGCCATGCCGGAGTATTCCACGTGGAAGCCTGCCACGATCTCGGATTCACCTTCGGCCACGTCGAACGGAGCACGGTTGGTCTCGGCCACGCCGGAAATCAGGTAGACGATGAACAGCGGGAACAGCGGCAGCCAGTTCCACGACAGCGCGGAACCACCGGCCACGCCATGCCCCTGCTGGTTGACGATGTCGACCAGGTTCAGGCTGCCGCTCACCATCAGCACGCCGACCAGGGCGAAGCCCATGGCGATTTCGTACGACACGATCTGTGCCGCCGAACGCAGTGCGCCGAGGAACGAGTACTTCGAGTTGGCGGCCCAGCCGGCGATGATCACGCCGTACACGCCCATCGAGGTGATGGCCATGATGTAGAGCAGCGAGGCGTTGGTGTTCGCCAGCACCAGGGTGTCGGTGAACGGCACCACAGCCCAGGCGGCCAGCGCCGGGCCGATCGACAGCACCGGAGCCAACAGGAACAGGCCCTTGCTGGACTGGGTCGGGAGAATGATCTCCTTCATCAGCAGCTTGATGCCGTCGGCCAGCGGCTGCAGCAGGCCGTAGTAACCGACCCGGTTCGGGCCGATACGCACCTGCATGTAACCGATCACCTTACGTTCGGCCAAGGTCAGGTAGGCCACTGCACCCATCATCGGCGCCACGATGGCGACGATCTTGAGCAGGGTCCACACGGTGAGCCCCGCCTCATTGCCAAGAATGCTTTGCAAGAACTCCATCATTTACCCCTGCTTGATCTCGATCGGGTCGAACATGCCGCCCAGCGCGATGGTGGTCGGGTGGGCGGTTGCCAGGCGCACGACACCGGCCGGCAGCGTGGCATCGGCTTCGATCGCCACACGCACCTGAGCATCTCCCTGCTTCAGCGTCACCACGGCGCCGGATTGCACGCCGGCAGCGTCCAGCACGCTCTGCGCGGCATGCGCGACCGGTACGGCAGCGGCACGAGTCGCCTGCAGCGACGGGGCGCGGCGGCAGATGGCGTCGGCCTGATACAGCGGCACTTCGCCGACACGAACCAGAGCGGCGGCAGCCGGCTGAACGTTGGCCGAAACCGTGCTCAGCGCGTTGTTCAGGCTGGCGGCGATATCGCCCTTACCCTGCCACTCGGCGCGCACTTCTTCGACACTGGTGTACTCGAAGCCGGAAATCCCCAGCATGTTGCCCAGTACGCGCAGCACCTTCCAGGCCGGACGTGCTTCGCCCAGCGGACGGACCACGCCGTTGAAGGTCTGCAGGCGGCCTTCCATGTTGACGAAGGAGCCGGCGGTCTCGGAGAACGGCGCGATCGGCAGCAGCACGTCGGCGTAGTCGAGCAGGCCCTCGGCCTTGAACGCGGTCAGCGCGATCACGGTCTCGGCCGACTTCATCGCGGCGACGGCGGCTTGCGGGTTGTAGCTGTCGAATTCGACTTCGGTGTTCAGCAGCACGTAGGCCTTGCGCGGCTCGGCGATCATCTGCTGGGCGTTGAGGCCGGCCGATACGGAAGCTCCGAAGACGCCACGCGTCGGCACGGCGCCGACCAGCTCGGCACCGACGCTGTTGGCCGCCTCGGCCAGCACGCCGAAGCGGGCGCCGCTCAGGCGGGCGATTTCCTGCGCCAGCGACAACAGTTCGGAGAAGGCCGGATGGTGCTGCGCCACGTTGCCCAGCACCACCGAGGCAGTCTCGGCGCCGCACAGGCTTTCGGCGATACGCTGCGCTTCGGCCGACACGGTCACAGCGGCCAGATCGATCGCGCTCTCGCCCGACTTGATCGCCACCACGGCTTTCAGCACCTGGGCCAGCGCGTTCACCAGCGACAGCGGCGAAACGATCAGCTTGGCGTTGAGCTTGGTCAGCAGGACATCGTCGGCGACGTGGATGACGTTGAGCTCGCTGCCCTTCTTCACGGCCTGGCGCAGGCGCGAGGCCAACAGCGGCTGCTCCTGGCGCTGGGTGCTGCCCACCACTAGTACGGACTTGGCCGAAGCCAATTCGACGATGCTGGAACCCAGCCACTGCGCGCCCTGCTGGGCGGCGTCGGCGCGGAAGTCGGAGCGGCGCAGGCGGTAGTCGACGTTGTTCACGCCGAAGCTGCGCGCCAGCTTCTGCGCCAGGAACAGTTCTTCGGTGGTGCTGTGCGGGCTGGCCAGCACGCCGATGGCATCCTTGCCATGATCGCGCGACACGCCGTTCAGGCCCTTGACCACGTACTCCAGCGCGGTCTGCCAGTCGGCTTCGTGCCACTGGCCGTCGTGCTTGATCATCGGCTTCTGCAGACGCTCGGCGCTGTTCAGGCCTTCGTAGGAGAAGCGGTCACGGTCGGCGATCCAGCACTCGTTGATCTCTTCGTTTTCGAGCGGCAGCACGCGCATCACCTGGTTGCCCTTGACCTGGACAATCAGGTTGGAACCGAGGCCGTCGTGCGGGCTGACCGACTTGCGGCGCGACAGCTCCCAGGCGCGGGTGCTGTAGCGGAACGGCTTGGAAGTCAGCGCGCCCACCGGACACAGGTCGATGACGTTGCCGGAGATTTCCGAGTCCACGGTCTTGCCCAGGTAGGGCATGATTTCGGAGAACTCGCCACGGTTGGCCATGCCGATTTCCTGGAAGCCACCGATTTCTTCGGTGAAGCGCACGCAGCGGGTGCAGTGGATGCAGCGGCTCATTTCCTCGGCGGAAACCAGCGGCCCCATGTCCTTGCCCACCACCACGCGCTTCTCTTCCTGATAGCGCGAAGCGGAATTGCCGTAGCCCACGGCGAGATCCTGCAGCTGGCATTCGCCGCCCTGGTCGCAGATCGGGCAATCCAGCGGGTGGTTGATCAGCAGGAACTCCATCACCCCGGCCTGGGCCTTCTTGGCCATGTCGGAGTGGGTGTGCACCTTCATGCCGTCCGTCACCGGAGTGGCACAGGCCGGCAGCGGCTTGGGAGCCTTCTCTACCTCGACCAGGCACATGCGGCAGTTGGCCGCGATGGAGAGTTTCTTGTGGTAACAAAAGTGAGGGATGTACGTACCCACCGAGTGAGCCGCATCCATGACGGTGCTACCCTGCGGGACCGTCAGTTTCTTACCGTCGATTTCAATTTCAAGCATCGCTCAACACCATTTGTGGTCCACCAAGGTCTTCCCGTGTTCGATCGCGTATTCGAACTCATGACGGAAATGCTTGGTGAAACTGCGAACCGGGAACACCGCGGCATCGGCCAGGGCGCAGATGGTGCGGCCCGCCATGTTGTTGCCCACGGAATCCAGAAGCTCCAGATCGCCCGGACGGCCCTGGCCGTTGGCGATGCGATGGATCACACGATAGAGCCAGCCGGTGCCTTCACGGCACGGGGTGCACTGACCGCAGGACTCTTCGTGGTAGAAGTAGGCCAGACGCTCCAGCGCCTTGATCATGCACACGTCTTCATTCATCACGATCACGGCGCCCGAGCCCAGCATGGAGCCGGCCTTGCTGATGCTGTCGTAATCCATGGTGCAGCTCATCATGATCTCGGCCGGCAGAATCGGCGCGGACGAACCGCCCGGGATCACCGCCTTGAGCTTCTTGCCGTCCTTCATGCCGCCGGCCATTTCCAGCAGCGTCGAGAACGGGGTGCCGAGCGGAATCTCGTAGTTGCCCGGACGATTGACGTGGCCGGAGACCGAGAACAGCTTGGTGCCGCCATTGTTCGGCTTGCCCGCTTCGAGGAACTTCTGCGCGCCGTCGCGGATGATGAACGGCACCGAAGCGAACGACTCGGTGTTGTTGATGGTGGTCGGCTTGCCGTAGAGACCGAAGCTCGCCGGGAACGGCGGCTTGAAGCGCGGCTGGCCTTTCTTGCCTTCCAGCGACTCCAGGAGTGCGGTTTCCTCGCCGCAGATGTAGGCACCGTAGCCGTGGTGAGCGTACAGCTCGAAGCTGAAGTCGGTGCCGAGGATGTTCTGACCGAGGAAGCCGGCCTTACGGGCCTCTTCCAGCGCCTCTTCGAAGCGCTGGTATTCGGCGAAGATCTCGCCGTGGATGTAGTTGTAGCCGGCCTTGGTGCCCATCGCGTAACCGGCGATGATCATGCCTTCGATCAGCGCGTGCGGGTTGAAGCGCAGGATGTCGCGGTCCTTGAAGGTACCCGGCTCGCCCTCGTCGGTATTGCACACGACGTACTTGTCGCCTGGGAACGAACGCGGCATGAAACTCCACTTCAGGCCGGTCGGGAAGCCCGCGCCGCCACGGCCGCGCAGGCCGGAGTTCTTCACCTCGGCAATCACGTCTTCCTGCGGCTGCTTGCTGTCGAGAATCTTGCGCAGCGCCTGGTAGCCGCCACGTGCCACGTAGGCGTCGAGGCGCCAGGCATCGGCGGCAGCCGTATCCACGCCTTCGAAAATCACACCATTGACGAAGACTGCCATTATTTCAACTCCGCCAGTTTTTTATCGATAGCTTCGGGCGTCATGAAGCTGCACATGCTGTGGTTGTTCACCAGCAGCACCGGAGCGTCGCCGCAAGCACCCATGCACTCCCCTTCCAGCAGGGTGTACATGCCGTCGGCGCTGGTTTCGCCGATGGCGATGCCCAGCTTGTCCGAGATGTACTCGGCAGCGTTGACGCCGCCGCGCAGCGCACAGGGCAGGTTGGTGCAGACGGTGATCTTGTATTTGCCCACCGGCTTCATGTCGTACATGTTGTAGAAGGTGGCGACTTCGTAGGCGGCTACCGGCGGAATTTCCAGGTAGTTGGCGACGAACTCGATCACCTCGCTATTCAGGCAGCGGGCCTCCGGGGTTTCACCGGTGGAACGCCGTTCTTCCAGCGCGATGCGCAGCGCGCCCATGACGGCGGAGCGCTTCTGGTCGGCCGGATATTTGGCGACCTCGCGGTCGATCAAGGCAAGCGATTGTGCGGACAGCATCAGCGGTCAATCTCCCCAAACACGATATCCTGAGTACCGATGATCGCGACCACGTCGGCGATCATGTGGCCGCGCGACATTTCGTCCAGGGCCGCCAGGTGGGCATAGCCGGGAGCGCGGATTTTCAGACGGTACGGCTTGTTGGCGCCATCCGACACCAGGTAGATGCCGAACTCACCCTTGGGGTGTTCCACCGCGGCGTAGGCCTCGCCTTCCGGCACGTGCATGCCTTCGGTGAACAGCTTGAAGTGGTGGATCAGCTCTTCCATGTTGCTCTTCATGCCTTCACGCGAAGGCGGAGCGACCTTGAAGTTGTCGGTGATGACCGGACCCGGATTCTTCTTGAGCCAATCGACGCATTGCTTGACGATGCGGTTGGATTGGCGCATTTCCTCGATGCGCACCAGATAGCGGTCGTAGCAGTCGCCGTTGACGCCGACCGGGATGTCGAAATCCATGCGGTCGTACACGTCGTACGGCTGTTTCTTGCGCAGGTCCCACTCGATGCCCGAACCACGCAGCATCGGGCCGGTGAAGCCGAGGTTCAGCGCACGCTCCGGCGACACCACGCCGATGCCGACGGTACGCTGCTTCCAGATGCGGTTGTCGGTCAGCAGGGTCTCGTACTCGTCCACGCACTTCGGGAAGCGCTGGGTGAAGTCGTCGATGAAGTCCAGCATGGTGCCCTGGCGGCCTTCGTTGAGCTTGGCCAGTTCACGCGCGTTCTTGATCTTGGAGACGGTGTACTGCGGCATCGAGTCCGGCAGGTCGCGATAGACGCCGCCCGGACGGAAGTACGCCGCGTGCATGCGCGCACCGGAGACCGCCTCGTAGCAGTCCATCAGGTCTTCACGCTCGCGGAAGGCGTACAGGAACATGGTCATCGCGCCGATGTCGATGGCGTGCGCCCCGATCCACAGCAGGTGGTTCAGGATACGGGTGATCTCGGCGAACATGACACGGATGTATTGCGCCCGCTCGGGAACTTCCACCCCGAGCAGCTTCTCGATAGCCAGGCAGTAGGCGTGTTCGTTACACATCATCGACACGTAGTCGAGGCGGTCCATGTAGGGCAACGACTGGATGAAGGTCTTGCTTTCGGCCAGCTTCTCGGTGCCGCGATGCAGCAGGCCGACGTGCGGGTCGGCGCGCTGGATCACTTCACCGTCGAGTTCCAGTACCAGACGCAGCACGCCGTGGGCGGCCGGGTGCTGCGGACCGAAGTTGAGCGTGTAGTTGCGAATCTCAGCCACCGTAGGTCTCCTCGCGAATGATGCGCGGGGTGATTTCCCGCGGTTCGATGGTGACCGGCTGGTAGATCACCCGTTGCTGGGTCGGGTCATAACGCATTTCGACGTAGCCGGACAGCGGGAAGTCCTTGCGGAACGGATGGCCGACGAAACCGTAGTCGGTCAGGATGCGGCGCAGGTCCGGATGGCCGTCGAAGACGATGCCGAAGAAGTCGAACGCCTCGCGCTCGAACCAGTTGGCGGAATTCCACACGTCGACGACGGAATTCACCACGGGGAAATCGTCTTCCGGTGCGAAAGTCTTGAGGCGGATGCGCCAGTTGTGTTTGAGGGACAGCAGATGATAGACGACGGCGAAACGCGGACCGTCCCAGGGCTGGTCCTTGTAGGTGCTGTAGTCGAGGCCGCACAGATCGATCAGTTGCTCGAACGACAATTCGGCATGATCGCGCAGCAGGGTAGCCACGTCGACGATGTTTTCTGCCTTGCAGACGATGGTCAGCTCATCGAGCGCCAGCGTGCTCTGGACAAGTCTGTCGCCCAGAACCTGCTCGACCACCGACTTGAGCGCTTCCATTTTGGAGGCCATGGGTTTCTACCTTAGCGGGCAATGGTGTTGGTACGTTTGATCTTGTTCTGCAGCTGGATGATGCCGTACAGCAGCGCTTCGGCGGTCGGAGGACAGCCGGGCACGTAGACATCCACAGGAACGATTCGGTCGCAACCCCGGACGACGGAGTACGAATAGTGATAGTAGCCACCACCGTTGGCACAGGACCCCATGGAGATGACCCAACGCGGCTCGGCCATCTGGTCGTAGACTTTGCGCAGGGCGGGGGCCATCTTGTTGCACAGCGTGCCGGCCACGATCATCAGGTCGGACTGACGCGGGCTGGGACGAAACACCACGCCGAAACGGTCGAGGTCGTAACGGGCCGCGCCCGCATGCATCATTTCCACCGCACAGCAGGCGAGGCCGAAGGTCATCGGCCACAGCGAACCGGTACGCGTGTAATTGATAAGCTTATCGGCGGTGGTAGTGATGAAACCTTTTTCGAGAATACCTTCTACTCCCATTCCAGGGCTCCCTTTTTCCACATGTAGACGAAGCCCAGCGTCAGAACCGCGATGAACTCCAGCATGACACCAAACCCGAACACACCCAGTTCCTTCAGCACGACGGCCCACGGGAACAAGAAGGTGATTTCGAGATCGAACAGAATGAAGAGAATAGCGACGAGGTAGTAACGCACATCGAATTTCATGCGTGCATCCTCAAAGGCCTCGAAGCCGCACTCGTAAGGTGAGAGCTTTTCGGGATCCGGACGATTGGGAGCCAGCAACCACCCCAAAACAATGGGGCCGACGCCGACCAGGAGCCCGACCAAGACGAACAACAGAATGGGAAAGTAATTTTGCAGCATTCCCGTACACCCCCAAAAAAAGGAGGTGTTACCCTCCTTGGCTCAAAATAAAACAGGCCACCGGAATCCCGGTGGCCTGTTCTTTTACGGTGGTGCCGACAGTGAGACTCGAACTCACACAGCTTTCGCCACTACCCCCTCAAGATAGCGTGTCTACCAATTTCACCATGTCGGCACATAACTAAACTTTTAGTCCGGTATCTTCGAACCGGCAGGCTTCTGATTCGCCGCGCCGCCCGGGAGTTGCGGCGCAACCTTTTCAACTTGCCCACCCATCACACCCAGCTCACTGGAGGGACCAGCCGAGAGCTTGACCAGGGCGAGACAGGTCGAGAAAAACACAATAGCTGCAACAGCAGTGGTGCGACTCAGGAAGTTCGCCGACCCTGAGGCCCCGAACAAACTACCCGAAGAACCTGCTCCGAACGCCGCGCCCATATCGGCGCCCTTGCCGTGCTGCATCAGGACAAGGACGATAATCGACATTGCGGACACAATATTGATTATCCAAATGAGCGTTTTTAGAATTTCCATACTATATCAATTTCGTAGCGGTTTGGCAAATCATCGAAAACGACTCTGGCACCAGGGATGCACCCCCTACCAGCGCTCCGTCAACATTATCGATGGACAGGATTGCCGCTGCATTCTCTGCCTTGACGCTGCCGCCGTAGAGGACGCGAATAGTAGCAGAGCCCTTCAGCCGGCGCAAGCATTCGGCCTTTATTTCGTGGTGAACCTCCTCGATCTGCTCGAGGCTGGCCACCTTGCCGGTACCGATCGCCCACACCGGCTCGTAGGCCACCACCACGGCGCCGCTGTCGACACCGTCGAGCGCCGACAACTGCTCCCGGATCACCGCGAAGTGACGCCCCGCCTCACGCTCTTCCAGCGTTTCCCCGACACAGTACACCGGCGTCAGGCCGGCGGCGATGACATTGAGCAGCTTCCGGCGCAGCTGGTCGCCCTCTTCTTTCAGGTACTGCCGGCGTTCGGAGTGGCCGACCAGCACGTAAGCGCAACCGACGTCGGCCAGCATCTGGGCGGAGGTCTCGCCGGTATAGGCACCGTCGTCGGCGAATTGACTGACATCCTGGGCGGCAAGAGAAAGACGGCTTCCCTTCAGCAGCTCGCCGACCGATACCAGGTAGGGGGCAGGAACCGCCAGGGCGACACCGGCACGGTCGACTTGTTCCGACGACAGCAGCTGCTTCACCAACTGTGCGTTGAAAGCGTGACGCCCATGCATTTTCCAGTTACCAATCACCAACTTATCAGCCATAGCACCCCCATATTATTCCGACGCGCATTATATCCCCGATCATTGGAGCGTCAAGCGAGCCGGCCGACGCCTTGAAACACAACTTGTAATATTTCTGCAAAATAGCGGGGCTACGATGCGTCCATCTCAACTTTGTCGCTCACTCGGAGTAAGCATGAAACAGTCCATTCGCCTGGCCGCCTCTCTGGTTCTGACGGGGGCCGTTGTTTCCGGTACGGCTTTCGCCGCTGACATTACCGGGGCCGGCGCTACCTTCCCTTACCCGCTGTACGCCAAATGGGCCGAGGCTTACAAAGCCGCCAGCAACAACAGCATGAACTACCAGTCGATCGGCTCCGGTGGCGGCATCAAGCAGATTCAGTCCAAGACCGTCGATTTCGGCGCTTCCGACATGCCGCTGAAGCCGGAAGAGCTGGCCAAGTCGAACCTGACCCAGTTCCCGACCGTGATCGGCGGCGTGGTGCCAGTGTACAACCTGCCGGGCGTGGCCTCCGGCCAGATCAAGTTCACCGGCACGCTGCTGGCCGACATCTTCCTCGGCAAGGTCAGCAAGTGGAACGACCCGGCCATCGCCGGCCTGAACCCGGGCGTGAAGCTGCCGGATCAGAAGATCACCGTGGTGCGCCGTTCGGACGGTTCCGGCACCACCTTCATCTTCACCAACTACCTGTCCAAGGTGTCCAGCGACTGGGCCGGCAAGGTCGGCTCCAACACCGCCGTGAACTGGCCGACCGGCGTGGGTGGCAAGGGTAACGAGGGCGTGGCCAACTACGTGACCCGCATCAAGGGCGCCATCGGCTACGTCGAATACGCCTACGCCAAGCAGAACAAGCTCTCCTACGGTCAGCTGCAGAACCAGGCCGGCAGCTACGTCGCCCCGAGCGAAGAGAGCTTCAAGGCCGCCGCCGGCAACGCCGACTGGAAAAACTCCCCAGGCTTCTACCTGATCCTGACCAACCAGCCGGGCAAGACCAGCTGGCCGATTTCCGGCGCCACCTTCATCCTGATGCACAAGAAACAGGATAAGCCGGAACAGGGCACCGAAGCGCTGAAGTTCTTCGACTGGGCCTACAAGAACGGCGACAAGACCGCGCTGGATCTGGACTACATTCCGATGCCGGCCAACGTCAAGACCACCATTCGCGACAGCTGGAAGCAGATCACCGACAACAGCGGCAAGGCCATCTGGAAGTAAATCGCCATTTCAGACGGCGGCTGGCACAATAGGAGCCTCTGTCCTGCCACCGCCGGGCGACCAGGCCGGGGAGACGTCTCTCCCCGGCTTTTTGTCTGGATCGAATACATAGAGCCACACATGGAAAAGTACAATAACGAGCAGCGGATGAACCGTCAGATGATGCTCGACAAGCTGTTCAGGAACGTGACGCTGACCTTCGCGTTCCTGGTCCTGGCGTTGTTGATCGGCATCCTGATTTCTCTCGTCATTGGCGCCCTGCCCAGCATCAAGGCGTTCGGCTGGCAGTTCTTCATCACCAGCGACTGGGACCCCGTGTCCGAGAAGTTCGGCGCGCTGGTCCCGATTTACGGCACCCTGGCCACCTCGCTGATCGCGCTCTTGATCGGCGTGCCGGTCAGCTTCGGCATCGCCCTGTTCCTGACCGAGCTGTGCCCGACCTGGCTCAAGCGCCCGCTGGGCATCGCGGTCGAGCTGTTGGCGGGCATCCCGTCGATCATCTACGGCATGTGGGGTCTGTTCGTGTTCGCCCCGCTGTTTGCCGACCATGTCCAGCCGATGCTGATCGACAACCTGGGCGAGTTACCACTGATCGGCTTCCTGTTCCAGGGCGCGCCGATGGGCATCGGCATCTTCACCGCCGGGCTGATCCTGGCGATCATGATCATTCCGTTCATCGCCTCGGTGATGCGCGACGTGTTCGAGGTGGTGCCGACCCTGCTCAAGGAGTCGGCTTACGGCCTGGGCTCGACCACCTGGGAGGTGGTGCGCTACGTGGTGCTGCCCTACACCAAGACCGGCGTGGTCGGCGGCATCATGCTGGGCCTGGGGCGCGCCCTGGGTGAAACCATGGCGGTGACCTTCGTGATCGGCAACTCGTCGAACTTCGCCACCGGCCTGTTCGAGCCGGGCAACTCGATCGCCTCGTCGCTGGCCAACGAGTTCGCCGAGGCGAGCGGCGAGCTGTACCTGTCGTCGCTGATCCAGCTCGGCCTGATCCTGTTCTTCATCACCTTCGTCGTGCTGGCCTGCTCCAAGATATTGTTGCTGCGCCTGAAGAAGCAAGAAGGGAAGGCTTCCTGAAATGAATGATCGTACGCATACCCCTGGCACCATGCCGTCCTCGCTGGCCGAGGCACCTGGGCTCTCCGGGCGTTTCAACATGGACCCGTCGCTCTACCGCCGCCGCCGGCTGATCAACGCCGTCAACATGGGGGCGTCGATGCTGGCGATGGTGTTTGGCCTGTTCTGGCTGTTCTGGATTCTGCTGACGCTGGTCCAGCAGGGGCTGGGCGGCTTGTCGCTCGACGTCTTCACCCGCAGCACGCCGCCGCCGGGCAGCGTCGGCGGCTTGGCCAACGCCATTTACGGCAGCCTGCTGATGACGCTGTTCGGCACCCTGATCGGCACGCCGATCGGCATCCTGGCCGGCATCTATCTGGCGGAATTCGGCCAGCGCGGCTGGCTGGCACCGGCCACCCGCTTCATCAACGATATCCTGCTGTCGGCGCCGTCGATCGTGATCGGCCTGTTCATCTATGAGATGTACGTGGTCAGCGTCGGCCATTTCTCCGGCTGGGCCGGAGCGCTGGCGCTGTCGATCCTGGTGATCCCGGTGGTGGTGCGCACCACCGAGAACATGCTGCGGCTGGTGCCGGGCAGCCTGCGCGAAGCGGCCGCCGCCCTGGGCGCGCCGCAGTGGAAGGTGACCCTGCAGGTAACGCTACGCTCGGCCAAGGCCGGGGTGCTGACCGGCATCCTGCTGGCGGTGGCGCGCATTTCCGGCGAGACCGCCCCGCTGTTGTTCACCGCGCTGAACAACCAATTCTGGAACAGCAATATGAACCAGCCGATGGCCAACCTGCCGATCGTGATCTTCCAGTTCGCCATGAGCCCCTACGAGGACTGGCACACGCTGGCCTGGGCCGGCTCGCTGCTGATCACCTTCAGCGTGCTGGCGCTGAACATCGTTGCCCGCTGGCTGGGCAGTCAGAAAAACCAATCGCATTAAGGCTTGACGGACATGGCTGAAAACAACATCAAGCTTCAGGTCAAGAATCTGAACTTCTACTACGGCAAATTCCACGCCCTGAAGGGCATCAACCTCGACATCGCCTCGCGCAAGGTGACGGCCTTCATCGGCCCGTCGGGCTGCGGCAAATCGACGCTGTTGCGCACCTTCAACCGCATGTTCCAGCTCTATCCCGGCCTGAACGCGGAAGGCGAGATCCTGCTCGACGGTCACAACATCCTCGGCCGCGACGTCGACGTCAACCTGTTGCGCGCCAAGGTCGGCATGGTGTTCCAGAAGCCGACGCCGTTCCCGATGTCGATCTACGACAACATCACCTTCGGCGTGAAGCTGTACGAGAAACTGTCGAAGGCGGAGATGGACGACCGCGTGGAGTGGGCGCTGCGCAAGGCGGCCTTGTGGAACGAGGTGAAGGACAAGCTCAAGCAGTCGGGCAATTCGCTCTCCGGTGGCCAGCAGCAGCGTCTGTGCATCGCCCGCGCCGTGGCCTCGCGCCCGGAGGTGCTGTTGCTCGACGAACCGACCTCGGCGCTGGACCCGATCTCGACCGCGCACATCGAGGAACTGATCCACGAGCTGAAAGAGGATTACACCATCGCCATCGTGACCCACAACATGCAGCAGGCGGCACGGGTGTCGGACTACACCGCCTACATGTACCTGGGCGAGATGGTCGAGTTCGGCGACACCGATGCGATTTTCACCACGCCGAAGAAGAAGGCGACC
Source organism: Pseudogulbenkiania sp. MAI-1 (assembly GCF_000527175.1). NCBI lineage: Bacteria > Pseudomonadati > Pseudomonadota > Betaproteobacteria > Neisseriales > Chromobacteriaceae > Pseudogulbenkiania > Pseudogulbenkiania sp. MAI-1. The sequence continues at coordinate 569,690 of NZ_AZUR01000001.1, read as the reverse complement.
GAAGACTACATCACCGGCAAGTTCGGCTGATCGCCCACGGTTCCCGCCGTGTATCGCGCCCCTGCCCTGCAGGGGCGTGTGCTTTTATGGCCCCATCCGCGACGCTATGACACCTTGCTGGTTTGGCCAACGTCAAGTCGGCCATCGTGAGTTCTGAGGCGCTTGCCACACCTGATGTGAAAAACTTGACGTTCCCCCTCCCAGCGCCAACAATCCCGCCCTTCTTTCATCTTTTTGTAACTTATCATGCTGGACATTCTTTCAGGGCTGGAAACCCATGTGGCGCTGACCCTGATCCTGTCGCTGGGCTTCGTGCTGGCGTTCGAGTTCATCAACGGCTTCCACGATACCGCCAACGCCGTGGCCACGGTCATCTACACGCAGTCGATGAAACCTCAGGCGGCGGTACTGCTGTCGGGGATCTTCAACTTTCTCGGGGTGTTCGCGGGCGGCCTGGCGGTGGCCTACGCCATCGTCAACCTGCTGCCGGTGGACCTGCTGGTGGCGGTCAATTCCAGCCGCGGCATGGTGATGGTGTTCGCGCTGTTGACCTCGGCCATCATCTGGAACCTCGGTACTTGGTACTTCGGGATCCCGTCGTCGAGCAGCCACACGCTGATCGGTTCGATCCTCGGCGTCGGCGTCGGCAATTCGCTGATCAACGGCACCAACGTCAGCACCGGTATCAACTGGAGCAAGGCCATTGACGTCGGCCTGTCGCTGCTGTTCTCGCCGCTGTTCGGCGCGGGTCTCGCCGGGCTGATGCTGCTCGTGCTGATGAAGTGGCGGCCGCGCAGCAACATCCACAAGAGCCCGTACCAGCGCCAGCAGATCGAGGGGCGCAAGCACCCGCCGTTCTGGGCGCGTTTCATGCTGATCGTGTCGTCGCTGGGGATGAGCTTCTCGCACGGTTCCAACGACGGCCAGAAAGGCGTCGGGCTGGTGATGCTGGTGCTGATCGGCATCGTGCCGGGGCAGTTCGTGGTGAACCTGGACAGCGACCCGATCCAGATCGAGCATACCAAGATCGCCGCGCTGCAGCTGAAGGAGCTGTATCAGCGCAACGAGGCGGCGATCCTGGCGCAATACCCGGCGCCGAGCAAACCGGCCCCGGCGTTCAGCTGCAGCCCGTCGGCCACGCAGCAGTATGCCGCCGACCTGCTGTCGGCGATCGGGGAGTCGAAGAGCTATCAGCAGTTGCCGGAGAGCCGCCGCTGGGCGGTGCGTACCCAGCTGATCTGCCTGGCCGACAGCGCCAAGAAGATTTCCAAGATCGGCAGCATCGGCGACGTGGAGAAGAAACAGCTCAAGGGTATCCAGCGTGACCTGACCGCCACCACCGAGTATGCCCCGCTGTGGGTGATCGCCGCCGTGGCGCTGTCGATCGGCATCGGCACCATGGTGGGCTGGAAGCGCGTGGCACTCACGGTCGGCGAAAAGATCGGCAAGAAGGACATGACCTATTCGCAGGGCATGGCGGCACAAACCATGGCCGGGATTTCCATCGGGCTGGCCAGCTTCATCGGCGCGCCAGTGTCGACCACACAGGTGCTGTCGAGCGCGGTGGCGGGCACCATGGTGGTCGGCCGCTCGGGGCTGCAGCTGTCGACGCTGAAGAGCATCATCATGACCTGGGTGCTGACGCTGCCGGTGTGCATGGGCATGACCATCGGGCTGTATTACCTCGGCGTGCAGCTGTTCGGCTGAGAACTTGGGAATAAATCTGCTGCGCGTCCCCATCCCGGTTCTGTGATGCTCGCCGTACCACTTGTACGGCTGTGCTTCTCAAACCGGCCTGAGGACGCTCGCAACGATTTCTTCACCAACTCCCGATACTTCAATGAGACAAGACAAGGGCCGCTTCATGCGGCCCTTTTTCATGCTTTGAGGAAATGCTCGCGCCCGGCCAGCCAGCGCGTGAGGTGGGCGGCCGCTTCGTTCGGCCAGCGTTTGAGCATGTCGGGCGCCAACTCCTTGGCAGCCTCCAGCAAGGCAATGTCTTCTTCCAGGTTGGCGAAGCGCAGCATCGGCAGGCCGCTCTGACGCGCGCCGAGGAATTCGCCGGGGCCACGGATATTGAGGTCCTGGCGCGCGATTTCGAAGCCGTCGGTGTTTTCATAGATCACCTTGAGGCGCGCCTTGGCCAGTTCCGACAGCGGGGTGTCGAACATCAGGACGCAGGCGCTCTTGGCGGCACCGCGTCCGACCCGGCCGCGCAACTGGTGCAGTTGCGCGAGCCCCATGCGCTCGGCGTGCTCGATCACCATCAGGCTGGCGTTGGGGACGTCGACACCGACCTCGATCACCGTGGTCGCCACCAGCAGCTGCAGTTCGTTGGCGGCGAACGCGGCCATCACTTCGGCCTTTTCCGACGCTTTCATGCGTCCGTGCACCAGACCGACGCGCCACTGCGGCAGGTCTTCGGCCAACTGGGCATGCGTATCGACCGCGGTCTGCAGCTGCAGCGTTTCCGATTCCTCGATCAGCGGGCACACCCAGTAGGCCTGCTGGCCGCCGGCGCAGGTGCGGTCGACGTAGGCCACCACTTCGTCGCGGCGCGCGCTGTTGATGAGCTTGGTGACGATGGGGGTACGCCCCGGCGGCAGTTCGTCGATCACCGAGACGTCGAGGTCGGCGTAGAAGCTCATCGCCAGGGTGCGCGGGATCGGCGTGGCGGACATCATCAGCTGGTGCGGCTCGCCGCCCTTGCCCTGCAGCGCCAGGCGCTGCCCGACGCCGAAGCGGTGCTGCTCGTCGACGATGGACAGGCCGAGGTTGTCGAACACCACCTCGTCCTGGAACAGCGCGTGGGTGCCAATCACCAGCCGTGCCTGCCCGCTGGCGACCAGCTCCAGCGCCGCCGCCTTCTGCTTCTTGCGCAGCGAGCCGCTGAGCCAGGCCACCGGAATACCGAGCGGCTCCAGCCAGGCGGCGAGCTTGAGGTGGTGCTGTTCTGCCAGGATTTCAGTCGGCGCCATCAGCGCCACCTGGAAACCGGCCTCGATCGCCGCCAGCGCGCTCAGCGCCGCGACCACGGTCTTGCCGCTGCCGACGTCGCCTTGCAGCAGGCGGTGCATGGGGTGCGCCTGCGCCAGGTCGGCATGAATCTCGCCCAGCACCTTCTGCTGCGCCGCGGTCAAGGCGAACGGCAGGCTGGCGGTCAGCGCGGCGCGCAGCCGGCCGTCGCCGGCGATCACCGGTGCCCGGCCCTGGCGCCGCGCGCGGTAGGCCAGCCGCATCGACAGCTGCTGCGCCAGCAGCTCGTCGAACTTCAGGCGCTGCCAGGCCGGCAGCGCCGGGTCGGCGAGCTGGGTGGCCGAGTATTCCGGCGTCGGGGCGTGCAGCAGACGGATGGAGTCGGCGAACGGCACCAGCCCGAGCCGCTGGCGCACCGCTTCCGGCAGGGTTTCGGCGAGGGCTTGCGCCTTCAGCTCGGCGTGGATCAGCCGGCGCAGTACCGGCTGGGTCAGTCCGTTGACGGTGGGGTAGACCGGGGTCAGGCTGTCGGCCAGCGGATCGCCTTCCAGCACTTCGCGGATCTTCGGGTGCACCATCTCGTCACCGTGGAAGCCGCGCCGCACCTCGCCCAGCGCGCGCACGCGCTTGCCCTGCGCCAGCTGCTTGAGATGGTTGGGGTAGAAATGGATGAAGCGCAGCATCAGCGCGCCGCTCTTGTCCTCGAGCTGCACCAGCAGTTGCTTGCGCGGACGATACTGCACTTCCTGCGCGACGACCTCGCCCTCGACCAGCGCCGGCTGGCCGTACGGCGCCTGGGCGATCGGATAGAGGTGGGTTTCGTCCTCGTAGCGCAGCGGCAGGTGCAGGATGAGGTCGAAACGGCGGCGGATGCCGAGCTTTTCCAGCCGCTTGGCGGTGGCGGGCGCCACGGCGGGCGGCTGGCTGGCGATATCGGGAACGATGCTCATCACCGGCCGATTGTACCGAAAAACAAAATGGCGGAAGACACCACGGTGTCATCCGCCATCGCTACGCGGTGGAGTAGCGCCTTACTGGCGCTCCCACACCTGCGTCCGCCCCAGCAGCGCCACGCCGAGGAAGCCGCGTACTTCGAGCTTGTTGCCGCCGTCGACCAGTTTCATCTTGGCGCTATAGACCTTGCCGGACTTGGGATCGAGGATCTCGCCGCCGTTCCAGCCCTCGCCATCCTTCTTCAGCCCCCAGAGGATGGTCAGGCCGTTGACCGGCTTGCCCTTGTTGGCGCCGTCGCACTTCTCGCACACGGCATCGGGCTTGCTGAACAGCTTGACGATCTTGCCCGAGAGCTGGCCGTCCGCCCCTTCGCTGATCTGCACCAGCGCCTTGGCCTGCTTGGTTTCGTCGTCGATGGTCTTCCAGGTGCCGGCGGCACCCTGCGCCAGCACCGACTGGGCCAGCAGGCCGCCAGACAGGGCCAGCAGCGCCCATTTCGCAACACGTTTCATGATTGTTCCTCTCCTCGTGTCAGCCCACTATTTAAACGTTGGTTTGGAGCCGTGGCTCGAGAATGCCTGCGCGCCGGGCAGCCGTCAAGAATCGGGCAGTTCGAACACGCCGGAACCGACAAAAATGATACGCCCGCCCACGCTCACCGTGCCGGCCGCATCGACCGACAGCGCCAGTACGTTGAGGCGGTCGATGGCGTGGCCCTGCTCCACGCGCCAGGTCAGCGAGCGGCGGCCGTTCAGCGCGCACCAGCCGCCGAGATTGGCGCAGGCCGAGCCGGTGCCGGGGTCTTCGATCACCGCGCCGTGCTGCTCGAAGAACAGCCGCACCGTGGCGACGTTGTTCTCTTCGTGCCACAGGTAGGCGATGCTGCGGCCGGGATGAAGCGTGGCGCGTTGCATGAACAGCAAGGGATCGGGCCGTGCGGCCAGCACCGCCTCGCGGCTGGCGATGCGCACCAGCAGTTGCTCCGTGCCGGTGTTGACCCATTCCGGCGCGGCGACGATGTCGGCGGCGGAGAGGCCGAGCATTTCGGCAGTGTCGGTCAGGCCGAGCCCGGACGGCCGCACCGTAGCGGCGTTGGCCTGCAGCGTGAACAGGCCGTCGCGGTGCGTCAGCGGAATCGGACCGGCCTGGGTTGCCAGCACGAAGTCGTCCCCCGCCCTCCCCAGCCGGTGCAGGACGGCGGCGCTGCCCAGCGTAGGGTGGCCGGCAAACGGCAGTTCGTAACTCGGGGTAAAGATGCGCAACCGTGCCGCCGCCTCTCGCGCCGGAGACAGGAACACCGTTTCCGACAGGTTGAACTGGCGCGCGATGGCCTGCATGGTGTCGTCGCCGAGGCCTTCGGCATCGGGGAATACCGCGAGCGGGTTGCCGCCGAAGTGGCTTTCGGCGAACACGTTGACGAGTTGGAAGGGGAACGAACGCATCACGGCTCCTCATGACGGACAAGGAAAACGCCCGATTAGGCCACAGCTCCTCCTGCCGCGACAGGCGGCGCGGCTGAACAGATTGTTCTTGGTCTCGCCCCGGTGTGGCAATGCTTCCACGCGCCGCGCTCCATCCGGGATATTGTATTTTTTCTTGGCAGTGGAATTTGTTATGATGCGCCGCTGATCCGCTTCTTTTCCATTGGTTCTTCCCAGGAAACGGCGTGTCTTTCACTACGTTAATGTCGATGACATCGACAAACCGACCGCCAGGCGACAGTGCCACGAACGCTGCCGGCCTCCGGTTCACTCTTCCCAACCCACGATCTGCGTCAGGGGGACCTCATGCAGCAGAAACCTTCCATCTTCAGCCGGATCATGAACGGCAGCATCGTGCTGCAGATCCTCCTCAGCATGCTGGCCGGCATGGCGCTGGCCATGGTCTCGCCGGACGCGGCCAAGTCCGTGACCTTCCTCGGCAGCCTGTTCGTCAAGGCACTGAAGGCAGTCGCCCCCTTACTGGTTTTCGTGCTGGTGGCCAGCGCCATCGCCGGCAAGAAACAGGGGGTAGAGACCAATATGCGCCCGGTGCTGACCTTGTATCTGGCCGGCACTTTCCTCGCTGCGCTGACTGGCGTGGTGGCGAGCTTCCTGTTTCCGACCCAATTGACCCTGGCGGCGGCGGCCAGCGGCACCACGCCGCCGGGCGGCATCGGCGAGGTGATCAACAACCTGGTGTTCCAGATCGTCGACAACCCGGTCAACGCCATCGCCAGCGCCAACTACATCGGCATCCTGAGCTGGGCGGTGGCGCTTGGCATGGCGCTGAACCATGCCAGCGACAGCACCAAGCAGATGCTGGACGAGGTCGCCAACGCGGTATCGCGCATCGTGCAGGTGATCATCCGCTTCGCCCCGGTCGGCGTGTTCGGCCTGGTGGCCGACAGCATCGCCAGCACCGGTTTCGGCGCGCTCTTGGGCTACAGCCGGCTGCTGCTGGTGCTGGTGGGCGCCATGCTGTTCATCGCGCTGGTGGTGAACCCGCTGATCGTGGCGCTGACCATCCGCCGCAACCCGTTCCCGCTGGTGTTCACCTGTCTGCGCGAAAGCGGCGTCACCGCCTTCTTCACGCGCAGTTCGGCGGCCAACATCCCGGTCAACATGAACCTGTGCAAGAAGCTGGGCCTCAACGAGGATACCTACTCGGTGTCGATCCCGCTGGGTGCGACCATCAACATGGCCGGCGCAGCGATCACCATCTCGGTGCTGAGCCTGGCGGCGGTGCACACCCTCGGCATCGCCGTGGATCTGCCCACCGCGCTGCTGCTGTCGGTGGTCTCCACCATCGCGGCCTGCGGTGCCTCCGGGGTGGCGGGCGGTTCGCTGCTGCTGATCCCGATGGCGTGCAGCCTGTTCGGTATTTCCAACGATGTGGCGATGCAGGTGGTGGCGGTCGGCTTCATCATCGGCGTGGTGCAGGATTCCGCCGAAACCGCGCTCAACAGTTCCACCGACGTGCTGTTCACCGCCGCGGCCTGCCTGGCAGCCGGCGACGTGGCCGACCGCGCGCCGGAGCTGGCCAGCAACGAGGCTTGAGCGCCGCGGCTTTTCCCCGAAGGCACCCGCGCGGTGCCTTTTTTACGTGCCAAGGTTGGCCGAATACAAAGAAAAAGCGGCCACCAGGGCCGCTTTGACTGCCAATCCGGCAGGCGTTTATTCCAGCACCAGCACCGCGTCGGCTTCCACCTGCACGCCCTTGGGCAGGCTGGCCACACCGATGGCGGCACGCGCCGGGAACGGCTGGCTCATGTACTGGCCCATCACTTCGTTGAAAACGGCGAAGTTGGACAGGTCGGTCAGGTAGGCGTTGAGCTTGACGATCTGGTCGAGCGAACCGCCGGCGGCTTCGCAGACGGCCTTCAGGTTCTTGAACACCTGGTGGGCCTCGGCGGCGAAGCCGCCTTCCACCACGGTCATGGTGGCCGGGTCGAGCGGGATCTGGCCCGACAGGTAGACGGTGTTGCCGGCCTTGACGGCCTGCGAGTAGGCGCCGATGGCGGCCGGGGCGTTGTCGGTGTGGATGATTTCTTTGGCCATGCTTATTCTCCTTCTTTCAGAAACAGGGTTAACAGGTCGTTGAGGAAACGCTGGCCTTTCAGCGTCGGCTTGAGCGTGGTCAGATCGCGTTCGATCAGGCCCTGCGCCTCGGCCTCGGCCAGCTCGCGCTGGATGTGCGTCAGCGGCAGACCGGTGCGCTCGGCGAACAGGCGCAGCTCGAAACCGTCGGTCAGGCGCAGCAGGTTCATCATGAACTCGAACGGCAGGTCGGCGCGGGCGATGCGCTCGCGGCTCTGCGCCGGCTGGCCCTCGGCCACCGCCTTGAGGTAGGCCGCCGGCTGCTTGTAGCGCATCTCGCGCACGATGCCGTCGTGGGCGCTGATCTTGGCATGCGCGCCGGCGCCGATGCCGAGGTAGTCGCCGAACTGCCAGTAATTCAGATTGTGCCGGCACTCGCGCCCGGGCTGCGCGAAGGCCGAGGTTTCGTAGTGGCCAAAGCCGGCCTCGGCCAGGCGCGCTTCCAGCGCTTCCTGCATGTCGGCCGATAGTTCGTCGTCCGGTAGTTTTGGCGGCAGGTAGCGTGCGAACAGCGTGTTGGGTTCGATAGTCAGGTGATATGCCGAAATGTGCGTGACGCCAAACGACAATGCGGTGCCCATATCCGTCAGCGCCTGCTCCAGGCTCTGACCGGGCAGCGCGTACATCAGGTCGAGGTTGACGTTGTCGAAGTGCGTCAGCGCGATATCGACCGCGCGGCGCGCCTCGTCGCCGTCGTGGATGCGCCCGAGCGCCTTCAGATGCGCCGGGTCGAAGCTCTGGATGCCGATCGACAAGCGGTTGATACCGGCCTCGCGGAAACCCTTGAACTTGTCCGATTCGAAGGTGCCGGGATTGGCTTCCATGGTGATCTCGGCATCCGGGTAGAGCCGCACGCGGGCGCGGATGCCGGCCAGCAGCGTGTCCATCGCCTTGGCCGAGAACAGGCTCGGCGTGCCGCCGCCCATGAAGATGGTGTGCACCGGCCTCCCCCACACCGCCGGCAGCGCCAGTTCGAGGTCGGTGAGCAGCGCCGCGACGTAGGCGTCTTCGTCGAAGCCGTTCCTGGCTTCGTGCGAGTTGAAGTCGCAGTACGGGCACTTCCGCACACACCAGGGGAAGTGGATGTAAAGCGACAGCGGCGGCAGCTCGCGTAATCCGCTTAGCCCTGAAAGCGATATCTTTGTCACCGTCACTGCGCTGCTCCTCGCCGTACTGTCTGTACTGTCTCGTCGCTGCTCGCTCGGTTTCGCGATCTCGCTTCCAGTGCGTTGCGGCTTGGATGCTTGTCGTCGGCCATGCTCACGCTAGCGCCCTGAGCTTGGCCATCAGCGCCTGCACCGCCTGGCCGCGGTGGCTGACGCGGTTCTTCTCGGCGGCGTCGAGCTCGGCGGCGGTGCGGCCATAGTCGGGCAGCAGGAAGTACGGGTCGTAGCCGAAGCCACCTTCACCACGCGCGCTGTCGATCACTTCGCCGTACCAGACGCCGTCGGCGACGATGGGTTGCGGGTCGTCGGCGTGGCGCACCAGTACCAGCACGCAGTAGTACCAGGCGCGGCGATTGGGCTCGCCGGCCAGCTTTTCCAACAGCAGGGCGTTGTTGCGCGCGTCCGATTTCGGTTCGCCGGCGAAACGCGCCGACTGCACGCCGGGTGCGCCGGCCAGCGCTTCGACGCAGATGCCGGAGTCGTCGGCCAGGGCCGGCAGGCCGGTGACGCGGCTGGCATGGCGCGCCTTCTCCAGTGCGTTTTCCAGGAAGGTGTGGTGCGGTTCCGGGCATTCCGGCACGTCGAACTCGCCTTGCGGATGCACGGTGATGCCGAGTTCGGCGAACAACGCGGAAAATTCCTTCAGTTTGCCGGCGTTGTTGCTCGCCAGCACGATGCGGTCGAACATGGGTTCTCCTGGAGTGATACCTGCTATCGGCTGCGATTTAGCCACAGATGCGCGCGCATCGGAAGTGAAAAATCAGGAACAGACAATTCAGCAGGATAATCTCTAATTACCAAAAACTATCACTATATTTTTACAAAAATATAGTGATTTACACCAATTAAAATAGGTCAGACATGACATAGACCTGAATCAAAAACGACGGCCGGCGGGACGCCTCGGTCCGTGCCGGCCGTTTGCCACACGCCGTGCCTCAGCCGCGGCCGGTGGCGTCGCGTGCCGTGAGCAGAAGGCCGGCATCCGCGCCCTTGAGCAAGGCCGCGTCGGACAGCATGCGGCGCCAGGAGCGCGCGCCCGGCAAGCCCTGGTAGAGGCCGAGGATGTGGCGTGCGATGTGGCGCAGTTGCGTGCCGGGTTCGGCCAGCCGTTGCTCGATATACGGCAGCATCGCCTCGATCACGTCATCGCGGGTCGGCGCGGCTTTGGCGTCGTCATAGAAGCGCGCGTCCCAGTCCGCCATCAGCCAGGGGTTGTGGTAGGCCTCGCGTCCCACCATGACGCCGTCGATGTGCTGCAGGTGATGGGCGATCTCGTCGCTGGTCTTCACCCCGCCGTTGATCAGGATTTCGACATCGGGGAATTCGCGCTTGAGGCGATAGACGTAGTCGTACTTGAGCGGCGGTATCTCGCGGTTTTCCTTGGGCGACAGGCCCTTGAGGATGGCATTGCGCGCATGCACGATGAAGGTGGAGCAGCCGGCTTCGACGATGTGGCCGACGAAATCGCGCACGTAGCCGTAGTCTTCCACCGCGTCGATGCCGATGCGGTGCTTGACGGTGACGTCGATGCCCACCGCGTCGCGCATCGCCTTGACGCAGTCGGCCACCAGTTGCGGCTCGGCCATCAGGCAGGCGCCGAACGCGCCCTTCTGCACCCGCTCCGACGGACAGCCGACGTTGAGGTTGACCTCGTCGTAGCCCCACTCCTCGGCCAGCCGGGCGCAGCGCGCCAGTTCGTCCGGTTCCGAGCCGCCCAGCTGCAGGGCGACCGGGTGTTCGCACTCGTGGTAGCGCAGATGGCGTGCCACGTCGCCGTACAACAGCGCCCCGGTGGTGACCATCTCGGTATAGAGCCAGGTGTGCCGGGTGATCTGGCGCGCGAAGAAGCGGTAGTGGCGGTCGGTCCAGTCCAGCATCGGAGCAACCGACAGCCGTCTGGCTGGCAATTTTACTGAGTTTCCTTGACTGGCGCGGCTTCCAGCACCATCGCGGACTGTTACATTACTGTTCATTTAGGCCGATTTTTGCCCGTTTTCACCAGGTTGGTGCTACGCCAAATACCGCTTTGGGGTGCTACTGCACCGGCCCGAAGCTCTGGATAGCACCAAGCGCCCACAACATGGCAAAAACGCTAAGCATTTGAAAAAACGAAAAATTATCTTATCCAGACCGGTCTTGGTCAAGGTTGCGTCAAAATCGCGCCATAGAAAGTGGCGCAGTTTTATAAATCGCGCCACAATCGCGCCATCGATCATACAAATCGCGCCACTTCCTCCATGTCATCTGCGACCGATCTGCTCCAAAGCATCCAGCAATCACCAAGCGGGCTGACTCTCGCCGAATTGCTGGCACAACACCCTGATGCCGCCCGCCGAACGGCACAGCGCTGGCTCAGCAAGCTGGTGGAGGATGGGCAGATCATCGGGCAAGGGGAAGGGCGTGCCCGCCGCTATCTTGCGGCTACGCTCATAGCTGAGCCGACGCCCACGGCCCAGGACGTTTTCCCCCGCTATATCCCACTATCGGCCGACAGCCGAGATATCCTTTCCTATCTTGAACAACCGCTGCAAGCACGCAAACCGGTAGGCTACCAGCATGACTTTCTGATGGCTTACCAGCCCAACCGAACGTGGTATCTCCCCGAGCCGCTACGTCGCCAACTACGCAAGATGGGCGATACCGGGCAAGCCAAACTGCCGGCCGGAACCTATGGGCGAGCCATCCTCGACCGATTGCTGATCGACCTGTCCTGGGCCTCCAGCCACCTGGAGGGCAACACCTACTCACGGCTCGATACGCTGGAGCTGATCGAGCACGGAAAGGTAGCGCAGGGCAAAGCCGCGATCGAAACCCAGATGATCCTGAATCACAAAACCGCCATCGAACTCTTGGTCGAAAACGCGGATACGGTCGGATTCAACCGCTACACGCTGTTCAACCTGCATAGCGCCCTGTCGGAAAACCTGCTGCCGAACCCGGCCGACGAAGGCCGGTTGCGCCAGCACGGAGTCGAGATCGGCAAGAGCGTCTATCACCCCCTCTCAGTGCCGACGCAAATCGGCGAAGCACTGGATGTGATGCTGGAAAAGGCCAACCAGATCGGCGACCCATTCGAGCAGTCGTTCTTCATCATGGTGCACTTGCCCTATCTGCAGCCGTTTGCCGACGTCAACAAGCGCACCTCACGGCTGGCAGCCAACCTCCCGCTGATCCGTGCCAACCTCTGCCCGCTGACTTTTCTTGATGTGTCCGAACAGGCCTATAGTCGTGCCATCCTCGGCGTTTACGAACTCACACGCATCGAACTGTTGCGCGACCTGTACCTGTGGGCCTACGAGCGTTCAACGCAAGAATACCTGGCCATCAAACAAGACCTCTCCGAACCGGACCCATTGCGCCTGGCCTACCGCGACCTCATCAAGCAAACCATCCGTGAAGTCGTCTTGCAACGCGGTCAGGATCCGCTCGAAGTGATTCGGCTTTGCCTGTCTGAAGGCATCCCCGCAGCGGACAGGCAGAACGTCGAGGCACTCGTCATCGAGGAATTGCGCCGCCTGCACGAAGGGGTTCTGGCTCGCTATGGACTACGCCCCTCCGAGTTTGCCCAGTGGCAAGCGCGGCAGCGCCAAACATGAGCGAGAGAGGAAGAGCTCAGGATGTCGACCACGCACGATGAATTGGCTAGGCTCCAGACGGAAAATGCCCGTCTGATCGCCCTGTTGGAATCGCATGGCATCGATTGGCGCCTGCCCGCCACGGCCTGTCCCGGTTGCGCCAGCGCCAGAACCTTCTCATCTCTCCACCCATGAAAAAGTGGCGCTATTCCGCCGCTTGTTTCGCGGTCGCACCGATGTCTACCCAATCCGCTGGGAGAGCAAAACCACCGGCAAGTCGGGCTACACACCTGCATGTGCCAACGAGTGGCAACCTGGCGTATGCGAAAAACCGCGTATCAAATGCTCGGACTGTGGCAATCGCTTACTAATGCTGCTTTCGGATTCCGTCATTTACGGCCACTTGGCCAAGGCCGGCAAGCCGCTGCTGATCATCGCCGAAGACGTGGAAGGCGAAGCGCTGGCCACCCTGGTGGTCAACAGCATGCGCGGCATTCTCAAGGTGGCCGCGGTCAAGGCGCCGGGCTTCGGCGACCGCCGCAAGGCCATGCTGGAAGACATCGCCATCCTCACCGGCGGTACCGTCATTTCCGAGGAAACCGGTCTCACGCTGGAAAAAGCCGGCCTGGCCGAGTTGGGCAGCGCCAAGCGCGTGGAAATCGCCAAAGAGAACACCACCATCATCGACGGCGCCGGCGACAAGGCCAGGATCGACGCCCGCGTGCAGGCCATCCGCGCCCAGATCGACGCGGCCACCAGCGACTACGACCGCGAGAAGCTGCAGGAGCGCGTGGCCAAGCTGTCTGGCGGCGTGGCGGTGATCCGCATCGGCGCGGCCACCGAAGTGGAGATGAAAGAGAAGAAGGACCGCGTGGACGACGCCCTGCACGCCACCCGTGCCGCGGTGGAAGAAGGCATCGTGGCCGGCGGCGGCGTGGCCCTGCTGCGCGCCCGCGCCCACATCGGCGAACTGAAGGGCGACAACGCCGACCAGGACGCCGGCATCCAGATCGTGCTGCGCGCGCTGGAAGCGCCGCTGCGCGCCATTGCCGCCAATGCCGGCGACGAGCCGTCGGTCATCGTCAACAAGGTGCTGGAGGGCAAGGGCAACCACGGCTACAACGCCGCCAGCGGCCAGTTCGGCGATCTGGTGGAAATGGGCGTGATCGACCCGACCAAGGTCACCCGCACCGCACTGCAAAACGCAGCCTCCATCGCCAGCCTGATCCTGACCACCGACGCCACCGTGGCCGAGGCCGCTCAGGATAGCAAGGCCAAGGCCACGGCGGATCTGGACTACTAATCCGCCCGTCTGGTCCTGTTTCGAGTTTGGCCCGCGCCTGCGCGGGCTTTTTTTACTTCGTCCCGGACATCGCGGCGAGGCGATTCGCCTATCCCATCCTCTCTTTGGCGGCGGCAAACGATACCTCAGCCTTGAGACGCTGCGCTCAGCGGCTGCGCGGCGCGCAGCAGACGGTCGCGCACGGCGCGCCAGGCCGGCTCGTCGGGCGGCAGCACGATCCATACCGCTTGGCAGCCGCTGGCGTCCGCCGCGTGCAGCGAGGCATACAGCTCCCGGGCATAGCCGTCTGGCGTCGGCGGCATGCGTTTGAACCAGCCGGGCGCGGCAGCGGGCGGTTCGATGGCAAGAACGGCGGCGTCTTGCCAGCGCTCGTCACGGGCGCGGTCGATGGTTTCCTGCGCCTCCAGCCGGTAACAAGGCAGACACGGCGCGTAGTGGGAGGCCAGGTTGCCCGGCACGCGCGGCGCATCCGGGGAGGCGGCCTGGGCCAAGTCGAGATACGGCGCCAGCATTTCCGCAGTGATCGCCCCTGGGCGCAGAATCGCCGGGCGCTCGCCGCTGAGGTCGAGGATGGTGGATTCGATGCCCACCGCGCACGGTCCACCATCGACCACGGCGGCGATACGTCCCGCCAAGTGATGGCGCACATGGTCGGCGGTGGTGGGGCTGATGCGGCAGAACGGGTTGGCCGACGGAGCAGCCACCGGGCGCTGCAGCCTATCCAGCACCTGTTGCAACAGCGGGTGGCTGGACCAGCGCACGGCGACGGTGTCCTGTCCGGCGTTGACGATGCCGGGCACCTTGTCGCTGGCCGGCAGCACCAGCGTCAGCGGGCCGGGCCAGAAACGCTCGATCACCGGCCAAGCGCAGTCGGGAATGCGGGCGGCCCACTGCGTCAAATGGCCGAGGCCGGGCAGATGGACAATGAGCGGATGATCTGCCGGCCGGTTCTTGGCCCGGAAAATCGCGGCGACGGCATCGGGCTGTGTGGCATCGGCGGCCAGACCGTAAACGGTTTCGGTCGGCACGGCGACCAGTTGGCCGGCGCGCAGCAGAGCGGCGGCCTGATCCAGGTCTTCAGGTGTGGTGCTCAGGGATTTCATATTTCTTTGTCGCTTCAAGGAATGCAGACATCGCAGTATTGCGGCGAGGCCGGCGCATCCAGCGCCTGCTCGCGCGTGGCCTGGCAGCACGGGCACGGCCAGCGGCGAACGCTAGGCTGCCGGGTGGGCACGCCACGGCGCTCAGTCATGGCGCCATCCTCCGCCGGCATGCCAGCGCAGCGGCGTGTCGCCATGCACGCAGTAGAGATGCAGCCAGCCATTCTCCACCAGCTGACGCGGCAGCGGCTGCCTGGCCAGCGCGGCGGCCAGCCTGTCCGGCGGCGCGTCGATGCAGGCGGCCAGCCGCACCGGCGCGTGGCGCAGACAATGGCCGTCATGCACCGATTGCCAGGACAGGCCGATCCGGAGATCACCGCTATTGCCTTCGAACACGCCAATGCGCCCGCCCACCACGTTGTGCAGCAGCTTGTTGCCGCTGCCAAAGCGGCGCGGGTCCACCGTAGAAGCGAAGTACTGCATATTGATCCAGTGCGCCACCACCATGGGTGCGGCCAGGATCGTTTCCAGCCCCTTACCGTCCGGGTCGGCGCGCCAGTCGTATTCATGCAGGAAGGCGCGGCCGGCGAGATCGAGCTGACGGGTTTTGGCGCGCCGCGCGGCGATGAACAGCGCGTTGTTGGCCAATCCCCATTCCGGTCGCGTTTCCGCCCAGTCGTCGCCCTTTTGCCGCATTTTCTTCAACAGAATGGCGTCGCTCAGTCCGGCATCGAGACCGACGGAAGGCGCGCGCCGGCGCCGCACCAGGGCGGAAGCCGCTTGCAAGGCCGACTGCAGCGCTGGCAGGCCGGCGCGCGTGGTCTGGCTGAACGTGTCGGTGTCCAGCAACAGGATTTCGTCGCTGTGGGTCAGATGCAGCGCGGGCAGGAAGACCGTATCTTGCGGAATCGGTCGGCCCATTGCCGCCAGCCGCCCGCGCAATGCCGGGTCGTTGAGCCAGCTGGCCAGCAGACGCACGTGCTGATGGCCACCGTGGCCGCCACAGGCGCCGCATTGCAGCGCCGCCGCCTGCGGGTTGTTGCTGGCGTGGCTGGCATGGCCGGTCAGCAGGACCCACGGCGCCAACTCGCCGTTCAGCCCCATGGCCGGCAGCAAGGCAGAAGCGATTTCCGCGCGCTGCTCCAGACCCAGCGTGTCCTGCGGAATAGGGACGGCGCTTTGCGGGGTCAGCCAGGGGTCGAGCTGCGGCAAAGCGGTTTGGCAGCCCCGCGGGCGGCTGCGGCGCGCCAGCGACGCCAATTTGCCCAGCCCCACGCTCTCCACCAGCGCGAAACCGGAGAGCGGCGAGCGCTGAAACGCCTGCCACCAACGCCGCGAGCGTGGCGGCGCGGATACCGCGGGCGTCGTCGCCGCCCAGGCCGGGCCGAGCAAGACCGGCAGGCGGGGCTGCGCCGCCTCTGCTCCGGGCACGCGATAGGCCAGCGGCAGGCCGAAAAAGCCGGCGAAGCCATAGGTCCGGCAGCCAGGCAGGCTTTCTTCCAGAGCCCGGCGCATCGGTTCCGAGCGCACATCGATACAAAACACCGCCTGCACGATGGGGCGGCTGCCGTCCTCGGTCGCACGCTCCCGGCATAGCGCCCGGGTGAGCGGACCATGCAGCGACAGCTCGTGCGCGCGCTGCCAGACCAGCGCACGTGGGTCGGCACGGCAATGGCCGAGCCGCTCCCAGTCGCGCCACCAGGCGCTCCAGGCGCTGTCCGGATCGCGCCGGCCGTCGTCGAGCAGGCATTCCCAGGCCAGCTGGATGGCGAGCAGCTGACGCAGGTGTCCGTCCGATTGCCCGTTGAGCCGGGCCTGCCAGGCGAGATAAGCACACCAGGCGGCCCAGCCGTTATTGCGCATCAGCAGGGACTGCAGCCATGGCGTCGCCCACGATTGGGCCGGTTGCAGCTGCGCGAGTCCGGCCGCCAGCATCGTCTCGGCTTCGTCGGGCAGGCGTGCGGCCAGGCGCTGGATGCGTTCGCGCCGCTGCGGCGATGCGGTCAGGCCATAGGGATGCCGCATCTGCTCAAGCCAGGCCGCATAGAATCCCCGCTCATGGTCCAGGTGCCAGTTCGCCTGGTCGCGGTCGAACCAAGCCGCGCAGTATTGGCTGATCTGCTGGATGACGACATTGGTCCAGGATTGGGCGCTCATCGGGCCTGCCGGTTCGGCGTGGTAGGCGGTCAGCGGCAGCGGCGCGGGTCGGCTGGCGTCAACGTCGCTGGCGGACTCCAGCCAAGCTTGCGTCGAGCCCGGCCATCCGGCCTCCTTCAGCGCCTCAGCCAACGCCTCCGGCGTGATGTCGCCGCGCCGCCAAGCGTCCAGGTATTCGCTTACGGGCAAATGCAGCCGGCTATCCGCCACCTGGCGCAGGGTGTCCGCCGCCGCGTGGAATGGCTGTTCACGCAGCTCCCAGTAAGGTGAGCTGGCGACCAGGCTGTCCAGTGGCCAGGCCGGCGCGATGGCGGAGAGGGCATTGTCGATGGCTTGCCGCCACGGCGCGTTCAGTTCAGTCATGACGGGCCTCCTGTTGCAACGACAGTTTCCAGGCCGGGCGCTGCTTGGGGCGCGGGCGACGGATAATCAACATGCACCACCACTCATCCAGATGGAAGCCGGCGAAGGCGTGCGGATAGACCAGCCTGGCCAGCCGGCCCTGCGGATGGCGCAACAACCAGCCCTGCAGCATGAAAGCGGTGCCGAACATCGCGGCGAGTAGTGCCTGAGCCCATAGCTCGGGCTCGGTCCCATGCAGAGGCAGGACCTGCGCGGACAGTGTATGCAGCAACAGATAGGCTTGGCAGACGATGAAAGCGGCCAGCCAGCCCGCCCAGCCGCGCAGCAAGATGCCCATACCCAGCCCCATCGCCAGCCAGAACAGCGGCGGCAACGCCGCTTCCGGTATCCAGCGTTGCCACAGCCATTGCGAGGCGGCCAGCAGCAGCGTGGCCAGCATGCCGCGCACGAAATGGGATAACGAGCCACCGGTCTCGCTCGCCCCGCCTATACGCTGCGCCGCGCTGTCGCGCACCGTTTCGCCCGCCGACAGGAAGGCATGCGCCTTGTAGAACGAGTGGGCCAAAAGGTGCAGCAAGGCCAGCGAATACCAGCCCATGCCGATTTCCAGCAGCATGAAGCCCATCTGGGCACAGGTGGACCAGGCCAGGCGCAGCTTGATGCTGATGCGCGTCAGCATCACCACGCAGCACAGCAAGGCGCTCGTGCCGCCCCACAGCAATAGCAGCATGTTGGCAGGCGCCGCCGCCTGCAGCAGTGGCGCAGCCTTGATCAACACCATGCCACCCAGGTTAACCACCCCGGCGTGCAGCAAGGCGGAAATCGGCGTCGGTGCCTCCATCACCTGGGTGAGCCAGCCGTGGAACGGCAGTTGGGCTGTCTTGATACCGACGGCGGCCGCCAGCAGCAATCCCGCAGCCGCGCCGTAAGCCTGGGTGCCGGCCGCAAGCGGGGTCTGCTCGCCCTGCAGCAGGCTGAGACTGCCGCCAGCATGGGCCCACAACAGCAGCGCGGCGATCAGCAGCAACTCGGCCAACCGGCTGGCATGCCACTCGCGCCGCGCGGCCAGCTGCGCGGCGGGACGGCCGGGATAGAAGGTCAGCAGGGTTTGCAATGCCAGGCTGCAAACGATCCACGCCGGCACCATCAGCAGTAGATGGCTGCTTTGCACCACTACCGTCACCGCCGCCAGCAGGCAGCCGATGGCGCGCAGGAAACGGATCTGACCCGGCTCGCCCTGCATGTAGCGATGCGAGTAACGCAGCACCATCCAGCCCAGCAGCTGGATCAGGGCCTGCATCAGCCAAGCTGCGACGAACCAGGGCGCCTGGGAGGAAGTGAAGAAGATGGGAACCAGAATGAGGCCGCCGATGATGGCGGCGCTTTCGGCCAGCCACCAGCGAACGGCAAGCCGGCGGCCCGGCCACAACGCAGGTAGCAGCCAGGCCAGCACGATGGCGGATTGCAACGCGGTAAGCAGAGTGAATGACATGGGTGCTCCATGAGAAAATCTGCCCGCACTTTGCCTGACGAGTTATGTTCAGTAAAATAGATTAAATATTAGAAATGGTTCTTTTTTAACGAACAATGAGCCGTCTCAACTACCATCATCTGCACTATTTCTGGGCGGTTGCCAGCGAGGGCCACCTGACACGCGCGGCTGAACGGCTGCACGTTTCGCAATCGGCGTTGTCCGCACAGATCCGCCAGTTGGAAGAACAGCTGGGACAACCGCTGTTCCTGCGCGAGGGCCGCAAATTGCAGCTAACCGAGCTGGGCGCCGTGGTGATGCGCTACGCCGAGGAGATTTTCGCACTAGGCAACGAGTTGCTTGCCGCCGCCGCCTCCGCCGAGGGGCGCGGCACACTGCGCATCGGTAGCGTGGCCACGCTGTCGCGCAATTTTCAGGACTGGTTTCTGCAGCCGGTGCTGAAAGAGACTGAAGTGCGGCTGGTGCTGGAATCGGGCAGCCTGGAGGAACTGCTGCTGCGGCTGAAATCGCATGAACTGGACGTCGTGCTGTCCAACCGCCCGGCGCTGGCCGACGACAAGCAGTCTTGGCGCTGCCGCACCCTGGCCAGGCAGCCCGTGGTATTGGTGGGGCCGCCGCTGCCATCCGGCCAGCGCTTCGATTTCGAACGCGATCTGCCCAGGCTGCCGCTGCTCGCACCCAGCCGCAAGAGCGAGATCCGCCTGCGTTTTGACCTGCTGTGCGAGGAGATGGCGCTACTGCCCGCCATCCGCGCCGAAGTGGACGACATGGCCATGCTGCGTCTGCTGGCGCGCGACGCCGGCTGCGTCGCACTGCTGCCGGCCATCGTGGTCAAGGATGAACTGGAAAAAGGACTACTGCAGCAATACTGCGTAGTACCAAGCGTGGAGGAGACTTTCTACGCGATCACCGTGCAGCGCCATTATCTGCCGCCGCTGCTACAGCGTTTGCTGCGCGAAGCAATAACAGAAGCTGCGGTGGTCTAAAGCCGGGATGCCCTGGCAAGAGCGGACAGCGCCGTTTTCACCCACTGAAACCCTACCCGCTCCTGTTCCAGCCGCAGCTTCGGCCGGATACGGTGGGCGCGCAGTTCGTCGTACAACGCCAGTCCCTGAGGCTCGAGCCGCGCCAGTTCACGCGTCGCCGGCTCCGCCTCCCCCCCCCCCCCACAACGCCTGATGCTCCATCAGCGTGGCACGTTCCATCAGGAACGATTCAACGTACCCAAAGCGCCCGCGCGGTCTACCCGATCAGCTTATTAACCCGGCCCTTAAATACACTTATATTGCCGCGTAAGTTGCATGTGGGTGCCGAAAGTATGACCGGATGCGTTCCGGCAATTGGGCGATGCGATTCATGATCCGCATCGCCTTTTCCATGAGATCCAAGTCGTTACGACTGGCTGGTTCCAGGCGCAGCGATGTCTTGAAGTCATGATTCAGGTATTCGTCCGGATTGGACTCCGGTGCATAAGGCGGCAGGTAGAACAGCTCGATCTTGTCCTTCCTCGGTTCGACCCAAGCACGGACAAGCTTGGCGTGATGGACCCGCAAGTTATCGACAATCAGGAACACCTTGCCGGGGGCGCCGTCGATCAGTCGCGCGAGAAACTCGATAAAGCGTTCCGCATTGATCGTACCTTCGACGATCTGGAACGCAATCTCACCCCGGTTGGTGATGGCCGAGATCATCGACAGCTTGGGCCAGCGCGCCGACGCCTCCAACACCGGCGTGCGTCCGGCTGGGGCAAAGCCGCGCACCCAGTTCGTGTCTTCCTTGACCGCCGTCTCATCGGCCCAGTAGATCAGCGCCCCTTCCACCTTGGCGCGCGCAGCGATGGCGGGATACTGCTCGCGCAGCCAAGCCTGGACCAACTCGCTTCGTTGTTCAATCGCTTTCTTTACTGGCCTCTGTGCGGTATAGCCCCAGCGCTGCAGATATTTGCCGACGAGGCGATCGGATAATTGCAGGCCGAACTGAATTTCCACCAAAGCCTGGATCGCACGCCGGGTCCACAGTGCAAAGGGCAGGCTCAGTTGCTCGGGAACGGCGCCGACGATGCGCTGGCGCACCCAGACCTCCTGTGCCATCGTCAATTTGCGGCAGGCGCCATGGGGGCGCCCACGCGGTTTCTCGACCAGCGCCCCGGCCCCTTCTGCACGCGCCACTCTCAACCATTTCTGTACGGTACGTACATGCACCCCGGCGATCTTCGCCAGTTCAACACCGTTCATACCCGATTGCGTGCGCAAACGCAGCACCATCTTGCGCAACGTTTCGCGTCCCTCGGAACCCAGCTTGCGTGCATCGATCTTGTCCATGCAAACATGATACCATGACAGCCAATTTAAGGGCCGGGTTAATAGGACCGATCAAGGCCCGTGCCATTTTGCGATCAGCGCCGGCAGAGAGCCGAAGGGACGGCGGAACCGCGCCCTTACATGGAAGCATGAATGGCCGCCGCTATCGTCCGACAGCCCCAAGCCAAGCTCAGGCCGTGCCGCCGAGCAGGCTTGAGCCGGCACGGCACAAGGACGATACTGCCGGCAGTCCCGTTGCACTCCCCGAGATTCCATGAGCTACCGCCTGGTATTTGTCGAAGACGATGCCGAACTGGCCGAACTGATCCGCGACTTTCTGTCCCGCCACGACATGGAGGTACAGATCGAACCGCGCGGCGACACCGCCCTTGCCACCATCACGGCCGCCAAGCCGGACCTGGTGCTGCTCGACATCATGCTGCCGGGCAAGGACGGGCTGACGCTGTGCCGTGAGCTGCGCCCCGACTTTGCCGGCCCCATCGTGATGCTGACCTCGCTCGACAGCGACATGCAGCAGATCCTGGGGCTGGAACTGGGCGCCAACGACTACATCCTGAAAACCACGCCGCCCGCGGTGCTGGCCGCGCGTTTGCGCGCCCAACTGCGCCAGCACCGGCCGATGCCGCCGGAGGCACCGGCGCTGGCGCCCAAGAAATTCGGCCAGCTCAGCATCGACCCGGTCAGCCGCGCCGTCACGCTGGGCGGGCAAGCCGTGCCGCTCTCCACCGGCGACTTCGACCTGCTGTGGCTGCTGGCCAGCCATGCCGGCGAGATCATGGACCGCGACGTGCTGTTCAAGGCAATGCGCGGCATGGACTACGACGGGCTGGATCGCAGCATCGACGTGGCCGTCTCGCGGCTGCGCAAGAAGCTCGGCGACAACCCGTCCGAGCCGTTCCGCATCAAGACCGTGCGCAACAAGGGTTATCTGTTCGCCCCCGCCGGCTGGAACTGAGCCATGCGCCGCCTGTTCGTGCAGTTCTACCTGCTGTTGATGGCGTGCTTTCTCGGCGCCGTGCTGCTGATCGGCGCTGTCTACAAGCAGGCGGTGGACAAGGTCGGCGAGCGCTACCTCTCCGATCTGCTGGTTGCCTCGCTGTCGCTGATCCAGAGCGAGCTGAAGGACGTACCGCCGGAGCAATGGAGCGGCACCCTGGCCAAGCTGGACCACGGCCTGACCTTTCCGCTGAAGATCGAGCGCGACACGGCCTACACGCTGGATGCGGAGGCACGCGCAGCGCTGGGGCGCGGCGAAATCGTGATGCTGGAAGACAACTACCTGTTCCTGCAGCGCATTCCCAACAGCTCCTTCCTGCTCGTCGCCGGCCCCTTGCGCTACCTGTTCTTCCTGCACCAGCTGAAATGGGTCGATTATGCCCTGCTGGCGTTGGTCGGCCTGTCGCTGGGCATTCCGGCATTGCTGTGGCTGCGCCCGCACTGGAACCAGCTGATGCAGCTGGAGCAGACGGCGGCCAGCCTCGCCGAGGGCGACCTCAGCGCCCGCGTGCAGTTGCCGTCCAGCTCCGGGGTATGGCAGGTGGGCGTGGCCTTCAACCGCATGGCCGACAACATCGGCACGCTGCTGGCCGGGCGCAAGGCCCTGATCGACGCCGTGGCACACGAGTTGCGCACGCCGCTGGCCCGGCTGCGTTACCGGCTGGCGCTGCTGGGCGGCGATCCGGACAGCGCGCCGCACCAGGCCATCGAGCGCGACCTCGCCGCCATCGACTCGCTGCTGCAGGAACTGCTGCTGCACGCCCGCCTCGACCGCCCGCAGGTACCGCTGACGCTGAGCCGCTTCAGCGTACGGGAATGGCTTACCGAAAGGCTGGCCGAACAGGCCCCGCTCGCCAGCGGCATCGACTGGCAGGACGACAGCCGCGGCGAAACCACGCTGGTGGCCGACCGCCACCTGCTGTCGCGGGCACTGGACAACCTGCTCAGCAACGCCCGCCGCTACGCCCGCCAGGTGGTGCGCGTGCGGCTGGAGCAAGAGGCCGGCAGGTTCTGCCTGAGCGTGGAGGACGACGGTCCCGGCATCCCCCCGGAGGAGCGCGAGCGGGTGCTGGAACCGTTCGTGCGGCTGGACGAAAGCCGCGGCCGCGACAGCGGCGGACACGGTCTCGGACTGTCAATCGTGCTCGGCATCGCGCGCGCCCACCACGGCACGCTGAGCATCACCACCAGCCCGCTCGGCGGCGCCCGCTTCGTGCTGTGCTGGCCGTCAGCCGGCACGGTACATACCGTTACACAGGGAAACATTCCACTCACAGACGCCGGAGAAGGGCACGCCTAGGATACAGCTCATGGAAGGCCACACAGCCGACCGGGATCCCGACTGAATAGACCATGACTGTTTCATCAGGAGTTAAGACCATGAAAAAGCTGACCCTGCTCGCCCTCTCCGCCGCCTTCGGCCTGACTTCCCTCGGCAGCTTCGCTGCCACCGCCCCGGCCACGCCGGCAGCTCCGGCCGCGAAAGCCGAGGCCTCCTCCCCGGCTGCCAAACCGGCCATGAAACCGGCGGCCAAGAAAATCCACAAGACCCGTGCCAAGAAGGCGACGAAAAAGCCGATGGTAGAGAAAAAAGCCGCGCCGGAAGCGCCCAAGCAGTAAGCCCAGGCAGGCCATTGTTCTCTCCATCCTGATTGCGGGGCCCCTCTGGGCCCCGCTTTTTCATTACCCGCCCGGGCTCAATGCCGCTTGAGCGTGAGCCGCGCCACCCGCGCAGAAAGGAAAACAGCCCTGCCAGCTTATGCCTGCAGGGCCGTTGAGTCGGGCTGACCATTAACCGCGTGCACAGGCAGTTTCTTGCACTCCTTGCCCCAAACTAATCGGCCAGAGCTGCCTTCTGGGCCGCGATTAGCTCGCCGATCCCCTGCTCGGCCAGCCTCAGCATGGCGTCCAGTTCCTCGCGGCTGAACGGCACGCCCTCGGCGGTGCCCTGCACCTCGACGAAACGGCCGCTGCCGGTCATCACCACGTTCATGTCGGTTTCGCAGGCGGCATCCTCAAGGTAATCGAGATCCAGCACCGGACGCCCCTCGAAGATGCCGACCGACACCGCCGCCACGAAATCGCGGATCGGGTTTTCCGACAGCTTGCCCTGGGCGATCAGGCCGCTGATGGCGTCGTGCAGCGCGACGAAGGCGCCGGTGATGCTGGCGGTGCGGGTGCCGCCGTCGGCCTGGATCACGTCGCAATCGATCTGGATCTGGCGCTCGCCCAGCTTGTCGAGGTCGACCACTGCGCGCAGGCTGCGGCCGATCAGGCGCTGGATTTCCTGGGTG
The DNA here is from genome assembly GCF_000527175.1 of Pseudogulbenkiania sp. MAI-1. Taxonomy (NCBI): domain Bacteria; kingdom Pseudomonadati; phylum Pseudomonadota; class Betaproteobacteria; order Neisseriales; family Chromobacteriaceae; genus Pseudogulbenkiania; species Pseudogulbenkiania sp. MAI-1. The sequence continues at coordinate 545,412 of NZ_AZUR01000001.1, read as the reverse complement.
CGCCCGGACTGCTTGCCGCTGGCCGCCTCGCGCCGCATGCGGCTGCCGGTGGAGCGCGGCAGCATGCCGTATTCGGCGGTCACCCAGCCTTGGCCCTTGCCCTTGAGAAAGCCCGGCACGGTCTCGTCCACGCTGGCGGTGCAGATCACCTTGGTGTCGCCGAACTCGACCAGGACCGAGCCTTCGGCGTGCTTGGTGTAGCGTCGGGTCAGGGTCACCCGGCGCAGGGCATCGTTGGGGCGGGAAGAAGGTCGCATGGTCTCAATCCGTTGACGTCAAAAACGCGATTATACCCCCGCGCCCCTCACGCGGGTTTATCCGGCCGGCTCGCCAGGATCTCGCGATGCATCTCCTCTTCCAGCGCTCGCGTCCGCGGCGAGGCGGGGCGGCGGGAGAGCGCCATGTGAGTATCCAGCACGTCGTTGCGCTGGCTGACGTCGAGCGCCTCGTCCAGCAGCGTCACCGCCACCGCCGACAGGTTGTCGCCATGCTTGCCGCCGCGCCGCTCGGCCACGTTCATCAGCGCCGGCAGCACCTGGCCGACGGCCCGACCGGCAAACACCTTGACCAGTTCGGCGTCCTGGATCTGCGACCACAGCCCGTCGGAACACAGCAGCACCGACGCGCCCGGGAACAGCAGCTGGCGCTCGCCGATATCGATGTCCGGGTCGGACGACGCCCCCAGACAGTTGTAGATCTTGTTGCGGTCAGGGTGGGTACGCGCCCCCTCCTCGGTCAGCAGGCCCTGGTCGATCAGCCGCTGCACCTGGGAATGATCGCGCGAGCGCAGGCGCAGCCCGCCGCTGTCGAGCAGGTACAAGCGCGAATCGCCGACGTGGCACCAGTACAGCATGTCCTGCTGGATCACCGCCGCCACCACGGTGGTGCTAGGCACCTCGGGTAGATGATGCTCGGTGGCGTAGTCGAGAATGGCCTGGTGGGCCGAGCTGATGGCATTGACCAGGAAACGGTTGGGATGGCTCAGCGACGGCGTGGCCTGCTGGTAGAACAGCTCGCTCATCAGGTCGACGGCGATCTGGGCGGCCACCTCGCCCTGCAAGTGGCCGCCCATGCCGTCGGCCACCACCAGCAGCACCGACTCCAGCGAGTGGGCGATGACCACGCGGTCCTGGTTATAGGAACGGCCGCCGACGCGGCTGTCCTGGAAGATCGACAATTTCATGCGCTAACTCTCAGGAAGAACGGCTGCCTGTCAGGCTGCGGAACCAGCCGGCCAGCTTGTGCGTCACCGGCTCGGGTTCCGGCTGCGCCACCGGCTCGCTGTAATTGCTCTCCATCAGCCGCTTCTGCACCTCCATCAGGCTGGCCGGGCGCTGCTCCGGCTCCATGTTCAGGCAGCGATCGACCAGCTCGCACAGCTCGCGGGAGTAATGATGGATGAAGCGTTTGGACGCGGGCTCGAGCAGGTCCTTGATCGCCCGCTCCTTCGCCCCCTGCGGCGTGCCGCCCCCCATGCAGGTATACAGGCAGGCGCCCAGGGCGTAGATATCGGTCCACGGCCCCTGCGCCATGCCGCTCTGGTATTGCTCCGGCGCGGCGTAACCCGGCGTGTACATCGAGGCGAATTCCTTGCTGCGCTGGGTGAGCGTCTGGCGCGCGGCGCCAAAGTCCAGCAACAACGGCCCGCCGCCGCGGCGCAGGTAGATGTTGGCCGGCTTGATGTCCAGATGCAGCAGGCGGTGCAGATGCACCTCGCGCAAGCCGGACAACAACGCGGCGAACCAGCGCCGTATCCGCCGCTCGTCCAGCCGCCCGCCGGCGATCTCCAGCTCGCGGGTCAGCGGGCGGCCATCGGCGTACTCCATCACCAGGTAGACGGTCTGGTTGGCGCGGAAGAAATTGGCCACCCGCACCACGTTGGGATGATCGATGCCGGCGAGGATGCGCCCCTCTTCGAAAAAGCACTTCAACCCCAGGTTGAACGCCTCCTGATCCAGCTCGTGCTGCACCGTCACCTGGCCGTTCTCGCCACGGCAGGCCAGGTGGCCGGGCAGGTACTCCTTGATGGCGAACTTGCGGTCGTCATCGTCCAGCGCCAGGTAGACCACGCTGAACCCGCCCACGGAAAGCAGGCGGACGATGGTGTAGTCGGCCAGCCGGTAACCGGCCGGCAATGCGGTTTCTTGCCTGGATTGAGTCATAGGGTGGCTGTTGCTATAGTGTCCGGGGCCTTGGATTGAGCTTAGCAAAGCAATTCGGGCCCGGTCTTGATATTTGTCCAGTTTATCCGGGAGTGCACCAATGATATTAAGTATGACAGGCTTCGCCGCTATTAGCAGGGAATTTCCCGGCGGCATGCTCAACCTCGAGTTGCGCGCCGTCAACCACCGCTACCTGGACGTCCAGATGCGCCTGCCGGAAGAGCTGCGCGTCATCGAAGCCCCCCTGCGCGAGATGATCGGCGCCAAGGTCACGCGCGGCAAGCTCGAATGCCGCGTCGGCTTCAACCAGCTGGAAAACGAAACCCCGACGCTGGAAGTCAACCACGAGCTGCTGCAGCAGTTGCTGGCCGTCTCCCGCGCCATCAAACAGAGCGCGCCGGAAGTCGAAACCCTGTCGGTGGGCGAACTGATGCGCTGGCCCGGCGTGATGAAATCGAACGAGCTCAAGCCCGAGGTGCTGCAGCAGCTGTGCCTGGAAAGCCTCGCCGCCGCGCTCTCCGACTTCAACGCCTCGCGCCAGCGCGAGGGCGAGAAGCTCAAGGCGGTGCTGCTGGAACGGGTCGCCTCGATCGAGACCATCGTCGCCGGCCTCAAGCCCAAGCTGCCGCAGATCCTCGCCGCCTACATGGAAAAACTGTCCAATCGCCTGCGCGATGCGCTGGAGAGCGTCGACGAAGACCGGCTCAAGCAGGAATTCGCCCTGTTCGCCCAGAAGATCGACGTGGACGAGGAACTGTCACGCCTGAGCACCCACCTGAGCGAGGTGCGGCGCATCCTCAAGGCCGGCGGCCAGGCCGGCAAGCGGCTCGACTTCCTGATGCAGGAACTGAACCGCGAAGCCAACACCCTGGGTTCGAAGTCGGTATCGACCGAAACCACCCAGGCCTCGGTCGAGCTCAAGGTGCTGATCGAGCAGATGCGCGAGCAGATTCAGAACATCGAGTAAGCTTTCGCAACGGCTCATGCCGTGTCAGCAAAACCACCAAAGCCCCGCCAGCGGGGCTTTATTCATTCATGTGCCCCGTCGGGTCGGGAAAGCGCATAATTACTGTGCACCCAGACTTGGAAGGAGGGTTGAGGACATGGGCAATCACGTTGCTGCCCGGGCCATGGCAATGCTCGCCGAGGAAGCGATCCGCAACCGGCAATCAGGAGAGAGCGCCCTCTCCATCCTGGACAGAATTTGCACGCCGTACAGCAATACCCGCTTGGACTGGAAAGCCGAAGACCCAGCATGCCCTGGTCGCGTGCATCCCGATTATGGCAGCTACACCGACCCTCACCCCAAGGTGGCACTCGGCATGCTCATGCTGGAGGCCTTCGCGCCCAATGGCGTGGCCGACCTGCATCGCTATGAGCCGATGCTCGATGCCGAACACCCCGACGAAAGCGCCTACGATGCATGGTGGACCGAGGTCTATGAGCCGTTCCAGGCTCGCTACAACTTCTGTTGAAGCAACCATGCCGCATGACGAAAAATGAGAAAACCGGCCCGCCCCCCTTGCTGGTTTTGTCATCCTGCCGGGGTAACGACGACGACACCAGCCAAGCCCGCCAGAGGACATAGTCTGGGCGGCAATAGCCCCCCACCCAAAGCCGCGGCAGTACATGGCTTTTTCTATGGCCAGGCCATTGCCCGCCGATCCGGCCAGGCTGTCAGGCCGGCGCTCGGGCCAACGGAACCATCACGTTGCCTCATGGCTGACGCAATGTGTCAGCCGCTCGAAGTCGAGGTCTGCCGCGGCCTGCGCTACCTCGCGCGCGAAATCGGCGTGGATCGGGTCGCGTCCCAATGCAAGCGCCCAGTTCTCGATATCGCTGACCCGACCGTCATCGATCAGTGCGCGTAGCGCCGCCAGATCGGTCGGACCCGGCTTCAACGGCGTAGTCTCGGGGAGACTCAGCAGCGCCTCGATCGTGGTGAGCAGTTGCCCCGGGTCGGCCGGTTTGAGCAGTTCGGCATCGAAGCACAGATGGTCAGCCAGCGTCGCGGGACGGCGCGCCGGCTCGGCCGAATAAAGCAGAACCGGCGGCGCGGCGGACCTTTCGCGCAACGCGGCGAGCAGCCCCCAGCCATCGCGCTGCGGCATACGCTGGTCGGAGACCAGCACATCCACCGAGCGCTGGCCGAGCAGCCGTAGCGCCTCATCGCCGTCCGCCGCCTCCAGTACCTCGTGGCCGGCGCTGCGCAGCCAGTCGGCGGTCAACTCACGGCTCTCGGGCACGTCGTCGGCGACCAGGATGGTATGGCGGCGCCGCGCAGCGGGCGAAGTGGCGGCATCTTGGCCGCGAGTCAACTGCAGATCGGCCTCGCTACGCACCTCGAAACGCAGCGAGAACGCGAAGCAGCTGCCCTCGCCGAGGCGGCTGGCGACCGTCAGCTCGCCACCCAGCTTGCGGACCAGCGAGCGGGCGATCACCAAGCCGAGGCCGGTGCCTTCATGCTCGTAGGCGTTGTCGCCGCGCTCGAACGGCTGGAACAGGCGCGACAGCGTGTCAGCCGACATGCCGATGCCGGTGTCCGCCAATCCGAAGCCGAGCGTCACGCGTCCGGGCCCCCCCGCGTCGGGCAGGCGCCGGATCGCGAGCCGGATCGTGCCGTCGCGCGTGAACTTGGCGGCGTTCGAGATCAGGTTGGCCAGCACCTGGCGCAAGCGCTTGAAGTCGGTACACAGCACCGGCGGCACATCGACGTCCGCGTCAAGCACGAAACTGTTGTTCTGGTAGAGCGCCAGTTGCCGCGCATCGTCGGCGACGCCGTCGATGAAGGCGTACCAGTAACCGGGCGTCGGCCGAATGGCGACCTCGCCCAGCTCGCCCCGCGAGAAGTCGAGCAGCTCGTCGATCAGCTCGAGCTGGTGACGCGCGCTCTCTTCGATGGCGCGCCGGCTCTTCTGCGCGTCCGAGCCGGGGTGGGCGAGCAGCCTCGCGTAGCCGAGGATGGTCGACAACGGGGCGCGCAGGTCGTGGCTGATGTGGGCGAGCAGCGCGCTCTTGGCACGGTTGGCGCTTTGCGCCTGGTCGAGCGCGACGTTCAACTCGGCGGTGCGCGTCGCCACCAGGGCTTCCAACTCCTCCCTCTCCTTCTCGCGGAAGGCGAGCAGCGAAGCCATCGCCTGGTCCTTCTGCTGCCGCACGCGCCGCATCTGCTGGGTGAACGCGACCAGCAGCAGGAAGGTGCACAGCGCGCCGGCCAGCGGCACGCCGTAGGACGAGAGCCGGTCCGGCGCGCGCAAGCCGAGGTTTTCGAGGACGCGGGCGAGATTACCGAGCGAGATCGTGAAGCTCGCCAGCGTGTACGCCCAGCTCGTGCCGGCACCGCGGGCCAGCGTCCAGAAGCAGAACAGCGGCAGCACCACCGTGATCAGCAGGCCGAGCTGGGTACCGAGCCGCGCCCCGATCGTATAGTCGACGAACTGCGACAGCACGGTCGACACCGCGAGCCCGGCCATCAACACCAGCATGAACTTATCCCAGCGCGGCATGCGCGTGCGTGTCTCCAGGAACTCGCGGAAAAACAGCAGGAAACACACCAGCGAGACGTTGATGCTCAGCGACATCGAGCGCGTCGCCCAGCCGGTGGCCTCGGGCCACAAGAAGCGGAAGCCGAGGCCGGTCATGCCCAGTTCGTAGACGACGAAGGTCAGCGCCGACGCGCCGTGGAAAGCGTAGCCGCGCTGGCCGAGCGAGAAGAACAGCATCAGGCTGTAGAGGCCGAGCACGGTCAGCGAGCCCAGCTCCAGGCCGCGCACCAGCGCGGTGAGCGCCTCCTCGGCGCGGAAAGCCTCCGGCGTCCACAGGCGCGGCACGAACGACATCGCGGAACTGGACGCCACCCGCCACACGATCTGCCGCGTCTCGCCGGGCTTGAGCGTGACCGGGAACACTGGGGTCGAGGTGTCGAGCGGCCGGGTCGAGAACGGCTGCAGCGTGCCGGCCTCCTGCTTTTGCCAGCGCCCGGCGTCGAGCTGATAGAACGTCACCTGCTGCAGCCGCGCATGGCCGACCTCGATCCAGGCGGTGCGGGGATAGGAACTGGGATTGGACAGGCTGGCGCGCAGCCAGAACGCCGAGCGCGAATACCCCGGCGTCAGTCGCGCGGGCGCCGCCGGCTCGAAGCGCCCATGCTCCAGCACGTCGGCTAGAGAGGCGGTACGGCCGGCGTCCTCTATCAACTCGACGAAGGGCTGCAGCCAGAGACCGTTCTCCTGCTCCTGGATTGCCAGCGGCGTAGCGCCGGCGATGAGGCTCCAGCCCACGCACAGCAGCAACAGCCAGACACGACGATGCAGCATGGCCAGCATGTTCAATCCTCGATGGGGTGGCCGGCACGTACCGACTTGCGGTACGCCGTCGGCGTCAGGCCGAAGCGCTCGCGAAAAGCCGTTGCGAAATTGCCGGCATTCTGGAATCCGAGCTGCTCGGCGATGTCCTGAACGCCGGTGTCGGTCTCGGCCAGCCATTGGCGCGCGGTTCGCAGCCTCTCCTCGCGCAGAAAGGCGAACACCGTCAGCCCGGTGCGCTGCCGGAACAGCGCCGACAATTTCTTCTCGTAGCTGCCCAGCCGGGTGGCGATCTCGTCCACGGTCAGCGGTTCGCCGAGCCGGCGGCGGATCAGTTCGATGCCGGCCTGCAGCAGCACCTCGTCCGGATCGAGCGCCGCGTCCGCCACGGTCGCCATGTCGCCGGTCCGCTCAGGCCGGCCCGCCAGGCGCAGATGAATCCGGACCCGCGCCAGCACTTCCTCGGCGAGGAAAGGCTTGGTCACGTAGTCGACGCCGCCGATCGACAGCCCGGTCAGGCGCTCCTCGGGCGCGTTCGCCGCCGACAGGAACACCACCGGGATGTTGTGCGTCTTCGGGTCGGCCTTCAACAGCCGGCAGGCGGCAAAGCCGTCAACCTTGGGCATGCGCACGTCCATCAGGATCAGATCGGGACGCAAGGTCTGCGCGCGCTGGTAGCCCTGCAGACCATCGAAGGCGACCGACAGCCGAAAATGGTGCGCGTCGAGCAAGGTCTTCAGCAGCCGCAATTCGTCGAGCGAGTCGTCGACGATCAGAAGGTGGCAAGCCTCTATCAGGCCTTTGGCATTAAACATGCTTTTTGCAATGTATTTGTATTTATTTAACAAATATACCGCTTCAGGGTTCTGGTTTCATAGTGGGTGATGCGACAAAGCCGCGCCCATGCCGGGTTTCATCGCCCGTGCTCCCGGTATTCCTTCTTTTTGCCCTCTTTTTCCATTTTGCAAAGAATCCTTCCGGTTTTCCAAATTCGAACCATTTGTCGTCTCGATAGCATCTCTTCCTGAGTCCGGGGGAGCGACTATTGATGGTGGGAGAACGGTACGCCGCCCCGCTTCCTTGACATTCGACTTTTCGAAAACAGGGAGCAGCGAGTGAAAAGAATCGATTTAACGTATCGGCTGACCAAGGTGGGCGGCAAGGTGGCCTCGGTCGCGGTGTGTGTGCTGACCGGGGCGATGATGGTCGGCGCGGCGGGCAACGCGCTGGCGACCCCTTTTATTCTTCAAGGCAACTACATCAAGATCGGCGTGAATGACGTCGGCACGCTGGGTTCTGGGGGCTCCACACCTCCCGGCATCCTGTATGACGGCACCGGCAAAGCCAGCTTCAATCCTAACTACGATTACCTGACGCCGGGGACTCCGTTCGAAGGCTTCGCGCTTGCCGGCACCGCATCGTCTGGCGGCGCGTTCAGCACCAGCAACAACAATGCTAGTAATCGTGCTCAGACACCATTCAGCGGCACGCTGACCGACTACAGCGGCGTCACATTCGGCGGCGCCACCTACGACAACCGCGCCGTGTGGACCGGGAGTTACTCGCTCGGCGGGAGCATCTTGTTCTCGCTGACCAACGATGTCTACTTCAACGACACCGACCAACAGGTCCACATCAAGAGCACGATCACGGCGAACCAGGACCTCGGTGGCCTGTACTTCGGTCGGTTTACCGACCCGGACGCGAGGGCAGCTGCCGGTGACAGCTCCCAGACCAACAACTTCCTGGGCACGGCCGACGTCTCCTCCAAAGACCTAGTGTACGCCGAGGCGCTCGTGTCGAAGTACGTCATCGGCCTCTACAGCGCCGACCCTACCAATCATGGTGCGGGTATTTCCAAGGGATGGTCAACAAATCCGACCGATTACTTCAACGGCACAAACGACGGCAACGGCGACTATACCATCGGGCTCGGTTTCAACATTGGCAGCCTGAGCGCAGGCAACTCGAAAACGCTCGACTACTCCTATATCTTCGGTACCGACATCGCCAAGGCGGTTGTCGACGCGGGAGCGGGGACCACCAAGCCCGATATCGATACCGGCAAAGCCGCCTACACCACGACCGAGCTTTCCTCCGGCGCGGTCAATCCGGTCTTCGACGGCGGTACCCTGAGCGTCGCCGACAGCGGGACGGTCGTCCGCGACCTCTCGATCAAGGCCGCCGGCGGCACTATCGACGCCAACGGCAATTCGGCCACCTTCAGTGGCGTGATCTCCGATGCGAGTGGCGCCACCGGTAGTTTGACCCTTAAGGGTTCCGGTACAATCACCTTCAGTGGCAACAACAGCTACAGCGGCGCCACCAGCATCGGCAGCGGCTCGACGCTGGCGCTGGCCGGCGCCGGCAACATCGCCGAATCGAGTGGCGTGACCGACAACGGCACCTTCGACATCTCCGGTACCACTGCCGGCACCACCATCAAGACCTTGTCCGGCAACGGCAGCGTGGTACTCGGCAGCAAGACGCTGACGCTGAGCAGCGCCAGCGACACCTTCGCCGGCGCCATCGGCGGCACGGGCGGACTGATCATATCGGGCGGCAGCGAAACGCTGAGCGGCAACAACGGCTACAGCGGCGGCACCAGCATCGGCAGCGGCGCGACGCTGGCGCTGGCCGGCGCCGGCGACATCGCCGAGTCCAGCGGCATGACCGACAACGGCACCTTCGACATCTCCGGTACCACTGCCGGCACCACCATCAAGACCTTGGCCGGCAACGGCAGCGTGGTACTCGGTAGCAAGACGCTGACGCTGGGCAGCGCCAGCGACACCTTCGCCGGCGCCATCGGCGGCACGGGCGGATTGACCGTATCGGGCGGCAGCGAAACGCTGAGCGGCAACAACAGCTACAGCGGCGCCACCAGCATCGGCAGCGGCGCGACGTTGGCATTGTCCGGCGCTGGCGACATCGCCGAGTCGAGCGGCGTGACCGACAACGGCACCTTCGACATCTCCGGCACCACTGCCGGCTCCATCATCAAGACCTTGGCCGGCAACGGCAGCGTGGTACTCGGTAGCAAGACGCTGACGCTGGGCAGCGCCAGCGACACCTTCGCCGGCGCCATCGGCGGCACGGGCGGATTGGCGGTATCCGGTGGAACCCAGACGCTCTCCGGCAGCAGCGATTACAGCGGTGGCACAACAGTCAGCGGCGGGGCAACTGTGAGAGTGGCGGCCGATGCGGCGCTGGGCGCGGCCGGTGGCGGCCTGACGCTGAACAACGGCACGCTGGCGACCACTGCGACCCACGATTCGGCACGCACCATCACGCTGACCGGCAACGGCATCATCGATGTGGCAGACGCAACCACCTTGACCGAGAACGGCCAGATTTCCGGCGGCGGTGGTCTGACCAAGGCCGGCGCAGGCACGCTGGTGCTGTGCGGCAGCGATTACACCGGCTCCACCACGGTGAGCGCCGGCACGCTCAAGGCCTGCAAGGCCAATGCGCTGGCGGCGGCCTCCGCCACCACGGTGGCGGCCGGCGCGACGCTCGACCTGAACGGCTACGACCAGACGGTCGGTTCGCTGGCCGGTGACGGCCATGTGACGCTGGGTTCGGCCAATCTGACCACCGGCGGCGACAACAGCACCACCTTCTCGGGCGGCATCACCGGCACGGGTAGCCTGACCAAGACCGGCAGCGGCACACTAACCTTGTCCGGCGACAACGACTACAGTGGCGCGACGACGGTGAGCGGCGGCACGCTCAAGGCCGGCAAGGCGGGCTCGCTGGCATCCGACTCGGCCATCACGGTAGCGACCGGCGCGACGCTGGATCTGAACGGCTTCGACCAGACGATCGGTTCGCTGGCCGGTGCTGGCCATGTGACGCTGGGCTCGGCCAAGCTCACGACCGGGGGCGACAACGGCAGCACGACTTTCTCGGGCGACATCGCCGGCACGGGCAGCCTGAGCAAGACCGGCAGCGGTACGCTCACCCTGTCTGGCAGCAACAGCTACAGCGGCGGCACCACCGTCAACGCCGGCACGCTACAGGTGGCAGTCGACTCGGCGCTGGGCGATGCATCCGGCAACGTCACCCTCAATGGCGGGACGCTGCAGACCACGGCCGACATGAGCACCGGCCGCAAGATCACGCTGCTGGCCGACAGCCAGTTGCTGACCGACGCCGGCACGACCTTTACCCAGAATGGCGGCATCGACGGTAGCGGCCGGCTGTTCAAGGGCGGCGACGGCACATTGGTATTGACCGGCAACAACACTTACAGCGGCGGCACCACCATCAACGGCGGTGTCGTGGACGTGGCGCTGGGCTCCTCGCTCGGCACCGGCACCGTATTGCTGAATGGCGGCACGCTGCACACCACGCAAACCCTCGGTGCCAACCAGCAGGTGCTGGTGGCCGGCAAGGCCGAAGTGAATGTCGATGCCGGCACCACCACCACGCTGTCCGGTACCATCAGCAGCAATAGCAGCAGCGGCTGCTTCAACAAGACCGGCACCGGCACGCTGAATCTGACCGGCAGCGCCACCATGAACAACGGGACCTGCGTGCAGGACGGCATGCTGCGCGCCAACGGCACCCTCGACAGTTGGGTGCAGGTTGATGCTGCCGGCACCCTGCGCGGGAGCGGCCTTATCATCGGCGACATGACGGTGAGCGGCACGCTGGCGCCGGGTAACTCTCCGGGCCTGCTGTCCCAGGTCGGCACCACCACGATGCTGGCGGGTAGTTCCTTCCAGGAAGATATCGACGGCACCACCATCGGCAACGGTGCGGGGCACTACTCACACCTCGACATCACCGGCGGCCAGTTCATCATCAGCGATAACGTCACGCTGGCGCCGCAGTTGCGCGGCATCACCGGCAGTGCGAGCAACACCTTCACGCCGTCGGTGGGCGATCTGTTCCGCATCATTACGGCCGATGGCGGCATCGTCGGCCGCTTCGCTACGCTGACCCAGCCGGCGAGCGGACTGGCGGCGGATACCCGCTTCACTGCCTTCTACAATATGCGCGGCAGCGACAGCGTCGACCTGGTGCTGACGCCGACGTCTTACGCCGCCTATCTGGCCAAGGGCAAGGGCAACGTCAATGCCCAGTCGGCCGGCGGGGTGCTGGACAAACTGCTGGCCCACCAGGACGATGGCAGCGCCACGTCGCGTCAGAGCGATCTGCTCTACGCCGTGGCCGGTGTCAACGGCAACACCCTGCCTGACCTGACGCGCCGGTTGTCCGGCGAAGTGCATGGTGCACTGGCGGCGGCCGCACCGCAGGCGGGTCGTGCCCTGCAAAACCAGGTGGCGGGTCGTCTGCGCGCTCATGAAGCGGGCAGCAAGGATCCGGGCGTGGAGGGCACCGAACTGGGTGCCGTGCAGGATCTGTGGCTGGATGTATCGACCAACCATGGCGACTTCGACGCCGACGGCTACGCCTCGGGCTACCGTACCCAGCGTGATCAGTACACCGTGGGTCGGGATCTCTACCGCAACGGTCGCAACCTGTTCGGCGCCGGCTTCTCGTACGCCACCAACCATGTATCGGCCAACGCCGGCACCGGCGCGGTGGACGACAGCCTGGGCTTTGTCTACGGCCAACTAGGTGCCGGCGACTTCGTGCTGGACGGCGTTGCCGCCTACGGCACCAGCCGCTGGAAGACCCAGCGCACCGATCCGCTGCAACAGACCGGTTCGCTGCAGACCACGGCCGATGGCCAGGAAGCATTGGTAGGGGTGGGGGTGCGTCTGCCGCTGCAATTGGGCAAGCAGACCGTGGAGCCGTTCGCCCGGGCGCTGTGGCAGCACTCGGCACGCAAGGGCATCGACGAGGGCTCGGCCTCGGAAGCCGGATTGTCGTTCGGCGGCTACTCGGCAAACGGTACCCGCGTGCTGGCAGGTCTGTCGGGAGGCTCTTTGTCCAAGGACCCGTTGACCGAATCAGTGACCTACAAGTTCAGCGTCGCAGTGGGGCGTGACATCGGCGATGAGGGCCGGCCGGAGGTAAATGGCCGCCTAGCGAAAGAAAACCTGACGGTGGTCGCACCGCATGCCGGCCGCGACTTCGTGCAGGCATCGCTCAGTGGCACGGTACAGTTGAATCGCAGCGCGTATATCTACGCTGGTTTGAATGGGGAGGTAGGGAAAGGGCGTAGCGAGGTCGGTGCGACGGCGGGTCTGCGCATCCGTTTCTGATTATGCCGCAGTAAGTACCCGAGGGAAGCCCGTGTGGGCTTTTCCATTGGGCTTCTCGAAGCAGGGCAACGGTTTGCGCCGTTGCCCTGTTTGCTTTCATGCACACGGATACTGCAGCCATTCCCGCCCCGGCAGCAGCAAGCCGGACAGGCGGGCTCCTCCCGGACGAGCCTCCTGCGGCATTTTCCTGCCGGTTTCTTGTCTTGGATCAAGGACAACCACCCTCATTGCGCCGATCATACCGCCTCGCAGCGCTCTCCTGCGCCCGGCGGACTACACGCGCTGCCACCATTTGAGTTGTCGCTGCCGCTCCCCCTGTAACTGGACAGATTCTTCACGGGAAATGCAGGCGGCATGCCAGTTGCCCGCCCGCTGCCGCCTCCGCCGACATTTTTTTGTAACAATTTGTAACAATCCCTCGCCCCTCCTGTCGCCCATGCGAACTTCATAGAAGACGCTATAGCGGGCGATGGCGGCACCGCAACAAATCCCTCCTGTCAGGCAATGGTTCAAACCGTGCCGGCGGGGCGCACACCGCCTGGTTGCTGGTATTGAATAAGCATCAAAAATGGCATTCAATACCGCCCGTCCAGTTCAGATCCAAACGATGGAATGACCCACCCCATTCCATTCGCTTTTCCTTACCTAAAGCGAAGTACTCGACAGGCATAATTGCTTTTTTGACGGTTCGCCGGGATGTGATGCGGATGTCCTCGCAAGAGGATTCCCGCGCCCGTTCCGCGCCTGCCTCTGCCTCTCGAACAGTGAATTTCTTGCTGTCACGCCATCTATCTGAACGATCGCCAGTCGTTCGTATCAAGTGATCTCCGGGGCCATCGCGATCTCGAAACAGCCGTTGTCGGCGTCGTCGCGGCGTGCCGTTTTTGACCGGGACTGCGGCATTTGGCCTTGTTATTCCGCCTCGGGCGAAATACGCGTTTGCTTCCCCAAGCCAGACCGATGTGACGGCCGACCCCCGTGACGTTGGGTTCGCTTGGGCACGACAAAAAGTTACTTTCACTTCACTAAGGTCGTAGGATGATACACAGTAAACACCCACGCATTTTACGAGGGCTTCTGCTGGCCGCCGCCGCCCTGCTCTCCGGCTGCCAAGGAGGCATTCTTGATCCGAAAGGCCAGGTCGCGGCGGATGAGAAATCCCTGATCATCACGGCCACCGTGCTGATGCTGCTGGTGGTCGTCCCGGTCATTCTGATGACATTGGGCTTCGCCTGGAAATACCGCGCCAGCAACAAGAACGCCACCTATGACCCGAAGTGGTCGCACTCCGGCAAGATCGAAGCCGTAGTCTGGATCGTCCCGATCATCATCGTCTCCTTCCTCGCCGTCATCACCTGGAACAGCACCCACAAGCTGGATCCGTACCGTCCGCTCGACTCCAACGTGAAGCCGATCAACGTGCAGGTCGTGTCGCTGGACTGGAAATGGCTGTTCATTTACCCCGACCTGAACATCGCCAGCGTGAACCAGCTGGCCTTCCCGGCCAACACCCCGGTGAACTTCAAGATCACCTCCGATGCCGCGATGAACTCGTTCTTCATCCCGCAGCTGGGCGGCCAGATCTACTCGATGGCCGGCATGCAGACCAAGCTGCACCTGATCGCCAACGAGCCTGGCAGCTATGACGGCATATCGGCCAACTACAGCGGTGCCGGCTTCTCCGGCATGAAGTTCAAGGCCATCGCTACCGCCACTCCGGCCGAATTCGACGCCTGGGTGAAACAGGTGCGCCAGGGCAAGCCGCTGGATGCCGCCAGCTACACCCAACTGCTGAATCCGAGTGAAAACAACCCGGTGCAGCACTTCTCGTCCGTCACGCCGGGCCTGTTCTACGGCGTACTGAGCAAGTACATGGCCAGCCACCAGACCGCCATGGAAGCCGGACTCAGCCCCATTCAGCTTGCCGCGCTCTCCAAGAGCCTGTGCAAGACGCCGGTCGTTAAAGAGTAAGGAAAGACAATGTTATTAGGCAAACTGACTCTGGACGCCATACCGTTCCATGAGCCAATCATCATGGGGGCGCTCTCCGGCGCCGGCCTGGTCGGCCTCGCGATCATTGCCGCCATCACCAAGTTCGGCAAGTGGGGCTATCTGTGGAAAGAGTGGCTGACTTCGGTCGACCACAAGAAGATCGGCGTCATGTACATCATCGTGGCGCTGGTGATGCTGCTGCGCGGCTTTGCCGACGCGCTGATGATGCGCACCCAGCTGGCCATGGCCACCGGTGGCGCCCACGGCATCTTCCCGCCCGAGCACTACGACCAGATCTTCACCGCCCACGGCGTGATCATGATCATCTTCATGGCCATGCCGTTCATGACCGGCCTGATGAACATCGTGGTGCCGCTGCAGATCGGCGCCCGTGACGTGGCCTTTCCCTTCCTGAACTCGCTGAGCTTCTGGCTGCTGGTGGCCGCCGCGGCGCTGGTGAACATCTCGCTCGGCGTGGGTGAGTTCGCCCGCACCGGCTGGGTGGCCTACCCGCCGCTGTCGGAACTGGCCTACAGCCCAGGCGTGGGGGTGGATTACTACATCTGGGCGCTGCAGATATCCGGTATCGGGACGACATTAACGGCGATCAACTTCCTGGTGACCATCCTCAAGATGCGCGCACCGGGCATGAAACTGATGCAAATGCCGATCTTCACCTGGACCTGCACCTGGGCCAACGTGCTGATCGTAAGCTCGTTCCCGATCCTGACCGGCGCACTCGCCATGCTGACGCTGGACCGCTACCTGGACTTCCACTTCTTCACCAGTGAAGCCGGCGGCAACCCGATGATGTACCTCAACCTGTTCTGGGCCTGGGGTCATCCGGAGGTGTACATC
Source organism: Pseudogulbenkiania sp. MAI-1 (assembly GCF_000527175.1). Classification (NCBI taxonomy): domain Bacteria; kingdom Pseudomonadati; phylum Pseudomonadota; class Betaproteobacteria; order Neisseriales; family Chromobacteriaceae; genus Pseudogulbenkiania; species Pseudogulbenkiania sp. MAI-1. The sequence continues at coordinate 529,917 of NZ_AZUR01000001.1, read as the reverse complement.
CTGATCCTGCCGGCCTTCGGCATCTTCTCGGAAGTGATCTCCACCTTCTCCGGCAAGCGCCTGTTCGGCCATACCTCGATGATTGTCGCCAGCGGCGTGATCACGGTACTCGGCTTCATGGTGTGGCTGCACCACTTCTTCACCATGGGTTCCGGCGCCAGCGTCAACGCCTTCTTCGGCATCGCCACCATGGTGATCTCGGTGCCGACCGGCGTGAAGCTGTTCAACTGGCTGTTCACCATCTACCGCGGCCGCCTGCGCTTCACCGCGCCGGTACTGTGGACCCTGGGCTTCATGGTCACCTTCTCGATCGGTGGCATGACCGGCGTGCTGATGGCCGTGCCTGGCGCCGACTTCGTGCTGCACAACAGCCTGTTCCTGATCGCCCACTTCCACAACACCATCATCGGTGGCGCCGTATTCGGCTATCTCGCCGGCTTCGTGTTCTGGTTCCCGAAAGCCTTCGGCTTCAAGCTGGACGAGCGTCTGGGCAAGGCCGCGTTCTGGTTCTGGCAGACCGGCTTCTACTTCGCCTTCGTGCCGCTCTACATCCTGGGCTTCCTGGGCATGACCCGTCGCCTGAACCACACCGACAACCCGCTGTGGACCCCGTGGCTGTACGCCGCCTGCATCGGCGCGGTGCTGATCGCCATCGGCATCGGCTGCCAGCTGCTGCAGATTTACGTGAGCGTGCGCAACCGCAAGCAGCTCGCCGACGTGACCGGCGACCCGTGGAATGGCCACACCCTGGAGTGGTCGACCTCCTCGCCGCCGCCGTTCTACAACTTCGCCAAGGTGCCGCACGTGCATGACATCGACGCCTTCACCGACATGAAGGAAAAAGGCGTGGCCTATGAGATTCCGCAGCAGTACGCGCCGATCCACATGCCGCAGAACACCGCGGCCGGCGTCTACATCGGCGGTTTCACCCTCGTATGCGGCTTCGCCCTGATCTGGCACATCTGGTGGCTCGCTATCGTCGGCCTGCTGGGCATCATCGCCAGCATGCTGGGCCGCGCCTATGACAGCAATCTCGACTACTACGTTCAGCCGGACGAGGTGGAAGCCATCGAGCGCGAGCGCTTCGAAAAGATGGGCATCGACTTCGACCGCTACGACGAGCGCGAAACCGCCCGTCCGCGCCCGGCCAAAACTCTGGAGCAGGTGTAAACAGCCATGACTTCGCACGTAACTGCACTGCACGACACGCACGCTCATGACGACCATGAGCACCACGACAGCGGCGCCAGCGTCGAGCTGGGCTTCTGGCTCTACCTGATGACCGACTGCATCCTGTTCGCCAGCGCCTTTGCCGCCTACGCGGTACTGGTGGGCAACGTGAACGGCGGCGTCAGCGGCCGCGATATCTTCGAGCTCAAGTTCGTACTGGTGGAAACCTTCGCGCTGCTGTTCTCCAGCATCACCTACGGTTTCGCCATGATCAGCGGCCACAAGGGCAACAAGGCTGGCCTGTTGGGCTGGCTGGCCGTGACCTTCCTGTTCGGCGCCACCTTCATCGGCATGGAACTGCACGAGTTCGGCGCGCTGATCGCCGAGGGCCACGGCCCGGACAAGAGCGCCTTCCTGTCCGGCTTCTTCGCCCTGGTGGGCATGCACGGCCTGCACGTGACCGCCGGCCTGATCTGGATGGCGGTGATGATGCTGGAAGTGATCAAGACCGGTCTGACCGGCCGCGCCATGACCCGCCTGAACTGCCTGAGCATGTTCTGGCACTTCCTCGACATCGTCTGGATCTGCGTCTTTACCGTCGTTTATCTGAAAGGGGCCATCTGATGAGCCATGGTCACGACCACGCCGCCGGCCACGGCAGCGTCAAATCCTATCTCACCGGCTTCGTGCTGTCGGTCATCCTGACCGTCATCCCGTTCTGGATGGTGATGAACGGCGGCCTCGATAGCCACACCACCCTGCTCGCCATCGCCGGCTTCGCCGTGGTGCAGATCCTAGTGCACCTGAAGTACTTCCTGCACCTGAACTTCAGCAGCGAAGGCCGCGTCAACACCCTGGCCTTCCTGTTCACCGCGTTGGTGATCGTGCTGCTGGTGGTGCTGTCGGTATGGATCATCTTCAGCGCCGACGCGCTGATGATGCCCTGAGAGCGCCTGACGTGAAACTCAAGCGCTACCTGCAGGTCACCAAGCCGGGCATCATCTTCGGCAATCTGATCTCGACGGCGGGCGGTTTCCTGCTCGCCGCGCGGGGCCAGGTCGACCTCGGGCTGCTCCTGGCGACGATCATCGGGCTGTCGCTGGTGGTCGCTTCCGGTTGTTCGCTGAACAACTGCATCGACCGCGACATCGACAGCAAGATGGCGCGCACGAAGAACCGCGTGCTGGTCACCGGCGCCATGTCGTTCAAGGCCGCCTTCTGGCACGGCATCGTGCTGGGCATCGCGGGCTTCGGGACGCTGTGGCACTGGACCAACCCGCTGGCCTTCGCCTGCGCGCTGTTCGGCTTCGTGATCTACGTCGGCGTGTACAGCCTGTATATGAAGCGCAAGTCGGTGTACGGCACGCTGGTGGGCAGCCTGTCCGGCGCGGTGCCGCCGGTGGCGGGCTACTGCGCGGTGAGCGGCCAGTTCGACATGGGGGCCGCCATCCTGCTCCTGATGTTCTGCCTGTGGCAGATGCCGCACTCGTACGCGATCGCGATCTTCCGCTTCAAGGACTACGAGGCCGCCAACATCCCGGTGCTGCCGGTGGTGAAGGGCGTCTCGGCCGCCAAGCAGCAGATCGTGCTCTACATCCTGGCCTTCGCCGTGGCGACGGTGATGCTGGCCTTCGGCGGCTACGCCGGCTACGGCTACCTCGCCGTGGCCTGCGCCACCAGCCTGTGGTGGCTCAAGATGGCGCTGTCGGGCTACAAGAGCAGCACCGACGACCGGGTGTGGGCGCGTCAGGTGTTCTTCTTCTCCATCATCACGATTACCGCACTCTCGGTGATGATGGCGGTGGATTTCCAGATTCCCGAGCTGTGCTGCACCCCTGCCCCCGGCAGCGGCGTGCTGGCGGCCTTGGGCAAGCTGGTCGCCTGAGTCCCCCACGAAACAAACAGGGCCCCGCTTGGGGCCCTGTCTGTTTGTATCGAGCGCGTCGTCCGGCTCAGTTCTTTTCCCAGATCAGCCGGGCGATGGCCGACGAATCCAGCTCGCCCTCCCCCTTCTCGACCAGCTCGCCGATCAGGCCGGCCACCCGCTCCGCTTCCGGCAGCTTGATGCCCAGTTCGCGCGCGGTGTCGAGCACGATCCCCATGTCCTTGAGGTGCAGCTTGGCCTTGAAGCCCGGCGCGTAGTTGTCGTCGATCATGCGCTGGCCGTGGACATCCAGCACCCGGCTCTGGGCGAAACCGCCGAGCAGCGCCTCGCGCACCGGGGCCGGGTCCACGCCGCAGGCCTTGGCCAGCTTCATCACTTCGGCCACCGCCGCCACGCCGACGCCGACGGCGATCTGGTTGCACGCCTTAGCCACCTGCCCCGCGCCCGACTCGCCGATATGAGTGATGGTCTTGCCCATCGCCTGCAGCGCCGGACGCGCCTTCTCCAGCGCCTCGGACTTGCCGCCGACCATGATGGTCAACGTGCCATTGATGGCGCCGACCTCGCCGCCCGACACCGGGCAATCGAGAAAGTCGATGCCCTTTTCGGCCAGGCTGGCCGCGATCTTGCGCGCGCCGATCGGCGAGATGGTGCTCATGTCGACGCACACCAGGCCCGGTTTGGCGCCCTGCGCCACGCCATGGTCGCCGAGCAGCACCGCCTCCACGTCGGCGGTGTCGGACACGTTGGTCACCACCAGCTCGACCTCGGCGGCCAGTTCGGCCGGGGAGTCGCACCAACGGGCGCCGGCAGCGAGGAGCGGTGCGGCGGACTCGCGCCGGCGCGCCCACACGCTGACCTGGTGTCCGGCCTTGAGCAGATTGAGCACGCAGGGACGCCCCATGATGCCCAGCCCGATATAACCTACTTTCATTGAATTCCTCGTCAACGTTATGGCATTCAGGGGAAAAGCATACGGAAAGCCGGCCTCACAAGCCAGCCGGCACATCAGTTTTCGGGCTGGGGAGAGGGGCGCTGCGCCAGCCAGGCCTCGAACTCGAAGTCCTGCCCGGCGGCCTGATGCTCGAGGAAGTAGACGAAAGCCAGCACTTCGGCCACCGCGCGGTACAGTTCCGGCGGAATCTGCTGGTCGAGGTCGACCTGCATCAGCAGCGACACCAGCGCCGGCGAGTCGTGCACGAACACACCGGCCTCCTGGGCACGCTCGATGATACGTTCGGCCAGCTCGCCATAGCCCTTGGCCACCACCTTCGGCGCGCGCGCACCGTCCCGGTAGCTCAGGGCGATGGCGGAGCGGCGCGCCGGATCAGCGGGGGGCTTCTTCATGGCTCACCGACAGCGTCGCGAGATTCAGTCCGGCGGCGCCCAGCCCCGACTCGAGCCGGCCCGCGTGGTCGCGGATCAATTGCTCGGTCGCCGCTTCCTCGGCGGCGAAGGACACCTGCACCGCCCCGCCGACGAGGCGGATACGGGCCGACAGCCCCCCCAGCATCGGCAGGTCCAGCGCCAGCCGCGTGGACCACGCCGGCACCTCGTCGGCGCCAGCGCCCGCCTCCCGCTCGCGGGTCTTGTCCTCTTCGATGGTCATCTGCAGCGGCTGCCCGGGCCAAGCCCAGCCTTGCAGCTGCAACTGACGATTCTCCAGCGTGTCCAGTTGCCGCTGCACCAGGTTGCCCAGTTCCGCCTGAGCGGCCTTGCCATGCTCGGTGGACGTGCCCGGCGCCAGACCGAGACTTTGCCCGAGCCGGGCCTGCGGCTCGTCCTTGAGACTTTCCAGCGGCAGCCGGCCGTCGACCCAGGCCTTGACGTGGGATTCGTAAAAGAGGCCGCTCTTGTCCGCCCCCTGCTTCAAGGCTTCGGCCAGCCCGGCCGCATCCTGGCGCGACGCGTCCAGCCGCAAGCCGGCCTGCGCCGGGGCCTTCTTGCCGCTATCCAGCAGCTCGGTCAGGTAGCGCGAGGCGGGGCTCAACGAGACGTCGACCGAGCCGTCCTGCACCTCGGCATCGGCGGTTTGGTCGACCAAGGCAAAGGTCAGCTGGGGTGAGAGGCTGGTCACGCGCAGGGTGAGCGTGTCGCCGGCGAGCTGCATGCCCTTGGGCAGATTCAGGGTGAACAGGCCGTTCTTGATCAGCGCGGCGAACTGGCCGTTGTCCAGCCGTTCCGCCACCCGGGCCGAGACCTGCTCTCCGAGGATCAACGGCGGCACCTTGGCCGGCAGGACGGCGGCCTCCAGCAGCAACCGCCCGCCCTCGCCGAGCAGGCGGACGCCGGACACCGAGGTGGCGCCTAGGGCCTTGCCGGAAAGGGGGGAAATCATGAAGTGGAATTATTGCGATACAAGGACACGATCAGCTCGGCTTCGCTGCGGGAAATGCCGCAGCGCTCGGCCACTTCGGCCGCCGACAAACCGTGTTTGACCAGTTCGATGGCCTGGTTGTAGGGCGTCGCCGACAAGTCCTCGCCCTTGGCCGACGGCTTGAACGAGGGTTTGTTTTTGGCCAACTGCTCCATGTCGCGCTGCAGCATGCTGAGCTGCTGCTGAAGTTGGTCAAGATGAAGTGCCATCAATTTATCGCGCCGCTTTTCCAGCTGCGCAAAGTGCCACCATCCATACGCGCTCGCGACCACGGCGAGCACAGACAGCGACAAGGCGATAATGGACCAAATGGACACGGTGTACCCCTGACATGCTCCTTCCCTACACCTTAAGACTATAGCAGAGAGGCTTTCCCCCTAGTGGTGGATTCGGCGATAAGCGGTCAAGAACGGTAGATTTTCATGAGCCGCTGCTGTTGCCGGGACGAGGCCAGCAAGGATTGGGCCTCTTCTTTGCAGCGCGACAGCAACTGGTCGATTTCTCGATTCTGTTCCATTGCTGCCAGAAGCTCGGAGCGGCACGCCGGCACCTGCTCCAGCAAGCGTGGACCGGCCCCATCCTGGAGAGCCTGCTGACAATGAGCGCGCGCATCGGAGAGCTGGAAGAACTCTTCCAGCTTTTCGTGGAGCAAGGCGAGTCTCATTTCGCCGGTAAGACGGCAAAACTCCTGTGCCAGCAGGGCAAGCTCCTGACGATCCATGGCCCCTCTCCCGAAACAGCCGCTCAGAACCCTGCGTTGACAGCCTTCTGCGGCACCATCGCCGCGGTTTTCTCAACCTGTTTCCAGGCAGACAGAATCTCTTCCAGCAGCCCCTGCACTTCGACGAGGATAGCGGGATCGTTCTTGAGGTTGGCCACGCTCAGCCGGCTCTTCATGTAGAGGTAAAGGTCGCTGAGGTTTTGCGAGATATCGCCGCCTTGCTGGAAATCGAGTACCTCGCGCAGGCCGTCGAGAATGTCGATGGCCTTGGAGATCATCGCGCTCTTCACATCGAACCGCTGCTCCGCCATCGCCCGCTCGGCCTGTTGCAGCGCCTTGATCGCGCCCTCGTACAGCAGAACGATGATGCCGACAGGGCTGGCGCCATACACGGCCACCTGCAGGGCATCGTCCAGATACGCCTTGTTGAGTTGCTGCAGGGCTCGTCTATTCATGATGGAGTACCAAACTTGACTGGTTGATTAACCATGGAAAACATTCGTTCGTCAGCCCAGAAGGGACTGTAGATAGCTGCTGGTGCGCTGAATCTCGGTCAGCGCCGCATCCAGCGCCGAATACTGGCGCAAATAGGACGCTTCCTTGTTGTCCAGACGCTCCTGGATGCGGTCCTGGTTCAGCTCTTCATCCTTGATCTTGATATTCACCGTCGCCGTGCGGGTTTCCAGGATGCCGGTCGTGCCGAGCAGGTCCGTCACCTGGGAAACGAAACGATCGCCGAAGCCATCGTTGTTGGTGTTGCCGAACAGCTTGGAGACGTTGTCCAGGTTGTCGTTCATCGCCTTTTTGAACGCCGATTGGTCCAGCTTGAGCGTGCCGTCCTTCTGGATCGAGATGCCGATCTGGGACAGGTAGGCGTAGTCTGTCGTCGGATCGTAACCGGACACCGGCTTCGTCAGCACGCTGGTCAGCCGCTGCTGGATGCTCAAGAGGCTGGCGTCGCCCTTCAGGCTGCCCGAACGCAGACTGCCCGTCAGGTTCTTGACCGTATTGAACTGATCGACGAAATCCTGAACCTTCTGGATGATGGAAGACTCGTCACGGGCCACCGTCAGGTTGGCCGACCCCAGCTTGCTGAGGCTCAGGCTGATGCCGGAAATGGCATCGGTGATGGTGTTGCTGCTGGCGGTAATGGCGACGCCGTTGATGGTCAATTCGGCGTCGGTCGCGGTTTTCGACTCGCTCACCGCCGTGGCGGACTGGCCGAGAACGGGAATGGGGGTCGCGAAGCTGAAGGCGTTGGCGGAGCCCGAGTCCTCAGAGGCCAGAACCAGCTTGTAATTGCCCTGGCTGCTGACGATGGTGGCATTGACGCCGATATCCGCCGCGTTGATCTTCTGGCGCAAGGTATCGAGCGACACATCGCTCGCCCCCAGGTCAATCGCTGTGGTGGTGCCGCCCACGGTGATGGAGAAGGAACCGTTGAGCCCGGCAATCGCCGCCGCCTTGTCGGTGATGGCGCTGCCCCCATCGCGCAAGTCGAACACTTTCTGTTCCGAGGTAGCCAGCTTGGTCACGTTGATCTGGTACACGCCGGCGCTGGCGTCAGCCCCGGCCGTGCCGCTGAGCACGGTGGTATCCGACGAGGTGGATTTGTAGATGTTGACGAAATCCAGTGTGGTCAGCGCGCGGGCCTTGGTTTGCAAGGTGGATAGCTGGGACTTCAGGTTGCCCAGGTCCGAAAGCTGGGAGTTGTAGCTGGAGAGGCGGGACTGGCTGGCTGTCAGCGGCTGCCGTTCAATGGTCATCAGCTGCGAAACCAAACCCTGTACATCGAGCGAGCCGGCCGTGGTCGAAATGCTAGCCATCACATGTCTCCTAAAGAGCGGTCAGCCTTCAACAGGCTTGAAGGTAGGCACCGCGTACTGCTTAGGCACTGTCCTTGAGCAGCAGGCCCTTGAAGTCCTCGATGGCCTTGGCGATCCGCAATGCCTCTTCGGAAGGAATCTGCCGTATGACTTTCTTGGTCTCGCTATCGACAACCTTGACCACGGTGGCCTGAGTGTCCTCGTCCACGGTGAATTCGAGGTTGTTGTTGTAGTGCTTCAGGGCTTCGTTCAGCTTCTTGACCGAATCGTGCAGTTCCGACTCGGTCGGCGGCTTTTCCTGCTTGGCCGCGGAATCCGAGCCGGCCTGCGACTCGGCCGACTTGCCGACGCCGTTGACGGCCCGATCGAGTTCTTTCGGCACGGGCACGGCGGTCGCGGCATCACTCGCCTGCTGAATCCCTGGCGACGTTTTCTGGGATGGCTGGTATAGCACCCCGGGGCTTAGCGAAGGATTGATTTGCATCACCACCTCCATGAGGTACACCCCAGACATGGCTATGCTGGGGTGCCTCTCAGTTCATCGACCTTTCAGCTTACTGCAGCAGCGACAGGGCTGCTTGCGGCAAGGCGTTGGCCTGACCCAGGATGGCGGTACCGGCCTGTTGCAGAATCTGGTTCTTGGTCAGGTTGGCCGTTTCGGACGCGAAGTCGACGTCGATGATACGGCTCCGGGACGCGGTCAGGTTCTCCACGTAGTTCTGCAGGTTGGCAATCACCGCGTCGAAACGGTTCTGTGCCGCACCGAAGGTGGAACGCAGGTTGGAAATCTGTGCAATGTCGGCATCCAGGCCGGCGATGTTGGCGGACGCGTTGGCCGAGGTCAGTACGTTGATTGTACCAGTTGCCGTCAGGGAAGAGGCATAGGTGTTCAGGCCGGAGGACACCGCGCTCGCACCCACGCCGTTGGTTGCCGCTGCCGAACCCAGGGTCGACAGGCTGATGGTGACCTGGTTGGTACCCGTGCCGTCGGCACCGACCTGGAAGGTCAGCGAACCGGAGGCGCTCAAGAGGGCCGTGCCGTTGAAGTTGGTGGTCTGGACGATCCGGCTGATTTCCTGGGTGAGCTGGTCGACTTCTTTCTGCAGTTGGGAACGGTTGGAGTCGCTCACGCCGCCGTTGGCCGCCTGCACGGCGATTTCACGGATACGCTGCAGGTTGTTGCCTACCTGGCCCAGGGCGCCTTCGGCCGTTTGCGAAACCGAGATGGCGTCGTTGGCGTTGCGAACCGCCTGGTTGTTGCCGCGAATCTGCGAAGTCAGCGTCTGGGAAATGGCCAGGCCAGCGGCATCGTCCTTGGCGCTGTTCACCCGCAGGCCGGAAGACAGGCGCTGCAGGGAGGTGGCCAGCGAGCTGCTGGAGGAACTCAGGTTCCGCTGAGCGTTCAGAGAAGCAATGTTGGTATTGACGACGATAGCCATGTCGATCTCCTTAAAGGGGGGCTCGGCGGGTTTAACCTATACAAGACGACTGCATTTTCATTTCCACCGCATACCCCCTTTATCGTCAGCATCCCAAAAGACTTTAGGATTTTTTTCTGGTGAGTGCGTCGAACCAGTCCCCGGCCCGATTTTCCAGCCAGTAGCCGTCGACCCACTGGCGCAGCCGGTCCCCTTCGGCGTGGCAGGTGCCCAGATCGTGCACCCGTTCCCGGATGGCCTCGACCCAGGCGGCCGTGGTATTGGGCACCCGCTTCACCGGGGCATCACCGGTTTGATAGGGGTAGATGTCGGTGCACACCACCGGCCATCCCAGCGCGCCGTATTCCAGCAGCCGCAAATTGCTCTTGGCTTCGTTGAAGGCATTGACCTCCAGCGGAGCGATCGCCAGGTCCAGGTTGAGGTTGGCCACGGCGGCAGGATAGCGATCGTACGGCAGCCACGTGGTGATGGCTTCCTTGACGTAGGGGCGAATCTCGCTGGGGCACATGCCCATGAAGACCCACTCCACTTCGTCCGCCAGTTCCTTGACCACGTCGAAGATCATGGCGAGGTCGCCCTGGTGCTGCTGGGCTCCGACCCAGCCGACCCGCGGCTTGCGGCCGACCGAACGCAGGCTGCTCAGATCGCCCCAGAGGTTCCGGTCCAGCGTGTTCGGCAGCAGCACGATATCGTCGATCATGCCCTGGCAGTAATCCGCCAGCGGCTGGGTGGAGACCACCAGCCGGTCGAACAGCTTCATGGCCCTGCGCAGCTTGGGCTTGGCGTCGCGGAAGTGCTTCTGGAAGTGGTAATAGGCCGAACTCTGCGACGGCACTTGCACGATCAGGTCGTCCAGCGAGCAGATATACGTGCTCTGCGGCCGGGTGTCCTTCATTTTCTCCAGCCATTTGAGTTCGGCTTCGCCGATCGAATTCTGGAAGTAGACGGTATCGGGACCCATCCGCTCCAGTTCCACCACGGTCGGCAAGCGCACCCCCTTGCCCCCACTGGGCTTGAGCACCGCGCTGTGGGCCATGCCCTGATGGGCCAGTTCGCCCAAGGGCTGGATCAGGCGATAGATGCCGCTGCCGCCGGACAGCGCCACCCCCATCAGCCGGGGCTTGTCGCGGATCTCGTTATCCCACGTCGCCGCGGTGCGGGTTTCCAGTTCGAATCCTTTGCCGGTCAGCGTCAGGCTGCGATGGTAGGCGGCATCCTTGGCCAGGCGCTCCTGCCAGCGATCCAGCATGCGTCGCGTAGCCTCCTGGGTGAGCTTGAGTTCCTGGTAGGTCGTCTCGATATCCGTCGCGGACTGCTTGTAGCCCACGCCGCCATGGGCCACGACATTGGAGAAGGGGGTGTAGGTCAACCTGTAGCCCTGCTCGGCCAGCCTCAGGCACAGGTCGACATGCCACAGCGGATTGCCCGCCATCTCGCCCGTCAGGCCGCCGGCCTCCTCGTAGGCCGTCCGGCGCACCAGCAGGCAATCGCCCGCCAGCGCCGAGTAATTCTGGACCAGCAACGCACGCGACATGTAGCCGGGCGACTTGATGTCCTCGCCGCTGAAGGCGTGTCCCGCCACCGCATCTTCCCCTCCCAGGCCCAGCACCATGCCCGCGCTGTAGACCTGGGCCGACTCCGGCGTCAGCAGCCTCGGCCCGACGGCGCCGACGTCCGCCCTCGTGGTCTGGCTCAGCAGGCGCCCCAGCCATTCGTCCTGCACGAACTCGGTATCGTTGGCCAAAAACAGCAGGAACTCCCCGCGTGCGCCGGCGGCGCCGAACCGATAAGCAGACACCGGATCGAAAGGTTCCGGGCAGGCCAGGATGCGGACCTTGCCGGGGTGGGTTTCCCTCAGATCGTCGTAATAGGCCAGCAGGTCCGGGTCCTCACTATTGCCGTCGACCACGATGATCTCGTAATTGTGGTAGCGCGTCTTGGCGAGCAAGGACTGGAGGCAGGGTTCGAGAAACTCCAGCTTCTCGCGGGTCGGGACAATGCACGAAACGAGCGGAGCCGGCTCGGGGACGGGGTAGTCGATGCGGATGGAGTCCGCCGTGTAGCCGGGCAGGAGTGCGGCCGCAAGGCCATTCCTCTCCAGAAAGCGCGACACGCTATAAATGCGGGCGTCTTCCTCGCTCGCCCGGTAGCCCGCCGGGAAGCTGAACCCCACCTCTGGGATGTGGCCCACGCTCGCATCGCCAAAGGCATCGGCAGCGCGCAGCACCGTGTCGTACAGCCACGCGGAGGCTTCCGGCGCAAAGCCGCCAAGGCGGCTCAAGGCGTCGAAACGGCACCAGACCGCCGCACCGATGTAATCGGTAGCCAGCAGCATGTCGAGGTTGAAGTCCGGCTTGAATCTGGGCTCGACCCGCTTGTCCTCGCCGGGGGTGGTGTCATGGTCGGTATAGATAACCTGCCACTCCGGGTGGAGCTCGCCATAGTCGCCCAGCTTCAGCATGGCTTCCGGGCTCAGCACGGTGCCTGGCGGGATCAGCGCCACCCAGTCGGACGGGATGTCCGCAATGACGGCATTCAGGGCCGCGCAGACCAGCTCCTTGTCGGAGGCATCGGCGATCTGCATCCAGCCGAGGAAATCCGTTTGCTGGAAGACCGGATCGACGCACTCCAGGTCGGAGACGACGATCAGGCGCCAATCCTTGTAAAGCTGGCGCTGCAAACTGTCGACGGTGGCGGCCAGCAGGGCGAGGTTGGAGGCATCGACGACCAAGAGCAAGTTGACGACCGGGCGCGTCTTCCACTGCGACAGCATCCGCACCGCGTGAGACTCCGCCTTGATTTCCGTGATCTGGTGCGTATTCAGCCAGACGGCGTAGCTTTCCGCGGGAATCTCGACCGGCAAGGCCGTACCGTCTTCCTTGTTCTGCCTGGCGAGCAGGAACTGCTCCCGTGCCCGCTGCAGTTCCTTGCCGGATACCGGATGACGCTGGTAGAGCAAGTGGTAGTAATCCCGCAGCTTGTGCCTGTGATTACGCAGCGTGTGATCCTCGCGGCTTTCGTCCTGGAACACCCTGACGGTGACTGTCGGCTCATGGACAAACGGCACCAAGGCGCTGAGCCGGATCAGGAAGTCCCAGTCCTCCAGCATGTCCAGCGATTCGTCGAAGCCGCCGACTTTATCGAGCAGGCTGGCCGGATGCGCCCAGGTGTCGGTGGGGATGAAATTCTGTACCAGCAGCCTGTCGCGCGAATACGGTATCTGGGCATAAGGCTTCGAAACCAGCTCTTCCCCGTTCTTCCGCGTCGTACGGTATTCGGCATCGGTGTACACGAAGGCTTCGGGATGCTGGAAGAACACGCGCGAGAGCACTTCGAGATGCTCGGGCAGGAAGATGTCGTCATCGTCGAGGTAGGCGACGTATTGGCCGCGCACCAGCTGCAGGGCCGCGTTTCTGGCTCCACCCGGCCCACGGGATACCCCGAGCGAGACGCTGTTTATCCGGGGCAGCTTGCTGCGGTAGCAATTGACGACGTCCTCGACGGCGCATCCGCCGTCGTTCGCCACGATGACTTCGAAATCCTGGATGCTCTGCCGGCACAGACTCTCCAGCGCCATCGCCAGATGCCGCAGGCGATTGCGGGTCGGAATCACCACCGAAAACATCGGGCGCTTGGGGATGGCTCGCAGCAAATGGCGATACTCCGGCGCGGCCTGCCCGCCCTCTGGAGCATGGGCTCCGGGGTTGGCCGTGGCAGCCGGCGACGAGAAGGAGGCGCTGTTTTTCATCAGCGAGTTGATGAAATTGATGACTTTGCACACCCGTTCCTCGATGAAGGCATGCCGCCCCGCCTCGTCCTTCAAGCGGTGCGCCTTGTAGAACTCGAACTTCCCGATGAACAGGTTGACGATGTCCGGAAGGAAATCGACCACCCTCGGCATGTTCTCGGCAGTCAGATAACGCTCCAGCAGAAGGGCATGCTCCAGGATGGCCAGCCCGGTCAGAGCGTAGCGGTCGCCCGACGAGGCTTGCGAGGCGTGCTGGCGGAAGATGGCGATGGGCTCGTTGACGAAGGCGCTTTTGACCCCTTCCGCCGCCAGGCGCAGAACGAGATCCCAATCGGTGGCGCGGAAGAAACGCTCTTCGGGAACCGCCACGAGGCTGCGGTCGAAGAACGGCCGCCCCGCCAGCAGTTCACGTCGGAACAGAGTCGTTCCCATGTTGATGTAACAGTCGTAACGCAGCAGATCGGGCAGCTCGTCGCGCACTGCGGCGTAGGACTGATTGGCCCAGCCGGGATGCGACAGGGGGTAATGCGCGCCATTCTCCTGCAGAAACGAATAACGACCGTAGACGAAGCCGCATTCCGGGTGCGCATCCAGCACGGCCTTCAGCCGTTTCAGGGCGCCGGGCTCCAGCAGATCGTCCGCGCCGAGCAGCAGGACGTACTCGCCGCGGGCCAGCGTCATCCCGTAATTGATGTTGTCCGTGGCGCCGAGATTGACCTCGTTGCGGTAATAGCGGATCTGCCCATTCCCGGCATAAGCCTGCATGACCTGGGGGGTATCGTCGCTGGACAGGTCGTCGCAGACGATGATCTCGATATCCGTCACCTCCTGCGTGAGCACGCTGTCGATGGCCACGGGAAGGAAATGCGCATAGTTATATGAGGGAATAACGACAGAAATCATCAAAGCCCCTACTGCAGTGAATGGAGAGGCGCATGCGCCTCGATATCGGAAAGCATCTGGACCACCCGATTGGCCCAGGCATACTCTTGTCTTATTGTATCGCTCGCCACCACCGAGATGGCAGCAAGGTCGCCGTCCAGCGCCGCCACGGCCACCTCACCGACGTCGTTCAGGCCATATCCGAAATAATGCGTGGCGTGCCGAAGATAGCGGTTCTGCAGTTGCCACTCCTCGTTTTGCTCCATCAGGATCGCACCTGTCAGCACCCCAGCAGGCAGTCGATCACGTATGTCACCTGCTCATCGCTCAGTTGGGGACCCATCGGCAGGCTGAGGATCTCGTCCGCTAACGCCGACGCCACCGGAAAGGCGTCAGCAGGCCATTGCCTCTGGTAGGCCTGTTGCCGGTGCGGCGGAATCGGATAGTGGATCAGCGTGTCCACGCCCAAGGCGCGCAATTGTTGCTGCACCAGGTCGCGCCGCGGGTGGCGCACGACAAACAGATGCCACACCGGGCTGGTGCGGGGGGAGACGGCGGGAAGTGTCCAGTCGCTACCGGCCAGTGCGGTGCAATAGCGGTGGGCAATGGCTTGCCGGCGGGCATTCCACGCATCCAGCCGTGGCAGCTTAACCGAGAGCACAGCCGCTTGCAGCGGGTCCAGCCGGCTGTTGATGCCGGGCCTTTCGAAACGGTACTTCTCGCGCGAGCCGTAGTTGCCCAGCATTCTTACCCGCTCTGCCAGGTCCGGATCGTTGGTGGTCACGGCGCCGCCGTCACCCAGTGCTCCCAGGTTCTTGCTGGGGTAGAAGCTCCAGGTACACAGGTCGAAAGCGCCGCCGACCGGCTGACCATCGTAGCGCGCGCCATGCGCCTGGGCCGCGTCGGCCACCACCCGGATGCCATGGCGGCAGGCCAGTGCGCTGATGGCCGCGATATCTACCGGTTGGCCATACAGGTGTACCGGCAGGATCAGCCGGGTGCGGGGCGTGATGGCGGCGGCGATGCCGTCAGCGGTGATCAGGTGGCTGTCAGGGTCCGGCTCTACCGGCACCAGGGTGGCACCGCACTGGCTGACGGCCAGCCAGGTGGCGATGAAGGTATTGCTGGGCACGATCACTTCGTCGCCGGGGCCGATCTCCAGCGCCAGCAGCGCCAGGCGCAGGGCATCTAGGCCGTTGCCGGTGCCTACGCAATAACGGCTGCCGCTGTAGGCGGCAAAAGCCTGCTCGAAAGCATGCAGCGCCTCGCCGCCGATGTAATGGCCCGAGCGCGCGGCCTGCAGCAGGGCATGCTCCAGCTCGGGCTGAAGCGCCTGGTAGCCGGCGGCAAGATCCAAAAACGGTACCCGCATCATGCCAGCGCCGCCTTGAGAAAATCGTCGTAGTCGCGGATGTAGTCGTCCTCGTCGTAGTAGGACGAGGACAGCACGGTGCACACGGCGCCAGATGAGAAATTGTCCAGCGCCCGCCACATCATCGGGCATACATACAGGCCGTAGTAGGAGCGGGCCAGGTGAAAGCGCTTGGCCTGCTTGCCGTCGTTCAGGATCACGTCAAAGCTGCCCGACATGGCAATGATCAGTTGGTGCATGCCCTTGTGGGCATGGGCACCGCGTTCGGCCCCGCCGGGAACATCGTAGATGTAGTAGAGACGTTTGATGTCGAACGGGATGTGATTGCCGCCCTCGACAAAAGACAGGTTGCCACGCGGGTCGGAAATTTTCGGAAGCTGGATGATTTTGCAGTCAGATAAAGCCATATCACACTGTCCATAGGGGCTTGTCGGTTAACACGGGGCCGCGGCTTGGGCGGCGCAACGGCCCGGATACTGGCCGGGCGCTTACAACACCAGCCCCTGCACGATGCGTTCGGGGGCCAAGTCCATGGCCTGCAAGTCCTGGTAGATGAACGGGGCGCTCTGTACCGCCGCAATCACCACTGGGAGGCTGTTTTCCTGCAGATAGGCAGGCGGGTAGATCGGCCTGTCCATGAAGCGCGTGCCCGCCAGATGCGGACGCGGATCGATAAAGCACGCCACCTCGCAAGCTTGCAGATAGCGCGATTTGCCCATCATCAGCCTGGCCTGCGCGCCGGTGCCCCATACCGCGATACGCGGCGTCCGGCTGGCATCGGCCAGGGTGCTGCCTATCGCACGATGTACGGCGGCGTAGTCTTCGGCACCCAGCCGGGGCAGGCGCTGCCAGATCAGGTCGTCCAGGAAGACGAATTCCGCGCCCAGCGTGTACAGGCGGTGGTAGAGGCCTGCAATGGCCAGTATCTCGTCCAGCGACAGCGATTCACTGCGGAAATCGCAACTGAGCTGGAAGTTGGCCGCAAGCAGTTGCCAGTGCTGCATCTGGTCGGCAAAGGCGTCCAGCTCGGCTGCGGCCAGATTGTTGTCCAGCGCGATGTACTTGATCAGGGTGTTGGCCGCCGACGCCTGCACATAGCGCTGCAGGTGTGCCAGCACGCGGTCCAGCCCGCTGAATTTGCGTATGGCCTGGAAGGTATCCTTGGTGCCGGCATCGATGCTGGTCACGATAAAGGCCTTGTCCTCGGCCAGCATCTGCGCCAGCTCCGGCAGGTACTTGGTGGCATTACTGATCACGCGCTGCCGTGTGCGGGGTACCGCCTGGGCCAGTTGTCCGGCCAGCGGGACAAACTGCTTGTCCAGCGTGGGTTCGCCGCCGCCCCAGACCACGTATTCGCAGTGCGCCAGCGCGCCGCTGTCCGCCAGCGAGGCGGTGACATGCGCCACGTCGTAGCGGGCTTTCTGCCCACTGTAATAGGTGGGGCTGCAGTAGGTGCAGCGCATATTGCAGACGGAGTGGTACTCCATCGACAGGTATTTCACGCCATCTGCCATCGGCGAGCCCCAGTCGGCAAAGCTCAGGAAGGGACAGCCTTCGCACTCGGGTGCACTGTTGCGGTTGATGTCGCGGTGCAGCCGCTGTTTCTCGCGCAAAACGTCGTCGTAAGTAAAACGGAATTGCGCGTCGTTACTGCCGTGCAGCAGTACCACGTCGCCTTTCATTTCCCCTTTATGGAAGTAACGCTTGCAGCAGGTGCGGATTTCGTCCGGCGCCAGGAACAGCGCGTGGTGCAGGTCGTAACAGCTCCAGGACTGGCGGGACAGAGTATCCAGTGTGGTCAGCAGCGCGCCGGCATCGGCACCTTGCTGCACCGCCGGCATGGCGGCCATGAAGGCGGCAAACATTTTCTGGTAGCGCGTTTCCAGTTGGCCTGCTTGCCGAGCGGGGGTAAGGACCACGCCATGCAGCGCGGCGGTGCGCCGCACCCGCTGGTACAGGCGGCACAGCACCGCGGTGGTGCTGTCGGTCTTGTGCACCGTGCCGCGCAGCAGGCGCACCAGGCGTGACGCCAGGATGTTGATGACAAACTCGGCAAACTCGGCCTGCACGGCGGCCATCCGGCCTTGCCGTAGCAGCGCGGCGTGGATGTTGTCGATGGCATCGAAGTAGCCATCGGCATGCCGGGTGCCCAGGGTGTTGACGATGGAGCCGGCCTGGTTCCACTTGCGGTACAGCACCTGCGGCAGCACCGCGATGCGCCGGGCGCTGCTACAGGCATGAAAGGAAAAATCCACGTCCTCGTGATAGCCGCTGCGGAAGCGCAGGCTGGTCCGGTGCAGGAAGTCACGCCGGTACAGGTGAAAGATCACTGAAGGGTCGATACGGTTGCCCAGATAGGCGAGGATGCGTGCCTGGGGGGCTGCCTGCAGCAGCGGCAGATCTTCCCGCTCGCCTTTCTCTGGCGCGCCAGCGGCGGTCGAGTAGCACCAGTCGAAGGCCAGCATGTCGATGTCGTCCGGCTGGCCGGCCAATTGCGGCAGTAACTGGCAGATGGCCTGCGGTGCAAACTCGTCATCGGCGTCCAGAAAGCCTATCCAACTGCCGCGTGCCGCTTCGATGCCGGCATTGCGGGCCATGCCGGGACCGCCGTTGCTGGCGGTGCGCAATACCCGGATGCGTGCGTCCTGTGCCGCCAGGCTGTGCGCCTGTGCCAGGGTGTCATCCTGCGAACAGTCATCAACGATGATCAGCTCGATGTCGCAGCCGGGTTGTAGCGCGCTGCGGCTTGCCCGGGCCAGCGTGGCGGCGGCATGGAAGGCGGGAACGATGAGGGAGAGCAACATGGCGTGGCTCACGGAGCGGTTAGCGGTACGCGCTGGCCGGTGCGGGCGGCATCGGCCATGGCCTGCAGGAAGGCCAGCCCGCTGCTGGCAAAGTCGGCGCCGAACACCTCGCCGGATTGCCAGCGGCCATGCTGGCGGTAGGCCAGCAGGCAGTGGTGGATATCCTGGTACAGGTTGGCAAATGCCTCCACGTAGCCGGCAGGGTGGCCGCTCTTGAAGCGGTTGTAGCGGGATTGGGCCGCCACCGGCATGTCGCCGCCACGGTCCAGGATTTCGATGCTGCCATCCTTGTAGTAGAGCCTGAGTATTTCCGGCTCGGTCTGCAGCCACTCGACGCTAGCCTGGTCGCCGTAGAGGGCGATCTTCAGGCCGTTGCGCTGCCCCAGCATCGCCTTGCCGAAGGTAAAGCTGCCATGGATGCCGTCGCTGAATTCGACCGAGGCATTAACGTAGTCGATCACCTCCGGAAAGTGGCCGTAGCTGGCGTGGAAGGCAGCCACGCTGGTTGCCGGCAGCCTAGTCAGATAATGCACGATCTGGTGCAGGTGGGTGCCCAGGTCCAGGTACACCGTCGGGATGCGGCCATCACGCAGGCGCCAGGCCTGCGGCTGCATGGGTTTGCCGCTGCGGTCCTGGCGCAGGAAGCCCTCTTGCGGCATGTCGGCGCGGAGATGGCACAGGCGGCCGAGCCTGCCGCTGTCGACGATCGCTTTCATCTCGCGCAGGCAGGGGTAGCCGGTGTAGTTGTAAGTCATGGCCAAGAAGCCCTGCGTCTGCTGCTGGACGGCGCTGACCTGGCGGGCATCGTCCAGGTCGGCGACCAGCGCCTTCTCGCAGATGACCGGCAAGCCGGCTTGCAGGGCGGCAAGCAGCGGCTGCAGATGGTCGGAGGTTGGCGTGAGGATGACTACCGCGTCCAGCCGAGAGGCTTCGCCGGCGATCAGCGCTTCCGCGGTGTCGTAGACACGCTGCGGGGCCACGCCATAAAAGCGGGCGCTATCGTGGTTGATACCGGCATCGCGGCTGAAACAGCCTGCGGCCAACTCGTAGATCCCGTCCAGTTGTACGGCACCGAAGTGGGCACGACCGACGGCAGAGTTGATGCCGCCGCCGATAAAGCCGATCTGCAGTTTGCGCGGGGTGGCCGGCGTGGCGTGCAATGGGGTGTCAGTCATGTTGGCGCTCTAGAGTGTTGGCCGGAAACAGGCTGCCCAGCTTGGGCGTCAGGTCAAACAATGTGGCGGTGTCGGGCAGCCGGGCAAATACGATGGCGGCCTTGCCGTAGGGGGCGGCTCTGATGCTGGCGGCACTGTCGGCCAGTGGGAAAATGCGCACGTCCTGCGCTGCCGGTATCTGCGGGGATAGCGAGAAGAACACACTGTCCTGCGCAAAACTGATGGTATGGCGCGCCCAGCAGGCGGCGGCAGCGGGCTGGCCGCCGCGCATCGGCAGGCCAGCAAACGGGGCCACGTAGTTTTCCAGATAGGGCATGCCGGTGGAGAACGTCACCAGGTGGTAGTACAGGTCGCCGGGGCAGCGGCGCATCGGTTCGATCAGGTAGGGCTGGCCATCGTGATCGATAAACTGGGTGTGCAGCAGGCCGTCGACCAACTGTAAGGATTGCACCAGGCGCAGGATTTCCTGCCTTACGCGGTTCTTGACCGTGTCGGACAGGCGGGAGGGCGCGTTGGAGCAATCCACCTGGTAGGGGTAGGTCTGGCAGAACTCGTCGACAAACACATCCTGCAGGATATGACCGTCCTGCAGGAAGGCCGAGTGGCTGTGCAGGCTGCCGCTAATGAACTCTTCGACCACGGCGGTGCCGCTACGTGAAGACTGCCTGGCGGTGGCGATGGCCGCGTCCAGGCCTTCGTAGCGCGTCACGCGCTGCATACCTCGGCCGCTGAAGCTGTCGGAGGGCTTGACCAGCAAGGGCAGCGACAGCGCCTGCAGGGCGGCGGTGTCGTCCGCAGCGCAGGCGCGCGGCGTGCTCAGGCCGATGGCCTGGGCGTGGGCGCGGAAAGCGGCCTTGTTGTGCAGGGTGGCGGTGACCTGCGGGCTGTCGTAGCCGGGCAGACCCAGCAGGTTGGCCGCATGGCTGGCCGACAGGTAGGCATAGTCGTTGCAGCTGGGGCAGACATGGCGGTAACCCTCGCGCTGGATCAGTGCCAGCAGTGCCTGCGGGTCGGCGTAATCCAGCGGGTGGTAGGCGTCGGCCAGGGCGACGCAGGGGTCGTCGGGCTGCGCGCCGCAGACGGCCACCAGAAAACCCTGTTGCCGCAGCGTGAGCAGCAGCGGGGCGGCACTGAAACTGGTGCCTACCAACAGGATCCAGGGCTTCATCGCAGGATGTCCGTCAGGATCTGCTGCACGCGGTGATCCCAGGTGTGCTGCTCGCAGATCAGCCGGTAAGCCGCGTCGCTGATGGCGCGGCGTTTCTCCGGATTGTCCAGGAGGTCTCGTGCCGCAGCATTGAAGTCGGACAGGTCGTACTCCACAAAGTGGACACCGGGTTCGAAACCCAGCTCGGTTTCTACCGGCGTACGGTTGGCCATCAGCGCGCCGCCCCTGGCGGCCATGCACTCGAATACCCGCGGGTGGGACAGGGTGCCGCCGTTGTGCAGGTTGATGGTGGTGGCACGGAACACCGCGTCGTTCTCCTGGCGGGTGGCCAGCATGCCCTGGAAATAGGGCAGGAACTCGGCCCAGCTTTGCCACTCCGGCGTGCCGTAGATCCGGCAACCGCGACCCAGCGACAGCACCTGCCGCGTCAGGCGCAGGCGGTTGAAGGCGCGGAAGTATTCCTCGCGGAACAGGCGCAGGGCGTCGGCGGGCAGATAGCGCGAGCTGGTGCCTTGCTGGTTCAGGAAGGTTTCCACAATGCTGTCCAGCTGTTCCAGCGAGGTGTCCAGCGAGTGTTGCTGGGTGCGTTCCAGGTAGCTCAGGTAGTCCCAGCCGGTGAAGCGCTGGAAGGCGTTGATCTGGAAACTGGCATCCAGCAATGGTGCCGGCGGGATATAGCCCACCAGCGAGAAAGCGGCGTCGGGCGCGCCGGCGGGCGGCGTGGCGGCCGGCGTGGCGGCAAAGCGCAGCGTGCCGGTGAAACGTCGCCCTTGCAGCGGGATGACGTTCTGCAAGCGGCGGGTGGCGAAGTAGCAGATGTCGCTGGGGGCGTTTTCGCTTTGCTGGCGGTAGTCGTTCTGGCCAAACTGGTTGTCCTGTATCCAGCGCAGGTGCAGCGTGTGCCGCAGGCTCTCCATTGCGGCAGGGCGGGGGTGGTTGATCGACAGCACGGCTTGCGGCATGAAGCTGCCCAGCAGCGCGCGCATGGAGTCGTCCCCCATGCCATCCACCATCAGCAGGCAATCGACCCCGGCTTTCTGGAAGGCCTGGCGCAACGCCATCCCCTGGTTGAGATAAAACAGGTAGGCCGACGGGATCAGGACGAGAATGCGCTGGATTGCGGGTTTCGGGGGGAAGGTTGGCCGGCTCAAGTAGGGATCTCCACGGCTATTTCATTCGGCATAGTGTAGCCTTGTTCTTATAGATAGCACTAGCAGCCTGCCGGACCGAGTGTAAGCATCCAACCCACCCGCCTGCCCAGCCGCTTCAGTCCGAGCTAAGAGCAGCCAGCGGCAACAACTCGTCGATATGGCGGTTCGGCCAGGCCGGCAGCTTTTACAGGGTGGTCCTTCGGTAGAGTCCACGGAAGGGCACCTCGAATTACCGCCCCTTTGAGCTGACCTCGCCGTGATGACGGTGCGACCAGGCGGTAGCGATCATAGCCGCGGCGCACGGCGTGGCCCTGCGCCTCCCAAGCCTTGGCAAATCCTCCCAGCAAATTGACGTAGTATTCGGGATTGCCAAAATTGGAATAGCTCAGGGCTAGGCGCATTCGAGTCGGCCCTTAGGTCCGCTTCTTCAGATGAAGTTGATATGTTCCGGTGGGTTCTTCAGATCCCAAAGGAATTTGTTCACATAGTCCTGACGGCATCCAATGGCGCAGTCCTTGTGGACATCGACCGATTCGCTGACATCCTTGTGTACCGCCCAATAGCGGTCGCCCATCACCATGTCGAAGAACGACTGCTCGTGCAGGTCGCCGATATAGAACCGCTCCTTGTTGAAAAACGGCCCACAGGGGTAGACCTTGCCGTTACCGGAGATCTGCAGCAGGAAGGGCGTGCCGTGACAGACGTCGTACTTGCGGAAGCCGTTCTTGTACAGGGCCGATTCCGAGGCGGCATTGATCTTGTTCCACTTGGCCTGGACTACGTAGTCGGCGGTGGAATAGCCTTCGGCCTCCTTCAGCACGTCGCCGATGGTCAGGTAGTCCTCGTACTGGATGCCGATTTCCTTGTATTCGGAGTCCGAGCAGTGCTTGATGACGAAGTAATCGACGCCCAGTTCGGCGCCGAGCCGGGCCTCCGGGATCACCTCGTCGAAGCATTCCGGCACCAGCACCATCTGCAGGCCCAGCGTGCACTTGTAGCCGTATTCCTTCTTGATGCGCACCAGCTCGCGGATCTTGTCGATCAGCAGGTCGAAGTTCTCCTCCCGCGACTGGTGAACGCGGCGGAACCCTTCCCGGGTGCCGGCCGACAGGTTGAAGCGAATCCAGCTCATGTTCTTGAGCAGGTCGTGCGCGCGGTCCATGTCCAGCAGCAGGCCGTTGGTGGCCATCGAGGTGTCCACCCCCAGTTCGCCCGCGCGTACCGTGGCGTCATACAGCGCGGGGTTCAGCGTCGGTTCGCCGTCGCCGATGAAGCCGATCGAGCGCACGCCCAGGCGGCCGCAATCCTCGATGTAACGCAGCAGCGCCTCGCGGCCGATCATGGTGCCCTTGGTCATGTTCTGGACCACCGCGTAGCAGTAGATACACGCCGTATTGCAGAACTTGGTCAGGCCCATGTCGATGTGGATGGGCGCGAAACGCTCTCCCTTCTGCCAGGCCAGCAGCCGGTCGAGATGGTGCATCATCTTGTGCCCGTCGAAGCGGAAGCGCTGCGGCGGATTGCGGAAGCTGGGACCGGTGAACTGGTTGGGAACCTGCGGGTCCTCCCCCTCGCCGAGGCGGATCACGCCGACCTGGTTGCCTTCGCTATAGAACTGGATCTTCTGCCCGGTCGGCCGGTCCAGCTTGTAGCTGTCGATCAGGGCCGATTCGTCGGTCAGCGCCTTGCGGTTGACGATGACGTTGGAGGTGCGCAACTTGTGTCCGGGATTGCGTGCCAGCGGCGCGTCTTCGGGGATCATGGTGGTCGTTTCATGGCCGAAACGATTGATCCCCTTTTGCTTGTCGTGATCGCTCATGGCGGGTTACCTCGTGTGTGCTTAGAAGGGACCGGTAAACCAGTCACCCGGGACATCGTGATGTGGACGGGCCGGAGGCAGGGCATCCAGGGGCAGCTCGGGCAGGTCCAGCATGCGACCGACGCTACGCAGGATATCCGCGGCGCCGGTATAGAAAGCGCGGCTGATGCCGTAACTGGTGGGCTCGGGACAATCCGGCGCCGCCAGCCTTTGCGGCGGGCAGCGGAAGGACGACCAGTGCTCCATGGTCAGCCTGGCGATGATCTCGCCGGCCACCGAACCGGTGGCGGCCCCCGTGTCCAGCACCAGCAGGCGGCCGGTGCGCTTGAGCGAGGCGGCCAGGGTATCTATGTCGAGCGGCTTGATGCTGCGCAGATCGATCAGGTCGCAATACACGCCCATGCTCTCCAGGGCGCGGCAGGCATGGCTCGCTTCGGCCACCAGGTAGGACATCGCGACGATGGTGACGGCGTCCCCTTCGCGCAGGCGCTGCGCCTTGCCCAGCGGCACGCGCACGTCGCCCTGGGGCACCTCGCCGGTGGCGGAGTGCATCCAGCGGTGCTCGAGGAAGACCACCGGATCGTCGTCGAAGATCGAAGACAGCAGCAGGCCACGCGCGTCGGCGGCGCTGGCCGGCATCACCACCTTCAGGCCGGGCACATGGGCGAACCAGGCTTGCAGGTTTTGCGAATGGGTCGGCCCCTGCCCCCAGCCGCGGCCGAGGATCAGCCGCAAGGTCAGCGGCACGGAGTGCCCCTCGCCGAAGGTGTAGCGCCACTTGGCTGCGTTGTTCACCAGTTGATCCATGGCGAGCAGGAAAAAATCCAGCCGCTGGTGGCACATCACCGGACGCAGGCCTCCCAACGCAGCACCGATGCCCACCCCCGTCATCGCGTTTTCCGAGGTCGGCGTGTCGAACACCCGCGCCGCGCCGAAACGCTCCTGCAGACCGGCGGTGGTTCCGAAGATGGTCTTCGGATCGTCGATGCCCAGGCCGTAGCAGATCACCGAGGGGTCCAGCTCCATGGCCAGGTGCAAGGCATCGTTGATCGCCTGGGCGGCATTCATCGTACGCATCATGGCTGTCCCTCCAGCGCCGTGGCGTAGAGGCCGTCGAATGCGCTCTCCGGCGCGGGGAAAGGCGCCGCCAAGGCCTGTTCGAAAGCATGCCGGATGCGCTGTGACACGCGCCGTTCGGCATCTTCCAGCCAGTCGTCGGATACCATCGACACCCTGATCTGGTGCTGGAGCGGGTCCCGCTCCTGCCAGCGTTGCAGCTCGCCGGCCGGCCGGTAGCCCAGATGATCGTCGTCGAACGGGCCGCAATGCTCCAGCCAGCGGTAGGTGGCCATCTCGAGGAACACCGGGCCGCGCCCTTCCCTAAGGTGCGCCACCGCCGTGCCGGCGGCGTCGGCCACGGCTTCGGCATCGTTGCCGTCGACACTCACGGCATGCAGGCCGATCCCGGCGGCCAGGGCCGTCAAGGCCCGGCCCTGCGGCTGGCGCTTGCTCAGCGGCGAGTACACCGAATAGAGATTGTTTTCGCAGGCGAACAGCACCGGCAGCCGATGCACGGCGGCGAAGTTGGCCGCCTCGTAGAACACGCCCTCCTCCACCGCCCCATCACCGAGGAAGACGCAACTGACACCATGCAGCCCGCGCCGCTGCTGGGCGAGCGCCATGCCCACCCCCACCGGAATGCTGTTGCCGACGATGGCCGTGCTGGCCAGGAAACCGACGCGGCGGTCGGACAAATGCATCGAACCGCCCCGCCCGCCGCAACAGCCGCTGGCCTTGCCGTGCAGCTCGGCGATCAGCGCGTCGAGATCGCCTCCCTTGGCCAAGTAGTGCGCATGCGAACGGTGGGTGCTCACTGCCTGATCGCTAGCTTCCAGGGCGGAGCAGACACCGACCGCCGCCGCTTCCTGTCCGATCGACAAATGGACCGGGCAGCGCATCCGCTGGTCGGGATACGCGCGGGCGATGGCCTCTTCGGTACGGCGGATCAGCAACATCCGTTCAAGACGTGCCCGCGCCGGATTAAGCTCGGTATTCATGGCTCAGATAAAATTGATGTGCGGCACCGACTGGTTGAGCAGGCGGTCGAGGTAGCGGTTGACCTCGTCCATGCGGCAGTTCTTGCGGCATTCCCGGATATCGAGTTCGTGGCGGATGTGGCGGAAGCTCTCGCGGCGCCGCTCCCCCTCCCAGATCGCCTGGAAGCTCGTTTCGTTGAGATTGCCGTACTCGAAGCGCTGATCCAGCAGGTAGGCGCTGCAGCCGTAGACGCGGCCGTCGGCCATCACGTAGCCCCACACGAAAGGCGTGGCGTGACACTTCTGGTAACGCTGTGCCGGCGCCTCCAGGTATTTGTGCATGGTGTGGCTGCGGAAGATCACCTGGAAATCGGCGGTGTTGTACGTCGCCAGCTCCTGCTCCATCGCCAGGAAGGGGTTGTAGTCGATCCCTTCGTACTGGCGCGTCTCGCTGAACAGGTGCTGGGAATAGGGCTTGATCACCAGGTAGTCGGCACCGATTTCGTCGCGGCAGATACGCGCGAGCTCCACCATTTCCCCGGCATTTTCGGGCAGCAGCACCGACTGCACGCCGATGGTGCAATCGATGCCGTGGGCACGCTTGTACTCTACCGCATGGCGCAGATTGTCGATCACGCGCTGGAAATCGCGGCCGCGGGTACGATGGATGGCCGCGTAGGAAGCCTCGCTGCCGGCATTGAGCGACACCTTGATCCACGACACCTTGTCCAGCGACTGTTCGACAAAGACCTCGTTCAGCAGCACGCCGTTGGTGGTGAACGACACGTCGATGCCGGATGCCTTGGTCAGCGCGACGATCTCGTTGATCTTCTTGTGCAGCAGCGGCTCGCCCTCGCCGGCGTACATGATGCTCTTGACGCCCAGGCGGCCCATTTCGGGCAGTCGCTGTTGGAGCATCTCGTAATCGAGCATCACGGCCTTGTAGCCGATGTAGTCGACGGCACAGAAGGTGCAGCGGTGGTTGCAGGCCCCCACCGGCGACAGTTCGAGGTAGATGGGGTAGACCTGCCGGGCTTTTTCCCAGTCGTCCCCGACCTCGATCAGATCGGCGACTCGGCGCGGATGATAGACCAGCTTGTGGCTATCGATCAGAAACTTGTCCATGGCTTTTGCCCCGGCTCACTTCAAAAGGGTGGTGGCGTACTTGGCGAACAGCACGGGGTCCACCGACTCGCGGTTGCAAACGATCTGCACGTCCAGGGCCGCCGCGATGCTGCCCGCCAGGGTAACGATATCGGCCGGATAACCCGCGGCCATGCACAAGCCCGCCAGCGACAGGAACGCATCCCCCGCCCCGACACGGTCGACCACCCGCGACGACAACGCCGGCACCATCAGGGAACCGGCCGGATCGACGATGAGCGCCCCGGCCACGCCGCGGGTCACCGCCATCGCCCGCGCGCCGAGCTTGTCCACCAGATCGCCGGCGATCTGCTCCAGCGAGGACTGGCGGTCATGCGCCGCCAGCCTCGCCTCCGGTTCGTTCAGGCAGAGGAAATCTGCGCGGGGATAACGGGTAATCGCGTGGTAGCCGCGGTTGCCGCTGTTGATCTGGGTATTGACCACCAGGAAGGTGGCGTGCTCGGAGATGCAGCGGGCCATCTCGCGCGAGATCATGCCGTTGCCGAAGTCCGGCACGATGACCACGTCGAAGTCGGCGGCATGCCGCTCTATCCACTGGCAGAACGCCTGGTCCAGTTCGAGACGCTCGGTCTCCTCCCCGCCGTAATACACCTCGAACAGGCGCTGCAGATCCTGATCGACAAAGCGGCGCTTGATCAGCGTCTGGGCGGTGGGAAAGTACCGGTGCTCCAGGGTCACGTTGGCCGCCAGCTTGCCCTTCACGTACTCCACCGCGCCGGGCTCTTTGCCCAAGGCCGTCAGCAACGTCACCTCGCGGGCGAAACCCGCCACATGGTTGGCCACCGCGATGGCGCCGCCGGCGAAGCGCTCTTCCGACTGGTAGCGCACCGCCAGCGTATTGCCCTTGCCGGTCTGCCCCAGGGCCGAGACGTAGTGATACTCGTCGAAGATGGCGTCCCCCATCACCAGCACGCGCAGCGAAGAAAGCCTGCGTATCGCCGTGAGGAACCGGTCCAGCGGGCAACGCCGCTTGAAATCCTCGAGGAAGGCGCGGGTTTCGGGAGGGAAGACGTCGAAATGCTCGTTCAGGAGGCGCGTCGAGCTGAAGGTGATCTCGTCGGTAAAGTAGACGTCCCCGCCCCATTGCCGCACGGCCGCGATCTCGCGCGCGATGTTGCCGGTCACGTCCTGGCTGGCGTCGACGTAATCGCTGCCCTTGACGTAGAGCCGCGGCCGGATGTGTTCGATGGCGCCGATGGCCGTCTCGGCGTCGCTGATGGCGACATAATCGACGCAGGCCAAGGCGGCCAGGCTCTCGGCGCGCAGATGATCAGTAAACACCGGACGCCCCGGCCCCTTGCGCACGAAAGCGTCCGAGGTCACGGTCACCATCAGCATATCGCCCAGGGAGCGCGCATGCTGCAGGTGGCGGATGTGGCCGTTGTGCAGCAGGTCGAAAGTGCCGTGGCAATGCACCACCTTGCGCCCGGCGCGGGAGGCGGTGGCGGAGATGTCGGCCAGTTCGGCGAGGGATTTCAGTTTTTGTTCGATCATGAGGACGATACCAGGGCGTCGGCAAGGTAGTGCAGCAGCAGCTGATGTCCCACCTCGACTTCGCCGAAATCATCGGAAGGCAGCCAGATGTTGAGGTCGCCCTGCGCACGCAAGGGGTTGCTCGCGGCAAAACCGCTCAGGGTCAGCACCTGCGCCTCCCGGCCGCGCGCCGCCGCCACCGCTTCCAGCATGTTGGCGGAGCGGCCTGAGCTGCTGATGCACACCAAGAGGTCGCCGCGGCGGGCAAAGCGCTCCACCAGCCTGGCGTAGGCGAGCGGATAGCCGTAGTCGTTGCTCATGCAGGTCAGCAGTGAAGGCTCGTGCAGCACCTGGGCGCGCAGGCCGCCCTTGTTGACCAGGTCGTTCTGCATATGCGCGCAGATGGCCGCGCTGCCGCCGTTGCCGATGAGAAAAACGCTGGCATCGGCCTCGCGCGCCCGGCGCAACATCGTCAGGGCCCGCTGCATGCCGGCTTCGCACGGCAGCGTCTCGCCATCGCGCAGGGTGACCTGGCAGCCGGCGAGCACGTCGTTGAAACGCCGTATGGCGGTACCCAGGCTAGCGGTGATCACGACCGTTCCCCCAAGTGCTCGAACCAGGTGCGGGTGGCGTCGGCAATGCGCTCCCGGGTCCAGAGCGGCGCATCCGACCAGTCGTCGATATGGGATTTCATGATGGCGACACCATCCTCGAAACGCACTTGCGCTTCCCAGCCCAGCACCTCACGGATACGCCGGGTATCGGCAAAAGTGCAATCCGGCTCGCCGGGGCGTTTGGGGATGTGGCAACGCTCGCCCCCCAGCAGCTCGGCCAGGCGGTTGACGCTGTAATGGCCATTGCTGCCGACGTTGAAGACCTGCCCGCTGACATCCGACGCCGCGGCGGCGAGGAAGGCACGGGCGACGTCGGTGACGAAGGTGAAATCGCGGCTCTGCGTGCCGTCGCCGACGATGGTCAACGGCAGCCCTTTCAGGCGCTGCGCCAGGAAGACGCCGAACACCGCGCCATAGGTGCCCGAGGTCCGCGCGCGCGGACCATAGACGTTGAACAGGCGCAACGAGAGCACCGGCAACTGGTAGACCTGCCCCCAGTGCAATACCAGCTCCTCGCCCATGGCCTTGGTCAGGGCGTAAGGATACTCGGGCTTGATCGGCGCCGTCTCCGGCGTCGGGTAGACGTCCGGGATACCATAGCAGGAGGAAGACGCCGCATAGACCAGGCGCTTCACGCCATGAAGCCTGGCCGCCTCGAGCACGTTGAGCGTGCCGCCGACGTTGACGTCGAAGTAATCGACCGGCTGCTCGATGGACGGAACGATATCCGCCCGCCCGGCCAGGTGAAATACCCAGTCGATGCCCCGGAAGTGTTCGCGGAGGGCATCCCGATCGCGGATGTCCGCCTTGATAAAAGTAAAACCGCTGCGACCCTCCAGCATGGCCAGATTGGCGGCCTTGCCGGTAGACAGGTCGTCGAGCGCAAGGACCTCGTGCCCTTCATGAAGCAGCAACTCGGTCAAATGGCTTCCGATAAAGCCGGCGGCTCCCGTAACCAGAACGCGCATGGCCTCCCCCTTATTCAATACATTCTACTGGCGACCGGCAAAACCCGGGTGGAGCACCACCCGTTTCCGCGGTCATCCCAAGGCGCTTTGCGACCCACTACTAAGGAAGCTCCACCCTCGTGTTATCGGCCGGCAAGCGCTGCCTCTTGAGCCCTTTCTGAGCGGAACGGCTCCACCCTGTCCGGAGGAACCCTATCCCGCCACGGGCGTCACCGCCGCCGGCGCCGGCCTCAAGAACTGAAAAGGCAGGCAAGCAAGGCATGGACCCGATCCACGCCGACTTGCTGAAGATCGCTGGGGAATGACACGCTCGTCTGAGAATCCTGAACGCCCGCCGCCCAATTCACCACGAAATTGAGCATGGCGTAGGGCAGATCGAACTCCCTCGCCAGGGTCGCCTCCGGCATGCCGGTCATACCGACGATGTCGCAACCATCCCGCTCGAACTTGCGAATCTCGGCCCTCGACTCGAGCCGGGGCCCTTGGGCGCAGGCGTACACCCCGCCATCCAGCACGGGCACATTGGCCGTGCTCCCAGCCGCCAGCAGGCGCTGTCTCAGCGTTTCGCTGAACGGCCGGGTGAAATCGACATGGACCACGGGCCGATCCAGCCCTTCGAAGAAGGTGTGCTTGCGCCCCCAGGTGTAGTCGATGATGTCGTCGGGCACCACCAGGGTGCCGGGTGACATGTCGTGACGGATCCCGCCAGCCGAACCGAGCGAGATGATGCCCCTCACCCCCTGGTCATGCAGGGCCCAGATGTTGGCGCGGTAGTTGATTTCGTGCGGGGCCAATGAATGGCCATAGCCGTGACGCGCCAGGAAGACGACGTTTTCGTGGCCGATACGGCCGAAGGTCAGCGCACACGACGGATCGCCATAGGGTGTGCGCACCACTTGGCGATGGGTGACTTCGAGAATGGGCAGCGTGGCAAGCCCGGTGCCCCCGATGATGGCAAGCATGGCGGTTTCCCCTTAAGGGCGCGGCGGGCCAAGGCCCGCCGCGCACGGCGTAATGGGCGCCATTATGTCTTAATAATGACGGCGGATAAAATGCGCCAGCCTTATAACCCGCTTATTTCAGCGCGTGGATCGCCGGCAGATTGCGCCAGATGCCGCGCACGTCCATGCCGTAGCCGAACACGTAGCGGTCCGGCACGTCGATGCCGACGAAATCGGCCGCGATCGGTTTTTCCTTGCTGATCAGCTTGTTGGCGAACACCGCGCTGTAGAAGCTCTTGGCGCCCATCTCGAGCACCTTGTCGCGGATCGCCGCCATGGTCTGGCCTTCGTCGAGGATATCGTCGAGCACCAGCACCACGCGGTCGCGCACGTCTTCCTTCGGCGCCTGGCGCCACACCAGCTCGCCGCCGTGGGTCTTGTCGCCGTAGCGGGACACGTGCACGTAGTCGAAATCGAGCGGGAAGATCAGGCGCGGCAGCAACTGGCCGGTGAATACCACGGCGCCCCCCATCACGGACAGGATCAGCGGGTAGCTG
The DNA here is from genome assembly GCF_000527175.1 of Pseudogulbenkiania sp. MAI-1. Taxonomy (NCBI): domain Bacteria; kingdom Pseudomonadati; phylum Pseudomonadota; class Betaproteobacteria; order Neisseriales; family Chromobacteriaceae; genus Pseudogulbenkiania; species Pseudogulbenkiania sp. MAI-1. Next base: position 498,627 of record NZ_AZUR01000001.1, on the reverse strand, counting down.
TCGCCCAGTTTGGCGGTGATGTCCGCCGCCATGCGGTCGACGGCGGCGTCGACTTCTTCGGCGGTAAACAGGATGTCCGAGCTGTTCAGGATGCCGCGGGCTTCGGCGACGTTGGGCATGGTTGTCTCCATTCAATAAAAGAAGCCCCCGACCGGGGGCTGCGCTGGTTCCGTCGAGCGGACCGCTCAGCGCGCGTTGAAGGTGGCGAGGTAGTCCGCGAATTCGCGGCCGACCTCATGATGTTTCAGGCCGTAATTGACGGTGGCCTTCAGGTAGCCGAGCTTGGAGCCGCAGTCGTAGCGCACGCCGCTGAACGGCAGGGCCAGCACGGTCTCCTCCTTGAGCAGTTCGGCGATGCCGTCAGTGAGCTGGATCTCGCCGCCGGCACCGGCCTGGGTCTTGGCCAGCTTGTCGAAGATGCGCGGCGTCAGGATGTAGCGCCCCACCACGGCGAGGTTGGACGGTGCCACGTCCGGGTGCGGCTTCTCGACGATGCTGCTGATGCGTTGCTGGCCGTCGGCATCGGGCTGCACTTCGACGATGCCGTAGGAGCCTGTCTCTTCCGGCGCCACGGTTTCCACGCCCAGCACCGAGCACTGCCGCTCGTTGAAGGTGTCGACCATCTGCGCCATGGCACCGGGTTCGCCGTCGATCAGGTCGTCGGCCAGGATCACCGCGAACGGCTCGTCGCCGACCACCGGGCGGGCACACAGCACGGCGTGGCCGAGGCCGAGCGCCTCGGTCTGGCGGATGTAGATGCAGGTCACCGATGGCGGCAGGATGCCCTGCACCAGCTCCAGCAGCTTCTGCTTGTTCTTGTACTCGAGCTCGGTTTCCAGCTCGTAGGCCTTGTCGAAGTGGTCTTCGATGGAACGCTTGTTGCGGCCGGTGATGAAAATCAGCTCGGTAATGCCGGCGGCGATGGCCTCCTCGACCGCGTACTGGATCAGCGGCTTGTCGACCACCGGCAGCATTTCCTTGGGACTGGCCTTGGTGGCAGGCAGAAAGCGGGTACCCATGCCGGCGACCGGAAAGACAGCTTTGGTAATTTTCTTCATCTCTACTGCTCTCTGATGGAATCGGGTGGATTTTACCCCGCCGCGAGCGGCTTTGCCGAGCAAAGTCCGCTCAACTCCTGGGCAGCGCGAGCGATGACCTCGTCCCACTCGCCCGGCCGGTGTTGGCGCAGAATACGCATCGACGGATACCACGGACTGGCTTCGCCATCGGCCATGAAGAACGGCGCACTCTCGGCCCGCATCAGCACCCACACCGGCTTGCCCATGGCGCCGGCCAGGTGCACCACCGAGGTGTCGACGCTCAGCACCAGGTCGAGCTGCCCGATGACCGCCGCGGTGTCGGCGAAGTCGGCGATGGGCGCCGCCTGCACCTTGCCTTCCAGGCCGGCTGGCAGTTCGCCCAGCTGCAGCGAGATGAAGTCGACGCTCGGCACGTCGAACAGGCGGGAGAACAGTTCGAGCGGCACCGACTTGTTCTGCCGCCCGTGGTCGGCGATGCCCACGCCCCAACTGCCGGTTTCCCACACCACGCCGACGCGCAAGCGCCCCGGTCCGGCAACGGGAAGACGCGCCTGCCAGGCCGGCAGCGCCTGCAGATAGGGCGCCGTAGGCAGCGTCTCCAGCTCGACGCCCAGCACGCCCGGCAGCGACATCAGCGGGATCTGCACATCGTGCGGTGGCGTGGCCACGTCGAGCTCGACCAGTTCGACCCCATCGAATTGCCCGAACAGCCGCAAGAAGGTGCGCGGGACCGCGAGCACCAGGCGGGCATCGGGATGGCGTCGGCGCAGCACGGGCAGGAAGCGCGCCATCTGCAGCGTGTCGCCCAGGCCTTGCTCGGCCCACAGCAGCAGCGTCCGTGACCCCAGTTCCTCGCCCTGCCAGCGCCGCTCGCTGTAGCGCGGCACCAGCACCGAGGACCAGCGCGCCTCGTACAGCGGCCAGGCCGCGGAGTAATTCCCTTGCAGGAACAAGGCGATCGACAGGTTGAAGCTCAGGTCGGCATCACCCGGCGCCAAGTCGAGCCCGGCGCGGTAGGCCGCCACCGCCTCGTCCAGCCGCAAGGCGCAACTCAAGGCGTTGCCCAGATTGTTGAGGCGGGCCGGCGATGGCCCGCCCAGCTCGATCGCCCGGCGCTGGCAGGCGACGGATTCCTCGTAGCGCAAGGCGTACTGCAGCACCACTCCGAGATTGCCCCAGCCGTCGACATGACCGGGCTCCGCCGTCAGCAATTCGCGCAGCAGGTTTTCAGCCAGCGCCAGCTCGCCCAGTTCCTTGAGCAGCACCGCCAGATTGCACTTGATGCTGCCCGCCGCCGGATTGAGCGCGGCGGCCTGCAGGTAGTCGTCCAGCGCCTGGGGATAGTGCTTGAGCTTCATTCGGGCGTTGGCGCGGTTGGCCAGCGCCTGCCAGTCGCCGGCGTCGTGTGCCAGGCAGCGGTCGAAGGCGGCGATGGCCGCTTCGAACTGCCCGGCCGCCGCCAGCAGGTTACCCCTCTCGAACGCTTCCGTCGCCGTCTCCTTCATGTTCTTCCCTGTTTTCGGACTCACGCCGCCCCATCCAGCAACGCACGCAGCCCAGCCTCGTCGAGCACCGGCACGCCGAGCTCTTCCGCCTTGGCGAGCTTGCTGCCCGCCGCCTCGCCGGCCACCACGTAGTGGGTTTTCTTCGACACGCTGCCGGCCACCTTGCCGCCGGCCGCCTCGATCAGTTCCTTGGCCTGATCGCGCGACAGCGTGGGCAGCGTGCCGGTCAACACCAGGGTCTTGCCCTCCAGCACCAGCGTGGCCGATGCCGGTTGCGCGGGCAGATCGGCCAGGATGGCGTCCACCAGTTCGGCGAGCTTGGCCAGCTCGGCGCGGCGTCCCGGCTCGTCGAGCCAGTCGGCCAGGGCGTTGAAGACGTCGGCCGGCAGATCGAGCTGCATCAGCTCGCGCCGCTCGCTGGCCGCCAGCGCGCCAAGACCGGCGATCTGGCCGGCCAGTTGCTGGCTGCGCAGTTCGGTGAGACGCGGGATGCCGAGCCGCGCCAGCAGTGCCGCCGGCTGCAGCCGTTCGGCCAGTCTGGGCGACGGCGCGTGCTCGTCAGCCGGCGCCACGTGGCGCAGCAGGGCGTCGAGCGCGGCTTCGTTGTTGTCCTCGGCGAAGAAGTCGGCGATCGACTCGGCCACCACGCCGCCGATGTCGGGCAGCGCGGCCAACAGCGGTGCCGGTGCCCGGCGGATCAGCTCGAGGCGGCCCAGCCAGTCGGCCAGGGTCTTGGCGGTGGATTCGCCGACGTGGCGGATGCCGAGCGCGAACAGCAGCCGCGCCAGCGTCGGGCGGCGGCTGGCGGCGATGGCGGCGAGCAGGTTCTCGGCCCACTTGGTGGCGATCTGGCCCTTCTGCACCGTTTCCGGCACCACCCCGTCGCGCTCGTCGGCGCGCCGTTTCATCTCCAGCAGATCATCCAGCGTCAGGGAGTACAGGTCGGCCACGCTGTTGACGTAGCCGAACTCGACCAGATTCTCGATGTAGCGCTCGCCCAGGCCGTCGATGTCCATCATGCGCCGCCCGGCGAAATGCTGGATCGCCTGGCTGCGCTGGGCACGGCAGATCAGGCCGCCGGAGCAGCGTGCCACCGCTTCGCCCTCCTCGCGCACCACGTGGCTGCCGCACACCGGGCAGGTGGTCGGCAGGCGGTAGGCCGGGTGCAGGGGCTCTTCGTGCTGGCTGAATAGGTCGTCGCCGCTGGCTGGCTTCATCGGCCGGCGCTCCAGCACCACCGACACCACCTCGGGAATGACGTCGCCGGCGCGGCGCACCACCACGGTGTCGCCGACGCGCACGTCCTTGCGCCGCACCTCGTCCTCGTTGTGCAAGGTGGCGTTGGTGACGGTGACGCCGCCGACGAACACCGGTTTCAGGCGCGCCACCGGGGTGATGGCGCCGGTGCGGCCGACCTGTTCCTCGATCGCTTCGACCAGGGTCAGCGCCTCCTCGGCGGGAAACTTGTGGGCGATGGCCCAGCGCGGCGCGCGCGACACGAAGCCGAGCGCTTCCTGCTGCGCGCGGTCGTTGACCTTGTACACCACGCCGTCGATATCGTACGGCAGGCTGCCCCGCTGCTGACGGATGGATTCGTAATAGGCCGCGAGCCCCTCGACGCCGTGCACCACCGGACGCAGCGCGGCCGGCGCCAGCGGAATGCCGAGCCGGTGCAGCCAGTCGAGTTCGGCCTGGTGCGATCCAGGCCACTCGGCTCCGTCGACCTGGGCGATGGCGTAGGCGAAGAACGACAGCCGGCGCCGCGCGGTGATGCGCGAATCGAGCTGGCGCAGGCTGCCGGCAGCGGCGTTGCGCGGATTGGCGAAGGTCTTCTCGCCGCGCGCAGTCTGCTCGGCGTTGAGCTGCTCGAAGTCGCGCTTGAGCATCAGCACCTCGCCGCGCACTTCCAGCAGTGCCGGGGGATGCTCGGTATCCAGGCGCAAGGGGATGGCGCGCACAGTGCGCAGGTTCTCGGTGACGTTCTCGCCGGTGAAGCCGTCGCCACGCGTGGCGCCCTGCACCAGCACGCCGTCGCGGTAGACCAGGCTGATCGCCAGGCCGTCGAACTTGGGCTGTACCGCGTAATCGATCGCCGGCACGCCCAGCGCCTTGCGCACGCGCTCGTCGAACTGGATCAGTTCGGCGTGGCGCTGGCCGAAATCGGCCGCGTCGAGGTCGGAAAAGACGTTGTTCAGCGACAGCATCGGCACGGTGTGCGTCACGCTGGCGAACTCGGCCAGCGGCGCCCCGCCGATGCGCAAGGTCGGCGTATCGTCCCGGCGCAGCTCGGGAAACGCCGCCTCCAGCGCCTCCAGCTCGCGGAACAGCCGGTCGTACTCGGCGTCCGGCACCGTCGGCGCATCCAGTTCGTAGTATTCGCGGCTGTAGCGGTTCAAGAGCGGCACCAGCTCGGCGATGCGCTGCGCGGCCTGTTCGCGCTCGTTCGATTGCGACATTGTCAAACCCATAGCAAAAAGGCCGGCATGCAGCCGGCCGGTGATTCCGTTGTATTCAATATCAGGCGAACAGCCTCAGCGCCGCCACACTCCCCGGCGCAATGCCGCGGTCGTCCATGCTGCCGTAGATGTGCTGCAGCTGGTCGCGGATGCGGGTGAGGCCGGCTTCGGACAGCACGCGGCGGTTGTCGTCGACCAGCTGCGCGTCGAACTCGTGCGCCAGCTGCTGGGCGAATTCCAGGGCGCGGTCGAACACCTCGACCCCGCCGGCCACGCGCGGCACGTCGAACAGCAGCGTCAGCGCGGCGAAGGAGTGGTCGAGCAGGTTGTGGTAGCTGAACGGCGTCTGGTCGGCGGCGGCCAGCGAGTAGAGCGAGTTGCCCGAGTCGGCCAGGTAGTGGAACGCGCCGTCCGGCTCCAGCTGCAGGCCGCCCGCCTCACTGAAGCTGCGCAGCCGCGCGCCCTCGATCGGCTGGCGCGGCACGATGTTGATGCCGATCAGCACGTCGACCTCGGAACAGAAGCGGTCCAGCTCGCGTGCGGCCACCAGCTTCTGCTGGCGCTGCGGGAAGCTGACCGCGGCGTTGTGCTCGTCGGCGAAGCGCGTCACCTGCTGGCAGAAGCTCGCCAGCTCCTGCTCGGTCACGGCGCCGCCACGATCCACCAGCTGCAGGCCGATGTTGAGCTGCTTGTAGCGGGTGCCGGGCAGAATTTCGGCCGGCTTCCACAGGCCCTTCTCGGTGCGGCCGATGATCTGCACGCGCTTGGCGACGTTGAAGCGCGGCATCGCCGCCAGCTCGTGCGACTGGTGGAACACCACTTCGGCGATGAAGTCGAGCGAGGGATCGAGCATCGCCACCACCAGCGCCTGGTGGTCGGCCGAGTCGAAGGCGCGGTCCATCTCGTCGTCCGCTTCGTCTTCCTCGTCCAACCGCGGCAGTTCGATCGCTTCGTGCGGGTCCGGCGGCGGCAGCTCCGGCTCGAAGCGCGGCAGTTCCGGCTCGGCGTCGTCGCTGCCGGCGTCGACCAGCACCGGCTCCAGCCGAGCGGCCTTGACGCCGTCGCGCACGTTGTTTTTGGGGACGTTCAGCAACACATCGTCATGATGACGCGCGAAGGCCTGGCGCGTCTTCTTGCGAAAGCGCCATTCCTGCAACACGTTGAACCCGTAGACGAGGCCGATCACGGCCGCGCCCAGCACCAGTAAACCTATCTGCAATTCGCTCATCAGCCAGTCCGCGTTAAGGCGAATAATCCCGAGGCATTATATCGGAAGGGGATGCTTGACACAGCTATCACTGCGTCAATCGTTTCACCCGAACCTTACCACTTCACGCCTCGCCCCTTCCATAAAAAACGGTCGAATCGACATGCCGCTGTCGCGAAATGATGTTGCAACGCACCATTCGCGTCATTTCTCCATCATGCGGCGCGCTGAACCAATCACGCCAACGTCCTGTCATAGCGCGATTCGGACACGGCGGATTCGGCGGCGCTTGCCATTTAGTTCTAACTATAAATAAACTAGTCAGGACTAATAGCAGAGCTGCCCATGAACACCGTTTACAAGACCGACGTCCTCCCCGTCATCCGGGAGCTGGTGCGCGCCTTCCAGGCCTTCGAGCAATACTCGGCGCGCCACGTGCGACAGCTTGGCCTGACGCCGCCGCAGTTCGACGTGATCGCCACGCTCGGCAACACCCCGGGCATGAGCTGCAAGGAACTGTCGGAAAAGACCCTGATCACCAAGGGCACGCTGACCGGCGTGATCGACCGGCTCGCCGAGAAAGGTGTGGTGACGCGCCAGGAGCGACCGGAGGACCGGCGCAGCGTGTTCATCTCGCTGACCCCGGAAGGGGAGGAATTGTTCCGCCAGGTGTTTCCGGCGCACTGCGACTACATGCACGAGGCGTTCCGCGATTGCGACCGCGAGCAGCTCCAGCGCTGGTCGGGCGAGTTCGCCACGCTGAAAACCCTGCTCAACCAGGCTTTGGAGAAGCAAGACAATGAATCGAACTGAACGTTACGCCACCCCGTCCATCCTGCTGCACTGGCTGGTGGCGCTGCTGATCGTGGTGGCCTTCGGCCTGGGGCTGACGCTGTCCGACATGCCCCTCTCCCCCACCAAGTTCAAGCTGATCGGCTGGCACAAGTGGCTCGGCATCAGCGTGCTGGCGCTGGTCGCGCTGCGCCTGCTGGGACGGCTGCTGTGGCGTGCGCCGGCGCTGCCGGCGACGATGTCGCCGCTGGCGCAGCTGGCCGCCAAGATCGGCCACCTCGTGCTGTACGCGCTGATGCTGGCCGTGCCGCTGACCGGCTGGCTGATGAGCTCGGCCTACGGCATCCCGGTGGTTTACCTCGGCCTGTTGCCGCTGCCCGACCTGATCGCCGCGAACGAGACCCTGGCCGACCAGCTCAAGGAAGTACACGGCCTGCTCAACTGGACGCTGGCCTTGGCCGTCGCCGGCCACGTACTGGCGGCGTTCAAGCACCACTTCATCGACCGTGACGGCCTGCTGTTCCGCATGAGCCTGAAACAACCGCGCGCCTGACCATCAACTCCACCCCCGAGACACGATCATGAAATTGCTGATTCCCGTCGCCCTGCTGCTCGCGGCTCCGCTCACCTTCGCCGCGCCGGCCGATCTGACCCAAAGCCGCATCGGCTTCGCCATGAAACAACTGGGGACGCCGGTCGACGGCGGCTTCAAGAGCTTCACCGCCAACGTCGAGCTGAACCCGGCCAAGCCGGAAGCCGGCAAGGCCGACATCACCATCCAGACCGGCAGCATCAGCCTGCCGACGCGCGACGCCGAGGCCGAGGCCAAGAAGAAGGAATGGTTCAACGCCGGCCAGTTCCCGACCGCCCGCTTCGTGTCGAGCAGCATCAAGAGCACCGGCCCCAACCGCTTCCAGGTCAGCGGCAAGCTGACGCTCAAAGGCGTCACCCGCGACGTCAGTGCGCCGTTCACGCTGAAACCACAAGGCGCCCTGAGCGTGGTGGAAGGGGTGATGCCGATTTCCCGTCTGGCCTTCAAGATCGGCGAGGGCGACTGGACCGATACCGGCACCGTCGCCGACGAAGTGCAGATCAAGTTCCGCGTGGCCTTCCCGGCCAATACCAAGTAAGCAACCTGCAGGAGAGAGTAAAACATGATGAAGCAAACCCTGATCGCCGCCACGCTGGCCGGTCTGAGCACCGCCGCCCTGGCCGCCCCGGTAACCTACAACGTTGACCCGACCCATACCTACTCGCGCTTCGAGGTGAACCACCTGGGCTTCTCGGTACAGTCCGGCACCTTCACCAAGACCAGCGGCAAGGTTGAACTCGACACCGCCGCCAAGAAGGGCACGGTCGACATCACCATTGACACCGACTCGCTGCAGACCTTCCTGCCGGACCGCGACAAGCACCTGAAGAGCAAGGATTTCTTCAACGTGGCGCAGTTCCCGACCATCACCTTCAAGTCCAAGGACCTGGAGTTCTCGGGCGACAAGCTGACCGCGGTGAAGGGCGACCTGACCCTGCTCGGCGTGACCAAGCCGGTGACGCTGAAGGTGACCCAGTTCGCCGGCAAGCCGCACCCGATGACCGGCAAGGAAACCTACGGCGCCAATGCCGAAACCGTGATCAAGCGCAGCGATTTCGGCATGAAGACCTTCCTGCCCGCCATCGCCGACGACGTGACGCTGAAAGTGGCGATCGAAGCCGCCAAGGCCGAGTAAGCCCCTCACGCAGCCGACATGACAAACAGCCCGCCGGAATGGCGGGCTGTTTGTTTTTCTCAGGCGGTCTCGCGCATCTGCAAGGCCTCGACGATGTCCACCGCGACGATGCGGCTGACGCCCTGTTCCTGCATGGTGACGCCGACCAGCTGCTCCGCCATCTCCATGGTCAGGCGGTTGTGCGAGATGTAGAGGAACTGGGTGCGCTCGGCCATGCGCTTGACCAGGTCGCAGAAGCGGCTGGTATTGGCGTCGTCGAGCGGGGCGTCGACCTCGTCGAGCAGACAGAACGGCGCCGGGTTGAGGCTAAACAGGGAAAACACCAGGCTCATCGCGGTGAGCGCCTTCTCGCCGCCGGACAGCAGGTGGATGGTGCTGTTCTTCTTGCCGGGCGGCTGGGCGATGATCTGCACCCCGGCGTCGAGCAGGTCCTCGCCGGTCAGCACCAGCTCGGCGCGGCCGCCGCCGAACAGCGTCGGGAAGAATTCGCTCATCTTGGCGTTGACCGCATCGTAGGTGGACTGCAGCATATCGCGCGTCTCGCCGTCGATCTTGGCGATGGCCTCCTCCAGCGTCGCCATCGCCTGCAACAGGTCGTCGCTCTGGCTGGCGAGGTAGTCGCCGCGCTCGCGCGCCTGCTGCAGCTCATCGAGTGCCGCCAGGTTGACCGCACCGAGGTTTTCCAGCGCCCGGGCGAGACGGGCGATCTCGGCCGCCAGGGCGTTGGGTTTGACCGAGTCGGTCAGGTCGGCCAGCAGCGCCGCCTCGTCGGCACCGGCCTCCTTCAGCTCCTCGTTGAAACGCTCCACACCCAGCCGCGCTTCCTGATGCTTGAGCAGCCAGTCGGCGCGGGCGTTGCGCAGCGCCGGCAACGCGGCGCTGACCTCGTGCTGGCGCTGGCCGAGCTGGCGCAGCTGCTCGGTCAGGCCGTTGAGCTGGTCGCGCACCGCGGCGAGCTGCGCCTCGCGCTCGTCACGCTGCTCCAGCGCCAGCTGCAGCGCCTCTTCCGGCACCGCCTCGTCCACCGTCTCGGCCTCCATGGCCAGGTTTTCCAGCCGTTCGGCGAGCTGGTCGTCGCGTTCTTCCAGTTCCTTGCCGCGGCGCGCCAGTTCCGCCACCTTCTGCTCGGCGGTGTTCAGCTCCAGCCGCGCCTCGTGCACCAGGCGTTCGGCGTCGCGCGTCTTGTTGCGCGCCAGCTGCAGCCCGGTCTCGGCGTTGAGTCGCGCCAGCCGCGCCTCTTCCAGGGTCAACGCCAGCTCTTCCAGCATCAGCGCCGCTTCCTCGCTGCCGATGCCGGCCTCGCCGATCTCCTCCCCGGCACGCGCGCGCTCGTCGGCGATGCGCTCGCGCTCGGCCTCGATCGCGGCCAGCCGCGCCGCGCCCTGGCGCGCCGCCTGGTCGAGCTTGACCTGTTCCAGCGTGGCGGCGTTGAGTTCGGCCTCGAGCCGGGTCAAGGCCCCCTTCTGCGCACGCACCGCCTCGGCCAGCATGCCGCTCTGGCTCTGCAGCGTTTCGCGCCGGCGCTGTGCGGCGTCGATCTCCGGCTGCAGGGCGGCGGCCCGCTCCAGCGCGGCGTCGAGCGCACTCTTACGCGCCATCACGCCGTCGTCGCTGGCGGCGGCGTGGAAGCTGACGCTGGCGATACCGATGCGGTGCCCTTCCGGCGTCACCCAGCACTCGCCCGCAGTGAGCTCCTGGCGCCGCGCCAGCGCCTGCTCCAGGGTATCGGCGCGATACACGCCGGCGAGCCAGTCGGCGAGCACGGCGGCAAAGGCGTCATCAGCCGCGACACAATCGAACAAGGCCGGCCAGGATCGGGTTTCCGCACGCAACACAGCGTGTGTTGCGCCGTCCACCAGACAAAGCGGGGCCGGCGGCAAGGCATCCGGCAACCGGCCGGCACGCGCGGTCAGGCGCTCCGCCAGCACCGCCTCCAGCGCCACGCGCCAGGCCGGGTCGACGTTCAGCGCCTGCAACAACGCCGGCGCTTCGGCCAGCCCCTGCTGCTCCAGCCAGCCGGAGAGCTGCTCGCCGGCAGCCTCGCGCGCCAGCACCGCCTGCAAGGCGGCGGCCTCGGCTTCGGCCCGCGCGAGCTGGGCGCGGCGTTCGGCCAGGGTTTCGTCGAGCCGTTCTCGCTCGGAAGCGAGATCCGCCAGCTTGGCCTCGTCCGCCACCACCCGGGCGCGCACCGCGTCGAGCGCGGAACGGGCGCGCGCCACTTCGGCCTCGGCCGCCGCCAGCGTGGCCTGTTCCGGCAGGTTGAGGTCGGCCAGCTCGCGCGAGAGCGCCGCCTCCCGTCCCGCCAGTTGCTGCAATGCCTGGTTCAGGTGTTCGACGCGCTGGCGCCCGAGGTCGCGCTCGCGCATCAGGTTGGCCTGCTGGCTGGTGAGCTGGGTCAGCGCCTGATCGGCCTGGCGGAAATCGCCCTCGGCGCGCGGCAGCGCGTCGGCACCATCCTCCAGCGCCAGCTGCGCTTCCTCCAGCTTGAGCTGCGCCTCCTCGTGGCGCGGCAGCCACTCGTCGAGCTGGGCGGCGACCACGGCCCGGCTTTCGGCCAGCGTCTGCCGCTCGCTGCCGGCGACGGCCAGTTCGCGCACAAGCCGGGCGCGGCTCTGCTCGCGGTGGCGCTGCGCCTCTTCCAGCCGCGCCAGCTGCGCGTTGGCCTCGAACAGCGCCTGCTGCGCGGCGTGCACCGCATCGCTGGCGGCGAAGTGCTGCTCGCGCACCGTTTCCAGCTCGGTCTCCAGGTGGGTCAGCGCCGCCTCCTGCGCTGCCTCCTCGGTCTCGATGCGCGCCAGTTCGGCACGCGCGGCGGCCTCGGTGCGAGCGGCTTCTTCGCGGCGCGCCAGCGCCAGCAGGTTCTGCTTGTGGGTCAGCGCGCCCTTCAGGTCGTGGAACTGTGCCGCCACCTCGGCCTGTTCGGTGAGCTTCTCGACCTGGCGCTCCAGCTCCTGGCGCAGGTCGCCGATGCGCTCCAGGTTGTCGCGGGTATCGGCCAGGCGGTTCTCGGTCTCGCGGCGCCGGTCCTTGTACTTGGACACCCCGGCCGCCTCTTCCAGGTAGGCGCGCAGCTCCTCCGGGCGCGCCTCGATGATGCGCGAGATCATGCCCTGCTCGATCACCGCGTAGCCGCGCGCGCCCACGCCGGTGCCGAGGAACAGGTCGGTGATGTCGCGCCGGCGCACCTGCTGGTTGTTGATGAAGTAGCTCGACTCGCCCTGACGTGTCAGCACGCGCTTGATCGCCACCTCGGCGTACTGCCCCCACGGCCCGGTGAGCTGGCCGTCGCCGTTATCGAACACCAGCTCGACCGAAGCGCGACTGACCGGCTTGCGCGTGGACGAGCCGTTGAAGATCACGTCCTGCATCGATTCGCCGCGCAGTTGCTTGGCCGACGACTCGCCCAACACCCAGCGCACCGCATCGATCACGTTGGACTTGCCACAGCCGTTCGGACCGATCACCGCCACCAACTGGCCCGGCACCGGGATCGCGGTAGGATCGACAAAGGACTTGAAGCCCGACAGTTTGATATGGGTGAGACGCAAGACGTCCTCGCAACAAAGGGAGCGAAAGCCCGCATTTTACGTCAGGCAGGCGACGCCGTCGCCCGCTGGTACCTGCCGCGAGTTGTGCCATAATGGCTTCATGGAATCGCTCACCCTGTCCAATCAGTTCCTGATCGCCATGCCCGGCATGACCGATCCGTTGTTCGCGCGCTCGCTGGTCTACCTCTGCGAGCATGGCGAGCACGGCGCCATGGGCATCATCGTCAACAAGCCCTCCGGCATCGCCATGGCGCAGCTGTTCGACCAGATCGACCTGCCGCTGGACGAAGAAGCGCTGCAGGGCGAGCCGGTCTACTTCGGCGGCCCGGTGCAGCCGGAGCGCGGCTTCGTGCTGCACATGCCGGTCGGCAACTGGCAAACCAGCCTGCTGGTCACCGACGAGGTGGCGCTGACCACCTCCAAGGACGTGCTGGTGGCGGTCTCCGAGAACAAGGGCCCGGACACCATGATGGTCAGCCTGGGCTACTCCGGCTGGTCGAGCGGCCAGCTCGAAGAGGAAATCCGCAACAACGGCTGGCTGACGGTCAAGGCCGACCCGCACATCATCTTCTCGCTGCCGGCCGAGGAACGTTACGACGCGGCCATGGCGCTGCTGGGCTTCGACCCCACCCTGCTCTCCACCGATTGCGGCCATGCCTGACGGAACCACGCTGGCCTTCGATTTCGGCGAACGCCGCATCGGCGTCGCCATGGGCGAGACGCTGCTCGGCATCGCCCATCCGCTGACCACCATCGACACCGAGATCACCGAACAGCGCTTCACCGCCATCGGCAAGCTGATCGAGGAATGGCGCCCGGCCCAGCTGGTGGTTGGCCTGCCGGTGCACGCCGACGGCACCGAGCACGACCTGACCCGGCTCTCGCGCCGCTTCGCCAATCGCCTCAAGGGCCGCTTCGGCCTGCCGGTGTGGCTGGTCGACGAGCGCCACACCTCGCTGATCGCGGAAAGCCTGCTCAACGAAGCCGGCGTGCGCGGCCGCAAGCAGAAACCAGCGCTGGACCAGGTGGCGGCGCAGGCCATCCTGCAGACCTGGTTCGAGCAACCAGGCGAGGCGGTGTGACGCGGCTGATGGCACTCGCGCTGATGCTGATCGGCGGTGCCGCCTTCGTTTACCTGTGGAAGCTGGGCGAAAAGGGCCAGAGCGCCGCGCACTGGCCCGTCACCAGCGGCACCATCGTGGAAAGCCGGCTGGACGTCCGCCCCCATCCGGGCGGCGATGGCCAGCGCGAGGACTACCTGCCGCAGCTGCGCTACCGCTACAGCGTCGGCGGACAGATCCACGAATCGTCGATCCGGCGCTACCCCAACCCCGGCGCCATGCAAAGCCGTGAGCAGGCCGAAGCGGTCTTGGCGCGCTACCCGCACGGCGCGGTGGTGCGCGTGTACTACAACCCGGAGCGGCCACAGGTGGCCTGCCTGGAACCGGGCGAACACTGGACCGCCTGGGCCGGCAAGGCGCTAACGCTGATCGTGGCCGCGGCGGGCCTGGTGCTGCTGCTGAAGGGCAACGATTAGGCCTTCGGTCTTGCCCGCCAAAACGAAACGGGTGCCTGGTGGCACCCGTTTTCATTGCATCAACCGCTCCACGCCGCTCAGCGCGAGCCCTTGGCTCGTTGTTCCCTCTCCAGCCGCTGCGCCTCGCGCAGGGCCTGACGCTGTGCCTCGCGCTCGCGCGCAGCCTTCTCCCAGGCCTTCCACTCGTCCGGCCGCTCCAGCGTGATCGGGCCGATGCTGCCGGCACGGAAGTCGGTCAGCACGATCTCGGCCGCCTTCTGGATGTTGACGCGCCCGCCGCCCAGCATGGCGCCGCGGCGCCGGCCGATCTGCTCCAGCACCTCGAAATCCTGCCAGCCGTCGATGTCGCCGACGTTGTAGCGCTCCTGCAACAACGGGGTGTAATGCTTCATCAGGTAGCGTAGCAGTTCCAGCACCACCTCTTCCTCGTCCAGCGCATTGCGGCCGACCGCGCCGCTGGCAGCCAGGTTGTAGCCGCCCTCCTCCACCTCGATCTTGGGCCACAGCATGCCCGGGGTATCGACCAGTTCGAAGTCGTCGGCCAGCAGGATGCGCTGCTGGCCCTTGGTGATGCCCGGCTCGTTGCCGGTCTTGGCGATGCGTCGCCCGGTCAGGCTGTTGATCAGCGTCGACTTGCCGACGTTGGGGATGCCGCAGATCAGCACGCGCAGCGGCTTTTCCAGGCCGCCGCGGTTGGGCGCCAGGGCGCGGCAGGCCGATACCAGCTTGGTGACCGGCGCGCGCTCGCCGGCATCCAGCGCGATGGCACGGGTGCCTGGCCTGGCGCAGTAGTAATCCAGCCAGACCTGGGTCACGGCCGGGTCGGCCAGGTCCTGCTTGTTGAGAATCTTCAACGCCGGCTTGCCGCGCGTCATGCGGGCGATCATCGGGTTGGCGCTGGAGGCTGGCAGACGGGCATCCAGCATTTCGATGACCACGTCGATATCCTTGACGCGCTCGGCCAGATCCTTGCGCGCCTTGTTCATGTGGCCGGGAAACCATTGAATCGCCATGCTGTTACCGTTTCCGTAAGGGGTCCAAAAGGGACGACAGTCCGTTGTGATCGAGTTCGAAGGCCAGCTGCAGCAAGCGGCCGATTTCCCCCTTGGGAAAGCCCTCGCGGGCGAACCAGGCCAGGTAGTGCCCGGGCAGGTCGGCAATCAGCCGGCCCTGGTACTTGCCGAACGGCATCTGGCGGGTCACCAGCAGGAGAAGGTCATCGGCATTCATGACGGGCACTCGAACTCGGGGAAGCGCATTGTGCCAAAGACCGGGCCAACTGACCATGCGACGGCGGAAAAAAAACCTGTCTTTACAATGGCATCGGCTTGCCGTCGTTCAGATTGAGAAAGCCCTTGACCACCCGGTAGATCAGCCAGACGTAGACGGCGAACAGGATCAGGAAGCCGACCAGCAGGAACACCGTCAGATAACCCAGCGCCAGACCCAGCAGCCCCCACCAGAAGGTGCGCATCTGCCACAGGAAGTGGCTCTCGTAGAGCGTGCCACGGGTGTCGTCGCGCTTCAGGTAGTTGATGACGATGCCGACGATCGCCGTCACCCCGACGAACAGGCTCGCCGCCTGCAGGATGTAGACGGTCAGCGTCAGGTTGTTGAGCTTGCGCTCGAACTCCCGGTCGATCAGTTCCATGCCGTTTCCTTATTCTTGGATTTTGCGCCGACCGCCTCCCAGCGAGCCAGCAGTTGCGCCGTCTGTGCACGGCCGAATTCGAGCACCTTATCCAGCGGGCAGCGGTCCAGCCACAACGCCAAGCTCGGTCCCGCCACCTCGGTATCGGCCCCGCCGGTCATCAGCACCGGAGCGGCCGGTCGCAGCGGCAGCCCCAGCCGGTGGGACAATTCGACCACGCGGCGGTTCGCCTCGTCCAGTTGCGGCAGCGTGTCGGCATTCACCGCCACGTGGCTCAGGCCCAGCAGCAGGATGCGTGCCGCCAGCCAGTCGGCCGCGTCGCTGAAGCGGGCCGGCGCACGGCCGCCATTGGCGCGGTGCCGGGCGGCGGCCAACAGCATGGCCACGGTGCGGATGCCGGGCAGGCGCGACTCCGCCAGCAGCAGGGTGCCGGGCACGGGCTGGGCGGCGCGCAGCTCGGCCACGCCGCTGGCGCCCTCGGACAGCAACTCGGCATCCCTTAACAGGGTGATAGCACAGCCCGGCAGGCTCGACAGTCCGGCGTCAACGCTCGGCAGGGCTTCATGGCGGGGGTTCATGATCTTCTTCTCCAGTGAAATCGGTTTTCACTGCGGTTCGGGAGGATCATTTGCCGGAGCTGGAAAAGACAAATGCCGCCTGAACCGCGGCGGCATTTGTCGGGAATCTGGTGTGTCGGGTTTGCTTTGTCAGAGCACACACGCCCCTTGGTGCCGCCTTGAGCTGCGGTACCAATAAAAATAGACGTAGGAGGTGACAAAGGATTTAAGCATGGCCCCATCATGCCGACAGCCGCCCTGCCCTGTCAAGGCGCATGGCCAGAAAAAACCCGGCATAACGCCGGGTTTGCTCGATCACATGTTCGGGTAGTTGGGCCCGCCGCCGCCTTCCGGCGTCACCCAGTTGATGTTCTGGGTCGGGTCCTTGATGTCGCAGGTCTTGCAGTGCACGCAGTTCTGCGCGTTGATCTGCAGGCGCGGTGCGCCCTCCTCGCGGCCGACGATCTCGTACACCCCGGCCGGGCAGTAGCGCTGCTCCGGTGCGTCGTACTTTTCCAGGTTGATGCGGATCGGTACCGTCGGGTCCTTCAGCTTCAGGTGCGCAGGCTGGTCTTCGCTGTGGTTGGTGTTGGAGATGAACACCGACGACAGGCGGTCGAAGGTCAGCACGCCGTCCGGCTTCGGATAGGCGATCGGCTCGCACTCGTCCTTGGTCTTCAGGCATTCGTGGTCGGCATGCTTGTGATGCAGCGTCCACGGCGCACGTCCCCGGAACAGATAAGTATCGATGGCCGAGTAGAGCATCGCCGGCCACAAGCCCCAACGGAACGACGGGCGGATGTTGCGCACGCGGTGCAGTTCGTCGTAGAGCCAGCTCTGCCTGAACTTGGCGGTGTACGCGGTGGCTTCGATCGGCTGACCTTCCACGGCGGACGACAGCGCCTCGACAATGGCCTCGGCGGCCAGCATGCCGGACTTCATCGCGGTGTGGGTGCCCTTGATCTTGGGCACGTTGAGGAAGCCGGCGGTGTCGCCGATCAGCACCCCGCCCGGGAACGTCAGTTTGGGGATGCTCTGCAGCCCGCCTTCGGAAATGGCGCGCGCGCCGTAGGACAGGCGGCGCCCGCCTTCGAACACCCCCTTGATGGCCGGATGGGTCTTGAAGCGCTGGAATTCCTCGTAGGGCGACAGGTAAGGGTTCTGATAATCCAACCCGACCACGAAGCCCACCACCACCTGATTGTTTTCCAGATGGTAGAGGAAGGAGCCGCCGTAGGTGGCGGTGTCCATCGGCCAGCCGGCGGTGTGGGTGATCTTGCCCGGTTCGTGTTTCTCGGGCTGGACTTCCCACAGTTCCTTGATGCCGATGCCGTAGGTTTGCGGGTCGGCGCCGTCACGCAGCTTGAAGCGCTCGAACAGGGTCTTGGTGAGCGAGCCGCGACAGCCTTCGGCGAAGATGGTCTGCTTGGCCCACAGCTCGATGCCGGGCTCGCCTTCCAGGTCGCCGTTCTTGCCGGTGCCGACGTTGCCGGTGGCCACGCCCTTGACCGAGCCGTCCGGGTGGTAGAGCACTTCGGCGGCGGCGAAGCCGGGGTAGATTTCCACGCCCAGCTCCTCGGCCTGCTGGCCGAGCCAGCGACAGAAATTGCCCAGGCTGATGATGTAGTTGCCCTCGTTGTGCATCTGCGGCGGAGTGGGCAGCTGGATCGACTCGGTCTCGGTCAGCAGCAGGAACTGGTCCTTCTTGGCCGGGGTGTTGAGCGGGGCGCCCTTCTCTTTCCAGTCCGGGATCAGTTCGTTCAGCGTCCGGGGTTCGATCACCGCGCCAGAGAGAATATGCGCGCCGATCTCGGAGCCCTTTTCCAGCAGACAGACGCTGATGTCCTGCCCCTTTTCGGCCGCCAGTTGCTTGAGGCGAATCGCCGCGGTCAGGCCGGAAGGCCCGCCGCCCACGATCACCACGTCGTATTCCATGTATTCGCGTTCCACCGCTACTCCTCGCTCATCCGAATGACGTTGTTCCAACTCGCCTTAGAAGCGATAACTTTGTCGGCTAGGCTCACTTGCCTTCGCCTTAGCTTCGCAGAAACTCGCCCTGACGGGCTTCGTTTTCTCGCTCCTAATGCTGTTTGGAATGAATGGCAACATGATGCAATGAATCATGTCCGTCCGTCAAAAATCAAACAAGCGTTTAAATTATTCCTGTTTCGTGCAGTTGCACAATTGACTCACCATCATACCCCAGAGCACGCAATACCGCGTCGGTGTCTTCGCCGAGCTTGGGCGGGGCGCGGTGATACGCCACCGGGGTGCCGGACAGCTTGATCGGGCAGCCAACCAGCGGCACGTCCTGCCCGGCGCTGTCTTCCAGGTGGATTTCCATGCCGCGATGCTTGATCTGCGGATCGGCGAAGGCCTCGGCCACGTTGTTGATCGGCCCGCACGGCACGCCGGCCTCGTCGAGCGCCTTGAGCCACTCGTCGCGGCCACGGGCCAGGAAGGCTTCGGCCAGCAGCGGCACCAGCTGATCGCGATATTGTACCCGCGCCGGGTTGGTCGCGAAGCGCTCGTCGTCGGCCAGTTGCGGCCGGCCGATCAGCTGGCAGACCGCGCGGAACTGCTTGTCGTTGCCGCAGGCGAGGATGAAGTGCCCTTCCCCGGCGGTCCTGAACACCTGGTAGGGCACGATGTTGGGATGGGCGTTGCCGAGCCGCGGCGGCACGGTGCGGCCGATCAGCCAGTTCATGTTGACGTTGGCCAGCATGGCGAGCGAGCAGTCGAACAGCGCCATGTCGATGTACTGGCCCTCTCTGGTGCGGCTGCGTGCCAGCAGCGCCGCCTGCACCGCGTTGGCGGCGTAAAGACCGGTGAAGAGATCGGTCACCGCCACGCCGACCTTGTGCGGTTCGCCGTCGGCCGGACCAGTGATGCTCATCAGCCCGCTCATACCCTGCACGATGTAGTCGTAGCCGGGCAGTTCGGCGTAGGGGCCGTCCTGGCCGAAGCCGGTAATCGAGCAGTACACCAGGCGCGGGTTGAGCTGCTTGAGGCTGTCATAGTCGAGCCCGTACTTCTTCAGCCCGCCGACCTTGTAGTTTTCCAGCAGCACGTCGGCTTCTGCGGCCAGGCGGCGCACGATGGCCTGGCCTTCGGGACGGGTGATGTCGACGGTGACCGAGCGCTTGCCGCGGTTGGCGCACAGGAAATAGGCGGCGGTGCCGTCCGGCAGGCTGGGCGGCGCCCACTGCCGGGTGTCGTCGCCCTGGCCGGGGCGTTCCACCTTGATCACCTCGGCGCCGAGGTCGGCCAGCAGCTGGCCGGTCCACGGGCCGGCCAGGACGCGGGTCAGATCGAGAACCTTGAAACCGGAAAGGGCGCCAGACATTGTCATCTCCTCAGAAGGGTGGCCGAAACAGGCCGGAACGGACGGCATGCCATCCGCTTCGGACTGCCACGGCGAAAAAAATGGCCCGGTCGCGCCGGGCCAAGGACAGACAGGAACGACCATGGCCGCCGGGTGGAGCCTCGGCGGCCGCTCCCTATCAGGCGAACGCCTGAATCCCGGTCTGGGCCCGGCCCAGAATCAGGGCATGCACGTCGTGCGTACCCTCGTAAGTGTTGACCGCCTCCAGGTTCATCACGTGGCGGATGACGTGGAACTCGTCGGCGATGCCGTTGCCGCCATGCATGTCGCGCGCCACGCGGGCGATGTCGAGCGCCTTGCCGCAGTTGTTGCGCTTGATCAGCGAGATCATCTCCGGCGCCGCGCGGCCCTGGTCCAGCAGCCGGCCCACCTGCAGCGCGGCCATCAGGCCCAGCGCGATCTCGGTCTGCATATTGGCGAGCTTGAGCTGGATCAGCTGGTTGGCGGCCAGCGGACGGCCGAACTGCTTACGGTCCAGCGTGTACTGGCGCGCCGCGTGCCAGCAGAATTCGGCGGCCCCCATCGCGCCCCAAGCGATGCCGAAGCGCGCCTTGTTGAGGCAGCCGAACGGCCCCTTCAGGCCCTTCACGCCCGGCAGCAGGTTCTCTTCCGGCACGAACACGTCGTCCATCACGATCTCGCCGGTGATCGAGGCGCGCAGCGAAAACTTGCCGTGGATCTTCGGTGCCGACAGCCCCTGCATACCCTTCTCCAGCAGGAAACCGCGAATCTCGTCCTCGTCGTCCTTGGCCCAGACCACGAACACGTCGGCGATCGGGCTGTTGGTGATCCACATCTTGCTGCCCTTGAGCACATAGCCGCCGTCCACCTTGCGTGCGCGGGTCTTCATGCCGGCCGGGTCGGAGCCGGCGTCGGGCTCGGTCAGGCCGAAGCAGCCGACCCATTCGCCGCTGGCGAGCTTGGGCAGGTACTTATCTTTCTGCGCTTCAGTGCCGTAGGCCCAGATCGGGTGCATGACGAGGGATGACTGCACGCTCATCGCCGAACGGTAGCCGGAGTCGACACGCTCCACTTCACGCGCGATCAGGCCGTAGGCGACGTGGGAGAGCCCGGCGCAGCCGTGGCTGTCGATGGTGCAGCCCAACAGGCCCAGCTCGCCCATCTCGTTCATGATCTCGCGATCGAAGCGCTCCTCCCGGTTGGCCGTCAGGATGCGCGGCATCAGCTGTTCCTGGCAGTAGGCGTGGGCGGTATCGCGCACCATGCGCTCTTCTTCGGTCAGCAGGGTGTCGAGCAGAAGCGGATCTTCCCAGGAAAACGGGGCACGGCTGGTTGGGGCGGCCATCGGCAACTCTCCTTTGCGGTTAATTAGTTCCGCTATGCGGAATTTAATTTCATAATGTGAAATAGACTAGCAAGCGGCCGGGCGGCTTGTAAAGCGATTTCTTGGCCGCGACGAGCAGGCAGGCTATGCTTGCCGCGCCGAAACCAAGGGGAAAGAACACCATGACGGAAGAGCACGACGATAAGGACAGGCTGTTCGTCACCGCGCTGGCGCGCGGCCTGACAGTGCTGTCCGCCTTCCGCTCCGGCGAGAGTGGACTGTCCAACCAGGAGCTGGCGCGACGCACCGGCCTGCCCAAGTCCACCGTGTCGCGGCTGACCTACACCCTGACCCAACTGGGGTATCTGAGCCACGAGGCGGACAGCGGCTTCTATCGGCTGGGCCTGGCGGTGCTGGAACTGGGGTCGGTGGTGCTGGCGAGTTACGACGTGCGCCGTGCCGCCGCGCCCCTGATGCGTGAATTCGCGCTCAGCCACAACGTCTCGGTGAGTCTGGCGATGCGCGACGGCAGCGACATGGTGTACCTGGAAACCTGCCGCAGCGCGGCGCGGGTGTCGGTGCAACTGACCGTCGGTTCACGCGTGCCGGTCGCCACCACCGCCATCGGCCGCGCCTGCTACGCCGGTTTGGGCGCGGTGGAGCGCGCCCGGCTCGACGTCGAACTGGCCAACCGCTACGGCGACGAGTGGCCGGCGATCAAGAACCGGCTCGACGCGGCGCTGACGCGTTACCGTGAGCGCGGCTACACCAGCTCGTTCGGGGAGTTCGTGCCGGAGGTGATGGCGGTGGGCGTGCCGCTGCCCTCGCCTATCCCGGGGCAGCCGCCGATGAGCCTGAACGCCAGCGGCCCGGCGGCGCTGTTCATGCCGGAACGCTTCGAACAGGACATCGCGCCAGCACTGCAGCAGATGGCAAGGCGCATCGTACCGGGCGCCACCTGAAACCGGTGACGGCCAGGGCACAGGACAAAGAAAAAGCGGGCGAACGCAATGCGTTCGCCCGCTTCGTTTACAGCAGGACGATCAGGCCGACTTGAGCATGCCGTGCGGGTCGATGACGAATTTGCGCGGTGCGCCGCCGTCGAACTGGCGGTAGCCGTTCGGCGCCTCGTCAAGCGAGATCACGCTGACGTTGACGATCTTGGCGATCGGCAGACGATCCCACAGGATGGCCTGCATCAGGTTGCGGTTGTACTTCATCACCGGGGTCTGGCCGGTGTGGAAGGAGTGCGACTTGGCCCAGCCAAGACCGAAGCGGATCGACAGGCTACCACGCTTGGCCGCGGCGTCGACCGCGCCCGGATCGTCGGTCACGTACAGGCCCGGAATGCCGATGGCGCCGGCCACGCGGGTGACTTCCATCAGCGAGTTGAGCACCGTGGCCGGGGCCTCTTCGTGCGAGTGCGAGCCGTGGCCGCGCGCCTCGAAGCCGACGCAGTCGACCGCGCAGTCCACCTCCGGTGTGCCGAGGATGGCCGCGATCTGCTCGCCCAGCGTGGCGTCGAGCGACAGGTCGACGGTCTCGAAACCCATCGCCCTGGCGTGCGCCAGGCGCTCGGCGTTCATGTCGCCGACGATGGTCACCGCGGCGCCCAACAGGCGTGCCGAGGCGGCGGCGGCCATGCCGACCGGGCCGGCGCCGGCGATGTAGACGGTCGAGCCCGGCTTGACGCCGGCCGTCACCGCGCCGTGGTAACCGGTCGGCAGGATGTCGGACAGGCAGGTCAGGTCGCGGATCTTCTCCATCGCCTTGTCCTTGTCCGGGAACTTGAGCAGGTTGAAGTCGGCGTACGGCACCATCACGTACTCGGACTGGCCGCCGATCCAGCCGCCCATGTCGACATAGCCGTAGGCACCGCCGGCGCGCGACGGGTTGACGTTCAGGCACACGCCGGTGTGCTGTTCCTTGCAGGTCTGGCAACGACCGCAAGCCACGTTGAACGGCACCGACACCAGGTCGCCGACCTTCAGCGTCTCGACGTCACGGCCCACCTCGATCACCTCGCCGGTGATCTCGTGGCCCAGCACCAGCCCGACCTCGGCCGTGGTGCGGCCACGCACCATGTGCTGGTCCGAGCCGCAGATATTGGTCGTCACCACCTTGAGGATGACGCCGTGGCCGATCGCCCTCCCCTGCGGATCGACCATTTTCGGGTAGCCGATGGGCCGCACTTCGACGTGCCCTTGCCCCAGATACACCACACCGCGATTGTCGCTCATTGTCTGCCTCCGAATTGTTTCGATGGGTTTCGTTCGCGCACAGCCGTGGCACAGCGTCGGCTGGCGCTTCGCGACAATAGGGGCGAACTCCCTCCGACAAGGAGACTGAAAGCGCCGCAGAGCAGCCAATTCCCGACATCACCTCACGGCGGTCGAGGCGGTGAACCACGGCGCGTAAAGTCGGCCGACGAGTGAGTGCGGGCATCCATGCGGGGTTGCGGGGAAGTCGGGCGACACGGCGGCGGGCCTCCGGCCACTCACCGGGGAGGCGCCGAGGCGGCCGGCAACAACAGGAGAAACGTTGGGAGGATGCAACACCGCTGGCGGAAAACAGCAAAACGGCGCCGGGGCAGCCACTTACTTCGCGGCCGGCCCCGGCGCCGTGGGATAGAACGCGGGAAGACTAACGTATGCCCTGGATGTAGTGCACCAGCTCGTCGATGGTGAATTGCTGCTCGTCGAGGGTGGCCCGCACCACATCGCCGATCGAGACCACACCCAGCACCTCGCACCCCTCCATTACCGGAAGGTGGCGGATGCGCTTGTCGGTCATCAGCGCCATGCATTCGTCAACCGTCTGCTCCGGCTTCACATAGACCACGCGGCTGGTCATGACCTCGCGCACGTGGGTGCCCGCCGAGGTGCGTCCCTGCAGAACCATGCGGCGCGCGTAGTCGCGCTCCGAGAAAATGCCGTGCACATCACACTCGTGCATCACCAGCACCGCCCCGACGTTCTCTTCGGCCATGACCTGCAGGGCCTGGAACACGGTAGCGTCGGGACTGACGAAGATCAGCTTCCGGTTGGGTTTGCTTTCGAGCAATTGTCGGACAGTTTGCATGCGACCCCCTTTTGCAGACGAGTTGGACCTGTTATGCCTCCACTATAGATGATCCGGGACGAATATCTGCCCGATGCGCTTACCTGGCGCGGATCATCGTGCCGACGCCGGCGTCGGTGAGGATTTCCAGCAGCAGCGCGTGCGGCACGCGGCCGTCGATGATGTGCACCGAGTTGACGCCGTTCTTGGCGGCATCGAGGGCGGAGCTGATCTTGGGCAGCATGCCACCGTGGATGGTGCCGTCGGCGAACAGCGCGTCGACGTTCTCGGCGGTCAGTCCGGTCAAGAGCTTGCCGTTCTTGTCCAGCACGCCGGGGGTGTTGGTCATCAGCACCAGCTTCTCGGCCTGGAGGGTTTCGGCCAGCTTGCCGGCCACCAGGTCGGCGTTGATGTTGTAGGCCTCACCGTCGCTGCCGACGCCGATCGGCGCGATCACCGGGATGAAATCCTGCGAATCGAGCAGCGACACCAGCGCCGGATCGATGTAGTCGATTTCGCCGACGCGGCCGATATCGATCTGCTCGTCCTCTCCCTCGCCCTTGAGGAACAGCTTGTGGGCGCGGATGAAGTGGCCGTCCTTGCCGGTCAGGCCCACGGCCTTGCCGCCGTGCTGGTTGATCAGCGAGACGATTTCCTTGTTGACCTGGCCGCCCAGCACCATTTCCACCACGTCCATGGTTTCCTGGTCGGTCACGCGCATACCCTGGACGAACTCGCCCTGCTTGCCGACGCGTTCCAGCATCTCGTTGATCTGCGGACCGCCACCGTGCACCACCACCGGGTTCAGGCCAACCAGCTTCAGCAGCACCACGTCCTTGGCGAAGTCTTCCTTCAGCTTGTCGTCGGTCATCGCGTTACCGCCGTATTTGATCACGATGGTCTTATCGTTGAAACGGCGGATGTAGGGCAGCGCCTCGGCAAGGATGAGCGCCTTTTCGGTGGCGGATACGGTCACGTGCGGTCTCCTGGGTAAGGGGATACGGGAAGTGTTGCATTGTAATCAATCACGTTGCTGAACTGTTATTTATTAATTGCCAGCGACGCCCGCACTCAGTACATTAACATCCCATAAATGAACAACCATTCAGCAATCTTCATGAGCACCGAACAAGCTTCACCACGCTGGCAGCGCAAGAAAGACGCCCGCCCGGCGGAAATCCTCGATGCGGCGCTGACCCTGTTCGTCGAGAAGGGCTTTCGCGCCACCAAGATGGAAGACATCGCGCGCGCCGCCAACGTCACCAAGGGCACGCCCTACCTGTACTTCCAGAACAAGGAAGAAATCTTCAAGGCCGTGGTGCGCGACACGCTGGTGCCACGCATCACCAACCTGCAGGCCATGAGCGCACAACACGAGGGCAGTTGCGCCGAACTGCTGGTCAGACTGCTGCAGGCCTGGTGGCAAGACATTGGCTCGACCCGCATGGCCGGCTTGTGCAAGCTGATGGTGGCCGAAGCGGCCAACTTCCCCGAACTGGCGGCGTTCTACCAGCAGGAAGTCATCGTCCGTGGCCGCCAACTGGTGGCCGACGCGTTGCACCTGGGTATCGAGCGCGGCGAATTCCGCCCGGTCGATATCGACAGTGCGGTGGAATGCCTGATCGCCCCGCTGCTGATGACCGTGATCTGGAACCACTCCTTCGGCGGCATTCCCTGTTGTGCTCCGGCACCGGCCGGCCCGCCGGAGCACTATCTGCAGCAGGCCCTGGACCTAGTGCTCAACGGCCTGTGCACCCCCGCCCAAAACAACAACTAAACAGGATTCGACACGATGAAGACACCTCGCTCCCCCTGGCTCCTCGCCGGCCTGACGGTGCTCGGGCTCGCCGCCTGCGCCAAGGAGGCCACGGTTCAGGAAGACATCCGCCCGGTGCGTTACGTCACCGCCGGCGGCAACGCCACGCAGGCCGGCGCCAGCTTCGCCGGCGACATCCGCGCCCGGCAGGAAACCCCGCTGGCGTTCCGCGTCGGCGGCAAGATCGCCGAGCGCTTGGTCAACGCCGGCGACCGGGTGAAGAAGGGGCAGGTACTGGCCCGGCTCGACGCCAACGACTACGAACTCGACCTGGCGGCCAAACAGGCCCAGCTCGCCGCCGCCCGCTCCGATCTGGTGCAGCAGGAAGCCGACCTCAAGCGCTCGCAGGAACTGCTGGGCAAGCAGTTCATCAGCCAGGCCCAGGTCGATCGCCAGCAAAACGCCGTCAACGCCGCCCGCGCCCAACTGCAGCAGGCCCAGGCCCAACTGGCTGGCAGCCGCAACCAGAACGGCTACACCATCTTGCGCGCCGACGCCGACGGCGTGATCGGCAGCGTCAGCGCCGAAGCCGGCCAGGTCGTGGCCGCCGGGCAGGCGGTGATGAAGCTGGCGCTGGACGGACCGCGCGAAGTCGCCATCCAGGTGCCGGAAAACGCGCTGGTCGCCCTGCGCGAGGCCAAGACGCTGCAGGTGAAGCTGTGGGCCGACGGGCAAAGCTACCGCGGCGCCCTGCGCGAGCTGGCGGCCGACGCCGACCCGGCCACCCGCACCTACGCCGCGCGCATCAGCCTCGACGGCGCCAACGACGCCCTGCAACTGGGCATGAGCGCCACCGTGACGCTGCCGGCACCGGACCGTGGTGAGAAGCTGCAACTGCCGCTCTCCGCCCTGCTCGATCAGGACGGCAAGCATTACGTCTGGGTGATCGACCCCAAGAGCCGCAAGGTCGGCCGCCGGGAGATCCGGGTGGAGAGCATCGGCAATACCGTAGCCCACGTCAGCGGCGCCCTGAAGGCGGGCGAGCAGGTGGTGAGCGCCGGGGTGCATCTGCTGCGCGACGGACAGCAGGTCCGCCTGCTCCAGCCTTGAGGAGCGTCCGATGAAACGACTCAACCTGTCCGAATGGGCGCTCAAGCACCAGGCGCTGGTGCTGTACCTGATGATCACGCTGATGCTGGCCGGCGCCTGGGCCTATACCCAGCTGGGCCAGAAGGAAGACCCGGCGTTCACCTTCAAGGCGATGATGGTCAAGGCGGTGTGGCCGGGCGCCAGCGCCAGCGAAATGGAACAGCAGGTCACCGACAAGCTGGAACAGAAGCTGCAGGAGATCGGCGAGCTGGAATACGTCAAGAGCTTCACCAAGCCCGGCGAAGTGCAGTTGCTGCTCAACCTGCGCGAAGGCATCGCCCCCGATGAGGTGCCGGAACAGTGGTACCGGGTGCGCAAGAAGCTCGGCGACCTGCGTCCGACCCTGCCGGCTGATCTGAAGGGTCCGTTCTTCAACGACGAGTTCGGCGACACCTTCGGCAACCTGTTCGCCTTCACCGGCGACGGCTTCAGCGCCGAGGAGCTGCGCCGCTACGTCGACCGCACCCGGCAGGAAGTGCTGCGCCTGCCCGATGTCGGCAAGGTCGAGATCGTCGGCGAACAGCAGGAGCGCATCTACGTCGATCTCTCCATCAGCCGCTTGGCCACGCTGGGCCTTGACACCCGCACCATCTGGAACGCGCTGGCCGAGCAGAACGCCGTCACCCCGGCCGGGGTGTTCGAAACCGCCGGCGAGCGCATCTGGGTGCGCCCGAGCGGCGCTTACGGCACGCTGGACGCGGTGCGCAGCACCCCGATTACGGTCAACGGCCAGACCTTCCGTCTCGACGACATCGCCACCGTGCACCGCGCCTTCGTCACCCCGCCCAGCTTCAGCATGCGCTTCAACGGCCGGCCGGCGCTGGGATTGGCCATCAGCATGAAGGACGGCGGCGACGTGCTGCGCCTGGGACGCGACCTCGAGCAGTTGATGGCGCGGGTCAAATCGGAACTGCCGCTCGGCGTGGAAATCGCGCCGGTCTCGGACCAGCCCAAGGTGGTGAAGAACTCGATCAGCGAGTTCATGCATTCGCTGCTCGAAGCCGTCGTCATCGTGCTGGCGGTGAGCTTCTTCAGCCTGGGCTGGCGCTCCGGCGTGGTGGTGGCGCTGTCGATCCCGCTGGTGCTGGCGATGACCTTCCTCGCCATGTACTTCTTCGACATCGACCTGCAGCGCATCTCGCTGGGCTCGCTGATCATCGCGCTCGGCCTCTTGGTGGACGACGCCATCATCGCGGTGGAAATGATGGCGCTGAAGCTGGAACAGGGCTGGAACAAATTCCAGGCCGCCACCTTCGCCTACACCAGCACCGCCTTCCCGATGCTGACCGGCACGCTGATCACCGCCGCCACCTTCCTGCCGGTGGGGCTCGCCAAGTCCAACGCCGGCGAATACGTGTTCAGCCTGTTCGCCGTGGTCGGGCTGGCGCTGGTGCTGTCGTGGGTCGTGGCGGTGATCTTCACCCCATATCTCGGCTTCAAGCTGCTGCCGGAGCACAAGACCGATGGCGATCATGCCGACGTCTACCACAAGCTGTTCTACCTGCGCTTCCGCAGCGTGCTGGAATGGTGCCTGGATCACCGCAAGACGGTGATCGCCGGCACGCTGGTGCTGTTCCTGCTGTCGCTGGGGGCGTTCAAGCTGTTCGTGCAGCAGCAGTTCTTCCCCTCGTCCAATCGGGTGGAACTGCTGGTCGACCTGTGGCTGCCGCAGGGCGCCAGCTACCAGGCCACCGAACGCGAGGTGAAGAAACTGGAGGCGATGTTCGCCCACAACCCCGGCATCAGCAGCATCACCAGCTACGTCGGTGGCGGCTCGCCGCGCTTCTACCTGCCGCTCGATCAGCAGATGCAGCATCTCAACTATGCCCAGCTGATGATCATGACCAAGGACGAGAAGGTGCGTGAAACGGTCAAGCGCCAATTGGAACACGCCTTCGACAACGACTTCCCGCTGCTGCGCGGACGCGTGATCCGACTGGAAAACGGCCCGCCGGTAGGCTATCCGGTACAGTATCGGGTGATGGGCGAACGTCACGAGGAAGTCAAACGCATCGCCGCGCGGCTGGAAGCGCTGCTGCGTGCCCAGCCCGGCACGACCCAGGTCAACAACGACTGGGGCGAGCAGGTCAAGTCGCTGCGCCTCGTGATCGACCAGGACCGCGCCCGAGCGCTGGGGGCGTCGACCCAGAGTCTCGGCCGTCAGCTGCAGCTCTTGATCTCGGGCGCCGCGCTGACCGAGTTCCGCGAGGGCGACCGTACCATCGCCGTCGAGGCGCGACTCAACCCGGCCGAGAAAACCGACGTCGGGGGTCTCGGCAACCTGATGGTGCAGGCCGCGAACGGGCGCTTCGTCCAGGTCTCGCAGCTCGCCCGCATCGAATACCAGCCGGAGGAGAGCATCATCTGGCGCCGCAACCGTCTGCCGACGGTGACGGTGCGCGCCGACACCGCCGACGGGGTGCAGGCGGCGGAGGTGGTGCAGGAGCTGGCGCCCAAGCTCAAGCAGCTGGAAGCCACACTGCCCCTGGGCTATCACATCGAGATGGGAGGATCGGTCGAATCCAGCGTCAAGTCGCAACAGGCCATCGCCAAGGTGGCGCCGCTGATGATCGTGGTGGTGCTGACGCTGCTGATGCTGCAGCTGCAGAGCTTCCAGCGCACGCTGATGGTGGTGCTCACCGCGCCGCTCGGCATGATCGGCGTGACGCTGACGCTGATCGCCTTCCACGCGCCGTTCGGCTTCGTGGCGATGCTGGGGGTGAT
Organism: Pseudogulbenkiania sp. MAI-1; assembly: GCF_000527175.1. Taxonomy (NCBI): domain Bacteria; kingdom Pseudomonadati; phylum Pseudomonadota; class Betaproteobacteria; order Neisseriales; family Chromobacteriaceae; genus Pseudogulbenkiania; species Pseudogulbenkiania sp. MAI-1. Next base: position 469,248 of record NZ_AZUR01000001.1, on the reverse strand, counting down.
CGCGCTGTCGGGCATGATCATGCGCAACTCGGTCATCCTGGTCGACCAGATCGAGCATGACATCCGCGAGGGCGTCGAGCGCTGGGAGGCCGTGGTCGGTTCCACGCTGCGCCGCTTCCGTCCTATCATGCTGACGGCACTGGCCGCGATCCTGGCGATGATTCCGCTGACCCGCAGCACCTTCTGGGGGCCGATGGCGGTGGCGATCATGGGCGGGCTGCTGGTGGCGACGGTGCTGACCCTGCTGTTCCTGCCCGCGCTGTACGCGCAGTGGTTCAGGGTGCAACGCCCCGCCCCCCGCTCCAGCCATGGCGTCGAGCGAGCCCCTGCGGAACACCTCGCGACACCGGAGCCGGCAGGCGCCGAAGCATGAGGAGCCAGGCAGAGCGCCCCCGCTTCGGCCGCACCGACGCCTTGCCGGCCACGGGCCGGCATCGAGGCGGGGACAAGACACGAGCCGGAACCGGTTCCGCGAACAGCCATTGACGAGAATACCAATGAAACCACGCATCCTTACCCTGGCCTGCCTCATGGCCATCGCCACCCTGCCGGCCCGGGCCTTCGACCTGATGGAGGCCTGGCGGCAGGCACGCGGCTACGATGCGGCCTTCGCCGCCGCCGGCTACGACCGCGACGCCGGCCACGAGAAAGCGCCGCAGGGCCGTGCCGGGCTGCTGCCCCAGGTGGGGCTGAGCGCCGACTACAGCCGCACCAACCTGCTCGAACCATCCAGCCATGGCAGCTTCTCCGGCTACGGCGCCGGCGTGCAGCTGACCCAGCCCTTGTTCGACGTCGGCAAGTATACCGGCTACCAGAAAGGCAAGACCGCAAGCGCGCTGGCCGACACCCGCTACGCCGCCAGCGAGCAGCAGCTGATCGTCGACGTGGCACAGGCCTACTTCGACGTGCTGCTGGCGCAGGACACGCTGGCCTCCACGCAGGCCACCAAGAAGGCCTTCGCCAGCCAGCTGGAACAGGCCAAGACCGCGTTCGAGGTCGGCACCGCCACCATCACCGATACCCACGAGGCCCAGGCCGGTTACGACGGTGCGGTGGCGCAAGAGATCCTCGCTGAGAGCGATCTGGAGATCAAACGCAACGCCTTGCGCCGCCTCACCGGCCTCGATCCGCTCGGGGTACAGGCGGTCACGCCCAATCTGCCGCTGGATCAGCCCACCACCATCGGCCTCGACGACTGGACCGCCCAGGCGCTGGCCAACAACCTGGACATCAAGGCGCAGGAACAGAACCTGCAGCTGGCCAGCCAGGACCTGACCGAGAAGCGCGGGCAGCACCTGCCTGTGGTCTCGCTCACCGCCGGCTACAGCGACAACACCGACAACAGCCCGTTTAATAGTTTTGCACAGACTCGCGCCTCTTCCGTCGGCGTGCAGTTGACCCTGCCACTCTACGCCGGCGGCGGCATCGACTCGCGGGTGCGCGAGGCGGCGGCCAATGAGAACAGCGCCAAGGACAAGCTGGAGGCGTCGCGCCGTCAGGTCCGCGAACAAGTGCGCCAGGCTTACCTGGGCGTCACCAGCGGTGCCGCCTTCGTCAAGGCACAGCAACAGCTGCTGGTCTCGGCCAAGAGCAAACTCGACTCCACCCGCCTCGGCAAGGAGGTCGGCGTACGCACCAACCTCGACCTGCTGCAGGCCGAGCAGGAGTACTACAACGTCCAGACCCAACTCGCCAAGGCGCGCTACAGCTACCTGCTCGCCAAGCTGCAGCTGGCCCAGGCCGCCGGTCGGCTGGGACCGGAGCAACTGGCCGAGGTCAACGCCTTCATCGTGCGCTAACCCTTTTCCTAGCCTGTTTTTTCCCTGTCGGCCGGTTTCCCCCGGCCGATTTTCTTTGGCGGCAGCGCAACACTCCACCCACCCTGCGTTTAATTTATTAAGTGTAACGTAGCTTTTTAATAAACACCTGTCTAGAATTTGCTCAACCCGTGGCGCTAACCGGACCCGGACCGAGGCAGAAGAACGGCCCCCGACGGCGGCGCCCAAGCTGCTGTCGCCACCAGGGCCGGGCCGCACAGCCAAATGCAAATCGTCCCCCCAGCCCGACACTCAGGCAAAGAACGACAGGAGAAACCTCATGAGCAACCAGCAACTGCAGCAACGCAAGGCCGCCGCCACTCCGCGCGGCGTCGGCGTGATGTGCGGCTTCTATGCCGAACGCGCCAAGAACGCCGAGCTGTGGGACGTGGAAGGCAACCGTTACATCGACTTCGCCGGCGGCATCGGCGTACTGAATACCGGCCATCTGCACGACAAGGTGCAGGCCGCCGTGGCCGAACAGCTCAACAAATTCAGCCACACCTGCTACCAGGTCGTCCCCTACGAGCTCTACGTCGACGTAGCGGAGCAGCTCAACGCCCTGACCCCAGGCGACTACGCCAAGAAAACCGCGTTCTTCTCCACCGGCGCCGAAGCCGTGGAAAACGCCATCAAGGTAGCGCGCGCCGCCACCGGCCGTCCCGGCGTGATCGCCTTCGGCGGCGGCTTCCACGGCCGCACCATGATGGGCATGGCGCTGACCGGCAAGGTCGCCCCGTACAAACTCAGCTTCGGCCCGTTCCCGGCCGACATCTACCACGCTCCGTATCCCAACGCGCTGCACGGCGTCTCGATCGCCGACTCGCTGACCGGCCTCGAGCGCCTGTTCAAGTACGACATCGAGCCGTCGCGCGTCGCCGCCATCATCTTCGAACCGGTACAGGGCGAAGGCGGTTTCGTGCCGGCGCCGGTCGAGTGGGTGCGCGCACTGCGCCAACTGTGTGATAAGCATGGCATCCTCTTGATCGCCGACGAGGTGCAGGCCGGCTTCGCCCGCACCGGCAAGATGTTCGCAATGGAACACTTCGGCGTGACCGCCGACCTGACCACCCTGGCCAAGTCGCTGGCCGGCGGCTTCCCGCTGTCCGCGCTGGTCGGCCGCGCCGAACTGATGGACGCGCCGGCTCCGGGCGGCCTGGGCGGCACCTACGCCGGCAGCCCGCTGGCGCTGGCCGCGGCCAAGGCGGTGATCGGCGTGATCCAGGAAGAAAAGCTGCTGGAGCGCGCCAGCCGCCTAGGCGAGGAACTGAAGGAAAAACTGCACGGCCTGAAACAGGCCGTGCCGCAGATCGCCGAAGTGCGCGGCCTGGGCGCGATGATCGCCGTCGAATTCAACAAGCCGGGCAGCCACGAGGCCGACCCCGAGTTCGCCAAGAAGGTGCAGCAGAAGGCGCTGGAATCGGGCCTGATCCTGTTGACCTGCGGCACCTACGCCAACGTGGTACGTTTCCTGTTCCCGCTGACCATCGAGGACAGCGTATTCCAGGAAGCGCTGGCCAAGCTCGAGGCCGCGCTGCGCGCCTGAGCCGCCCCCTTCGGCCAACCTGAGAGGGTTGGCCGGACGCCCCGCACACGGAGAACACCATGCTGAATCTGAAAGACCCGTCGCTGCTCAAGCAGCAGTGCTACATCAACGGCCAGTGGGTGGATGCCGACAACGGCGAGACCATCCCGGTCACCAACCCGGCTACCGGCGAGACTATCGCTCACGTGCCGAAAATGGGCCGCGCCGAGGCCGAGCGCGCCGTGGCCGGCGCCGCCGAAGCGTTCAAGAGCTGGAAGAAGAAATCCGCCAAGGAGCGCGCCAACCTGCTGCGCAAGTGGTTCGACCTGATGATGGCCAACCAGGACGACCTCGGCGTGATCCTGACCGCCGAGCAGGGCAAGCCGCTGGCCGAGGCCAAGGGCGAGATCGCCTACGGCGCCAGCTATATCGAGTGGTACGCCGAGGAAGCCAAGCGCATCTACGGCGACACCATCCCCTCCACCGGCGCCGACAAGCGCATCCTGGTGACCAAGGAGCCGATCGGCGTCACCGCCGCGATCACGCCGTGGAACTTCCCCAACGCCATGATCACGCGCAAGGCCGCCCCAGCCATGGCCGCCGGCTGCCCGATGGTGGTGCGCCCGGCGAGCCAGACCCCGCTCTCCGCGCTCGCCATCGCCGAACTCGCGCACCGCGCCGGCATCCCGGCCGGGGTGTTCTCAGTGATCACCGGTGGCTCGACCGAGATCGGCGGCGTGCTGACCGGCTCCGACACCGTGAAGAAATTCAGCTTCACCGGCTCCACCGAAGTGGGCCGCAAGCTGATCGCGCAATGTGCCGAAACCGTGAAGAAAGTATCGATGGAACTGGGCGGCAACGCGCCGTTCATCGTGTTCGACGACGCCGACCTCGACGCCGCGGTCGAAGGCGCGATGATCTCCAAGTACCGCAATGCCGGCCAGACCTGCGTCTGCGCCAACCGCATCCTGGTGCAGGACGGCGTGTACGACGCCTTCGCCGAGAAATTCACCGCCGCCGTGGCCAAGCTGCAGGTGGGCAACGGCCTGGAAGCCGGCGTGAACCAGGGCCCGATGATCGACATGAACGCCGTGGCCAAGGTGGAAGAGCACATCGCCGACGCGCTGGCCAAGGGCGGCAAGCTCGTTACCGGCGGCAAGCGCCATGCGCTGGGCTTTAGCTTCTTCGAGCCGACCGTGATCACCGGCGTGACGCCGCAGATGAAAGTCGCCAAGGAAGAAACCTTCGGCCCGCTGGCCCCGCTGTTCCGCTTCAAGACCGAAGAAGAAGCAATCCAGATGGCCAATGACACCGAGTTCGGCTTGGCATCCTACTTCTACGCGCGCGACATCGGCCGCATCTTCCGCGTCTCGGAAGGCCTGGAGTACGGCATGGTCGCCGTCAACAGCGGCATCCTCTCCAACGAGGCGGCACCGTTCGGCGGCGTCAAGCAGTCTGGCCTCGGCCGCGAAGGCTCCAAGTACGGCATCGAAGACTATCTGGAAATCAAGTATGTGCTGCTGGGCGGCATCGACCGCTGATTGAAATGTAAGACCCTGTCAGGTGTGAAGCGATTCGGGCCGGTACAAACCGGCCCCTTTTTTTGTCATCAGCCGAAGGACAGGCTTCGACCAACAAGTAGAAACGACTGTGCGCTCAGTGCAATCGCGCCACCCGCTCCGACAGCGGAATCCCAGCCTCCTTGAGGCAGGACGCCAGATCGTGGAACGCCAGCTCGCGGTCCGGCGCCACGTCCGGCACCAGCATCCACGGCGTGCGCGCCACGACTTCCTCGCTGCCCTTGAGCGTGAGGCCGACATCGTAGCCCTGCAGCTCCGGCTGATACTCCGCCACCGCCTCCAGTTCCTGCAGGCCACCGTGCCCGGCCGCCACCAGCGCCACCGTCATGCCCAGGCGCTTGCGGTTCCACGCCTGCACCCCGGCCGACAGCGCCTCCCACCACGGCAGCGGCGTGAACAGTTCGGCCTCGCCGTACTCCATCTCGCTGGCGATGGCCTGCTGCACCACCGGCATGGTCAGCTCCAGCGCCTTGCGGCCGAGCTGACGCACGCGCTCGACGGTCAGCACGCCGCGCTCGACGATGAACGGAATCCACGCCAGCACCAATTGCGGCTGCTGGGTCTTGCGCGCCGCCTCGAAGGTGGCGCGCGCCGGCTCCGGCTCGACCGGCGCGAAGTCGCAGCCGCTGTCCATCACCGGCGCCAGGTGCACCAGGTTCTGGCAGGAACGCTCGTTCAGCATGTCGAGCGTGAAGATGGTCGGCGACACCCACAGGATGGCCTGCGACGGCACGTCGAGCGCATCCGCCAGCACACCCTCGATGCGCTCCAGCAAGGGGAAATGCCACCACACCCCGCCCTGCGCGCGCGAGAAGGCCAAGGGCAGCGCCCATAGCTCGAACGACACGCTGGTGCCGTCCTGGCGCACCACCTCGGGGAAGGCGATGCAGTCGCGAGCCGTATCGACCAGCAGTTGGCGCGCCGGCACCTCGCCCTGCAATGCCAGCTGCGCCTCGGTGAACACCGCCTGATCGCCGCCAGCCAGGGCCAATTGCACGTCGGCGGTCAGTTGCACCCGGCGCACCGGGTCAGCCACGGCGGCCTGCGCGGTTTCGGCCAGGGCACGAATCGCCCGGGCACGCTCGGCCGGGGGCAGCGGCTCGCTCGGCCCGACGCGCATCTCGCGCGCCTTCGGCCCCATGTCGCGCTCGTTGTAGACCTGCTGCAGGCGCTGATAGACCGTCATCGCCTCGTCGCAGATCGCCTGCAGCCGGGCGGCACTGGGCACCTCGTCGCGGAAGGAAAAATCGAACAGCCGGAAACCGCTGTTGCAGACGTAATGGGTCAGCTGCTCCTCCTCATCGAACAGCACCGCGCTGGCGAAGCCGGTACTGTCGCGGCCGGCGAACGGCGTCATGTCGTTGCCGACCAGGCGGCAGACGAAGGCGGGCGATCCGGTATGGACCACGTACTCCCACGGCTCCAGTCCGGCCTCGTCCACGGCGTCGCCGAAGATGAAGCGGCTGGGCGGCTGCGGCTCGCCCTTGATACGGGCATTGCGGGGATGGGGTTTCATCGGTCTCTACGTCGATCAGCGGAATAAACGTTGTATTTTACCCCGAGCCGCCTCGACGATGAAACCTATCGACCGAGTCAGCCCTACGTTCGGTGCTCCGCTCCCGCCGCCACCAATGCCGCCATGCGCGCGGCTCCGGCCCTCCCGCTCACCGCCAGCCCGGCGGCCACGCCGTCCCGATTGGCTACCGGCTGGTTCTGGCTCGCCTTCCACTTGCCTTCCAGTCGGCTGATCACGATCTCGATGCCGACCACCGCCCCCATCAGTTTGTCGATGTAGCCGGCCGGCGCATCGGTCAACTGCCAGGGCGACGCCATGCCGGCCTCGTGCTCGGCCGTCAGCAGGGTCAGTTGCTCGCGCAGCCAATCCCGGTCGTCGATCGTCCGCAACCGGCCGTGGGCATGCACCGCCACGTAATTCCAGGTCGGCACCACCTTGCCGTCCTCCTGCTTGCTCGGATACCAGCCGGGCGACACGTAGGCGTCGGGACCGTGGAATATCGCCAGCACCTCGCTCTCCCCCGTGACGTTGCGCCACAAGGGATTGGCGCGCGCGACATGGCCGCGCAGGCAACCCGACGGGGCCGCCGGGTCGGGCGACCACAGCAGCGGGATATGGTTGGCCTCGAGCCCCACCGACGTCGACGATACCAGCGTGGCGAGCGGCGCCGTGCGCATCAGCTCATGCATGGCCTCCACGCTTGGCGCCTCGAAATGTTTGGGCACGTACATCTCACGCCTCCCGACTATCCAGTTTGAAGCGCAGATGCTGCCTCACCGCCGGCCACTCCAGATCGATGATCGAGAACACCACGGTATCGCGGTAGCTCCCGTCGGCAAAGCGCTGGTGATTGCGCAGGATGCCGTCCTGCTTGGCCCCCAACCGCGCAATCGCCGCCCGCGACGCCTGGTTCATCCAACTGGTGCGAAACTCTACCGCGATGCAACCCAGCGTATCGAAGGCATGCTCGAGCAGCATCAGCTTGCACTCGGTGTTGATCGCCGTGCGCTGGGCGCTCTTGGCATACCAAGTCGAGCCGATCTCGACGCGCCGCCGCTCCTGCTCGATATTCATGAAGGTGGTCATGCCGCACAGTTCGCCGTTGTCGAGCCGGCGCACCGCGAACGGCAGCATGCTGCCCTGCCGCTGCAAGGCCAGTCGGCGTTCGATCTCGGCGCGCATGCCCTCCGGTTTCGGAATGGCGGTATACCACAAGCGCCACAATTCGCCGTCGCAAACCGCTGCCGCCAGCCCATCGTGATGCTCCAGCGCCAGCGGCTCCAGCCGGGTATGACGCCCATCCAAAGTGATTGACTCACAGAACCTCATCGCGGGTTCCCTCTCAGCCAAGTATCAAAGTGGTTCATGATCCCTCCCTCAGCACGCACATGCCGCAGGGCCGTTCGGCATGGTTTGCTGGGCCAGTTCACCGGCCACGGTCGCATAGCCGTCGCGCTTCCACCAATCGATGCCGCCGATCAGCTCACGCACCTGGAAGCCCAGTTCGGCCAACTTCAGCGCCCCCTTGGTCGACGCATTGCAACCGATGCCGTCGCAAAACGTCACCAGCAGGCGGTCCCGCGGCAGGTCCGCTGTGCTTTCCGCCGTCATCAAACGGTGCGGCCGGCTGAGCGCGCCCGGCAGGGTCTCGCGGCCATAGGCCTCGGCCGAGCGGGCATCGATCAGCAACAGCGGCTCGCCCTGCTCCAGCATGGCGTAAACATCGGCCGAATCGATCTCGTAAGCCAGCTTGGCATCATAAAACGCGCATTGATCCATCAGCATCTCGGACTCCTTCATCTCAGAGTGGACATGCAGTCAGGCTACAGGCAAAGTCATCCCATCAGAAGAACCACTTTTCCACTAGCAAAGGAACCACCTTGAGCAGCGACTGGATCGTCGACGCCCTGCAGCAAGGCCTCCAGCGCGAGAGCAGTGAAGCGCTGCACCGCCAACTCTACCATCGGCTGCGTGACTGGATTCGCCAGGGGCGGCTGCGCGGCGGCACCACCCTGCCAGCCTCTCGCCAACTGGCCAACGCGCTACGGCTCGGGCGCAATACCGTGCTGGCCGCCTATGACCAGTTGCTGGCCGAAGGTTACCTGGAAGCCCGGCACGGCTCGGGCACCTACGTCTCGGACGTTTTCGAACCCCACCGCTCACCCCAGCCCGCCGCCACACCAACGCTGCCTGGCCTCAGCCGGCGCGGCCAGTTGATGAGCCAGCACAGCAAACTGCCTCAGGGCTTGTATGGCGCTTTCGCACCCGGCGTCCCCGCCTTGGATGCCTTCCCCCAACAGCAATGGCAACGGCTGCTCGCGCGCCACAATAAACAGCCCGGTCCGGAATGGCTCAGCTACAGCCAGGACGGCGGACTCACGGCCCTGCGTGAGGTGCTATGCGACTACCTGTGCCAATCACGCTCGGTGCAATGCCGGCCGGAGCAGATTCTGATCACCCAGGGAGCCCAGCAGGCACTGGAACTGTGCGCCCGCCTGCTGGCCGATCCAGGTGACACGGTCTGGCTCGAAGAACCCGGCTATGCCGGCGCCCAAGCGGCCATGGCCGCCGCCGACCTCGACATCGTCCCAGTACCGGTCGATTCGGAGGGACTGAACCCGGCAGCCGCCCCCTCCTCCCAAACGCCGAAGCTGATCTACATCACCCCCTCGCACCAATATCCGAGCGGCGTGGTGATGTCGCTGGCCCGGCGCCTGGAACTGCTGAAGCTGGCCGAAACCCATCAGAGCTGGATCATCGAAGACGACTACGACAGCGAATTCCGCTACCGCTCGCAGCCACTCGCCTCGCTGCAAGGGCTCGCCAACGGCGGCACCGTGATCTACCTCGGCACCTTCAGCAAGGTGATGTACCCGGGGCTGCGTCTCGGCTATCTGGTGCTGCCGGAAGCCCTGATCGACCCGTTCCGCGCCAGCTACGCCCGTCTGTACCGCGAGGGCCACTACCCCATCCAGGCAGCACTGGCCGACTTCATCGCGGAGGGGCATTTCGCACGCCATATCCGCCGTATGCGTGAGCTCTACCAGATCCGCCAGACTCTGCTGCGCGAAACACTGCTTGGCCGGCTGGGCGAACGTATAGAGCTTTCCCCCGGCGAAGCCGGCATGCACCTGGTTGCCACGCTGCCCGACACCATCGACGAACAGCACCTGAGCGCCATCGCCGCGCGCGAAGGATTATGGCTACGCCCTTTGGGGCGGCATTTCTGGGGACCGGCCACGAGGCGGGGACTGGTATTGGGATACGCCGGGGTACCGGAAGCCGAACTGAGGCGTTCGGCGCTCCGGCTGGCGGAACTGTTCAAACAGGAAGAGCGGCGCTACGGCAGTTCCAATCCGGAGCCAAAAGAGAGAAGCCGGTAGGTGTTTGGAAGCGTAAAAGCCAAAAGCCCAGCTCGTTTGAGCTGGGCTTTCTTGAGGGGAGTCTGGCGGTGTCCTACTTTCACACGGCAAGGCCGCACTATCATCGGCGCTAAGGCGTTTCACGGTCCTGTTCGGGATGGGAAGGAGTGGGACCACCTCGCTAAGGCCGCCAGACATAAACTGTCAACAAACTGGAAGAAGCCTGGAAGCCTGTCAGCTTCCATTTCGAATTTGGGTAATCGATCGTACGTCGCACACTTCACCGCGTGGCCCAAGCCACTCAAATGATAGGATCAAGCCTCACGAGCAATTAGTATCGGTTAGCTTCACGCCTCACAGCGCTTCCACACCCGACCTATCAACGTCCTGGTCTCGAACGACTCTTCAGGAGGATCAAGTCCTCAGGGAAGTCTCATCTTCAGGCGAGTTTCCCGCTTAGATGCTTTCAGCGGTTATCTCTTCCGCACTTAGCTACCCGGCAATGCCACTGGCGTGACAACCGGTACACCAGAGGTGCGTCCACTCCGGTCCTCTCGTACTAGGAGCAGCCCCCGTCAAACTTCCAACGCCCACTGCAGATAGGGACCAAACTGTCTCACGACGTTTTGAACCCAGCTCACGTACCACTTTAAATGGCGAACAGCCATACCCTTGGGACCGGCTACAGCCCCAGGATGTGATGAGCCGACATCGAGGTGCCAAACTCCGCCGTCGATGTGAACTCTTGGGCGGAATCAGCCTGTTATCCCCGGAGTACCTTTTATCCGTTGAGCGATGGCCCTTCCATTCAGAACCACCGGATCACTATGTCCTGCTTTCGCACCTGCTCGACTTGTCGGTCTCGCAGTTAAGCCACCTTTTGCCATTGCACTATCAGCACGATTTCCGACCGTACCTAGGTGACCTTCGAACTCCTCCGTTACACTTTGGGAGGAGACCGCCCCAGTCAAACTGCCTACCATGCACTGTCCCCGATCCGGATCACGGACCAAGGTTAGAACCTCAAACACACCAGGGTGGTATTTCAAGGGCGGCTCCACCAGAACTGGCGTCCTGGTTTCATAGCCTCCCACCTATCCTACACAAGTCTGTTCAAAGTCCAATGCAAAGCTACAGTAAAGGTTCACGGGGTCTTTCCGTCTAGCAGCGGGGAGATTGCATCTTCACAAACATTTCAACTTCGCTGAGTCTCAGGAGGAGACAGTGTGGCCATCGTTACGCCATTCGTGCGGGTCGGAACTTACCCGACAAGGAATTTCGCTACCTTAGGACCGTTATAGTTACGGCCGCCGTTTACCGGGGCTTCGATCAAGAGCTTGCACCCCATCACTTAACCTTCCGGCACCGGGCAGGCGTCACACCGTATACGTCCACTTTCGTGTTGGCACAGTGCTGTGTTTTTGATAAACAGTCGCAGCCACCGATTCTCTGCGACCTCTCGAGGCTTCGAACGCGAGGTCCTACACCCTAAGAGGCATACCTTCTCCCGAAGTTACGGTATCAATTTGCCGAGTTCCTTCTCCTGAGTTCTCTCAAGCGCCTTAGAATTTTCATCCTGCCCACCTGTGTCGGTTTGCGGTACGGTTCTCGTATAGCTGAAGCTTAGTGGCTTTTCCTGGAAGCGTGGTATCAGTCACTTCGGCTCCGTAGAGCCTCGTCATCACGTCTCGGTGTTAATAGAGCGGCGGATTTGCCTACCGCTCCCACCTACCGGCTTAAACCAGGACGTCCAACACCTGGCTGACCTAACCTTCTCCGTCCCCACATCGCACTATACGAGAGTACGGGAATATTGACCCGTTTCCCATCGACTACGCTTTTCAGCCTCGCCTTAGGGGCCGACTCACCCTACGCCGATGAACGTTGCGTAGGAAACCTTGGGCTTTCGGCGAGCGGGCTTTTCACCCGCTTTATCGCTACTCATGTC